>JALHDH010000035.1 GCA_022839105.1 bacterium
GTGGCCGAAGTGGGCTCCGATCTCGGGATAGGAGGCGTCGGTCATCTCCTTGCACAGGTACATGGCGATCTGGCGGGGTCGGACGATTCTTTGATCCCGACGCTTCCCGATCAGTTCTTCGTGGGTCATCCCGAAGTATTCACAGACAACCTTCTTGATGCTTGGGACGTCCAGGACCTTGAGGTCTCCATCCTTGAGGATCTCCTGGAGGGCCTCCGTGGCGTTGTGGACGGTCAGGGACCGCCCGGTGAGCGAGCAGAAGGTCACGACCCGGGTCAGGGCACCTTCGAGTTCGCGGACATTGGAGTGGAACTTCTCGGCGATGAAGGTCAGTACGTCCTGACCGACCGGCATGGCTCCGATTTCCGCCTTCTTGCGCAGGATGGCGACGCGGGTCTCGAGGTCGGGCGGTTGGATGTCGGCAATCATGCCCCATTCGAATCGGGAGCGGAGGCGATCCTGCAGAGTGGGCATCTGCTTTGGGGGCCGGTCACTGGACATGACGATCTGCTTGTTGTTGGCGTGCAGTTCGTTGAAGGTATGGAAGAATTCTTCCTGGGTCCGTTCCTTGTTGATCAGGAAGTGGATGTCGTCGATCAGCAGGACATCGACGTTGCGGAACTTGCGGCGGAACTCCTTCATCTGGGATTCTTGGATGGAGTCGATCAGTTCGTTGGCGAACTGTTCCGCTGCGATGTAGACGACCTTCTTCCGACGGTTGCGGGTCAGCACGACGTTGCCGATCGCATTCATGAGGTGGGTCTTGCCCAGACCAACCCCGCCGTAGATGAACAAAGGATTGAAGGCCTTGGCCGGGCTGTCGGCCACGGCCTGGGCCGCCGCCGCCGCCAGGCTGTTGGAGTAGCCCCGGACGAAGGATTCAAAGGTCAGGTCGGCGCGCAGGGGTGTTCCGCTGAATTCCGAGTTCAAGGGTGGTCTCTCGGTCGAGGACATCTCGACCGAGGGGGAGGGCTTCCGGGTCTGGCGGGGGGCCGGGGTGATCTGCTCGGTCGCCACGAACTCCAGGATCAGATCCTTGCCCATGATCTCCCGGAGGATCGAGTCCAGGAGCGTCTTGTGGTCGGACCTGGTCAAGAAGTCCCTCTGGAACGGGGGGAGTCCCACCTGGAATCGGGGTCCGTCCAGCGAGAGGGGCTGGGCGTCGTTGAGCATCGATCGGACCGGGGCGTCGACACAGCTCAGGCAGCGAGTCCAGATCTCCTGGAGATCGGGTTCGCCAGCGAGGGCGTGGTCTGACATCGGGTTCCTCCTTCTACATTCCAAGCCCACGGATTTCCCAGCCTCTGAAGAGGCGCAAGGACAGCAGGGTCGGAGGCCCTGAGCCTCCGGGCCTCCTCTGAGGATCTCCTGAGGGAGTCGGAACGGTACCGGGTTGTCTGGTGCGCCGGTCTCTATGTCTGTCCGGCATGTCTGTGCTCGGGGGTCTGGGAACTTCTGAAGGGCTTGCAGGTTTGGACCCGGACGAGTTCGATCTCGTCCACGCGCGGTGCCTCCTGGCTGTGCACTCCGGGAGCGTTCCGGGAACGGAGCCCTCGCAGTGCGGCCCGGTTTCGGATTTTCAGCCGGGGCTTCCTTCCGAAACTCCATCGAATCGCCGTCCACATGTCCACAGATCGCCTGTCCGGGCTGTGGATAAGTGGATGAAATCCCGTCGGGATCGGCATGAAATCCGTGACGGACCTGGTCTGTCACAGAAGCGTTTTCCACAGCTTTCACAGGTTTATCCACACCGACAAGGTCCGATCCGGGTCGGACACCCGCTTCTTTCCGGTCTGCCCGGGGCCTGGAGCAGTTTGTTTCGAGCCCGTTTTTTCGGGCTTTCTGGAAGACTCTTCCGACTTGCGTCCGGAGTCGGACCGAAGTCTTTTCCGAGGGTCGGACTGTGTCGGGTCCCGAGTTCCCCTCCTCAAGGGGCGCCGGACAGGGATCCTGGGTCTTCCCCAGAGCCGGAACCGGAGTCCGGTCTGACGGTCCCAAGTCGGGCCAGCTCCCGGATTTTTTCCAGGAGCCTCCCTGGCCCGGCTCGACTTCCAGGGGTCGACCCCGGGGGGCTCAACATCCATGTTGACAGGGTTTTCCGGGGCGCCTATACTTTCGGGGCTGCGAGAGCAAGCGCGGCTCAGCTTTTTGTCTTCGTTCCGGCCGGGAGTCGATGGACTGCCTGGTTGGGGAAGTCTGGAGGAACCACTCATGAAGCGGACCTATCAGCCCAAGCGTCTGCGCCGGAAGCGCAACCACGGGTTCTTTGCACGGATGTCCACCCCGGGTGGGCGTGGCGTGCTGGCTCGTCGCCGTCGGAAGGGTCGCAAGCGCCTCTCGGCCTAGCGTTGGTACCTGACCGCTTGAAGACCCTCAAGAAACCCAGGGAGTTCGATCGGGTCTTCCGTCAGGGGCGGTCAGTGGCAGGGCAGCACCTGGTTCTGTACTGTCTCAAGCGCCCTCGAGCGGGTCGGCGCGTGGCCTTCTGCGTGAGCAAGAAGCTCGGGTCTGCAGTTGTTCGCAACCGGATCCGTCGTCGTCTTCGAGAGGTCTATCGTTTGAACCAGGAGAAACTTGCCGCGCGATGGGACCTGATCATCCTGGCGCGTCCGGCGGCCCTGGGCGCAGCCTTTCAGGCTTTGGAGACAACCTTTCTCAGCCTGGCTGCAAGGGCCGGCCTGGTTCGGGAGGTCGCAAGCCCGGCTTGTTCAGTCGGGGAGCGGTCCTCCTGATCTCGATGTACCAGGCCGTTTCGCGATATACCCCGGCGGTGTGCCGGTTTACTCCGACGTGTTCGGAGTATGCTCGGCAGGCCATTCTCCGTCACGGCCTCGGTCGGGGCGGATGGATGGCCCTCCGTCGTCTGGGTCGCTGCCACCCGTTTCATCCCGGGGGGCATGATCCCGTCCCCTGAAGGTCCGGAGAGGGAGTTCCTGAATGTTCGACGCCCTGGCCCAAGTGATGATCACGGTTCTCCGGAGCCTGGAGGGCTACACCCATTCCTATGGTCTGGCGATCGTGTTGTTCGCCGTCCTGATGAAGCTGGTCCTGTATTATCCGACCAAGCAGCAATACCAGGCCATGCAGGACATGCAGCGCATCCAGCCGGAACTGCAGAAGATCCAGGAACAGTACAAGCAAGACCCTCAGCTTTCCCAGCAGAAGCAGATGGAGCTCATGCGGCAGCACAACGTCAATCCGATGGCGGGCTGTCTGCCGATGTTGATCCAGATGCCGATCCTCTTTGCGATCTGGCGCGCCATCATGATGGATCAGCATCTCTTCGAGAACGCCTACTTCATGTGGATCCATCCCGGGCCCTTACAGGCCGTCTTCCCCGATTACCTGGCCTCGAGCCTGGCGGGTCGGGATCTTCCCATGATCCTCTTCTACGGGCTGACGATGTACCTCTCTCAGCGCCTGACCCCGACCCAGTCCAGCCAGCCCAACCAGCAGAAGCAGTTGGCCATCTGGATGACCGTGCTGTTCTCGTGGATGATGTGGACCTACAACTGGCCTTGCGCCCTGATCCTCTATTGGAGCGTCTTCTCGCTCCTGACGATCGTGCAGCAGTCGATGATTATGCGGACTCCGAAGCCGGTGGTCACCACCTAGCCTGAGTCCGGTCGGGAGGAAGACGTCATGCCTGAGTCCATGGAGTCCCGTCAGGAAGAGTTCAACGAGGTTCCGGAGGAGGATTTCGAAGAGGAGTTTGAGGGCGAAGCCGAGGAGGACTTCGAGGACGAAGCCGAGGAGGACTTCGAGGACGAAGCCGAGGAGGAGTTCGAGGAGGATTCCGAGCCCGTGGACGGCGAGCCGACCGAGGAGGCGTGGGACGAGGCGGAGGAGGGCGACGACCCCGTGGCAGACCTCCTGTTCGAGATCGTCTCCAAGATGGGCTTCCAGGATATCGAGATCGAGTGGGAGGAGCGGGAGGATCACGTCCGCTACTTCGTCGAGGGCGGGGAACTCGGGGCCCTGATCGGGCGTCACGGGACCACCCTGGAGGCCTTGCAGTATCTGGTCGGGGTGATCAACTCGCGTCGCGGTCTGGTCGAGCACAAGATCATCGTCGACATCGAAGGCTATCGCGAGCGTCGCGAGTCCCGCCTGCGCAGGCTGGCCCAGCGCACGGCCAACGAGGCTCTGCGGGAGGGCCAGGAGATCGCCCTGGAGCCGATGTCTGCAGGAGACCGGCGGGTCATCCACCTGGCCTTGTCGTCGAATGCCTCGGTTTCCACCTTCTCGGAGGGGGACGAGCCGGATCGCTGCGTGATCGTGGCACCCCGGCGGGATCGCCGTTGAGGCTTTGACTGGTCCCCGGAGTTCATCGGACGGGACGATTGTCGCCGTGGCCACACCACCCGGAGAGGGCGGTGTGGCCATTGTTCGTTTGAGCGGTCCTGAGTCGCGGAGGATCCTCGCTGAGGTGGTCCGCCGCCCGGGCTCGGATCCGGTCTGGGAACCCCACAGGTTGCATCCCGGTCTGGCCCTCTCCGCCTCGGATCAGGTCGTTGACGAGGTCCTGGCCGTGTTCATGCCCGGCCCGCGCTCCTATACCCGGGAGGATGTGGCCGAGATCCACTGCCACGGAGGTCTGGCAGTCCCCGGCCTGATCCTCGATTCGTGCGTGATGCACGGGGCCCGCCTGGCCGAGCCCGGAGAGTTCACCCTCAGGGCCTTCCTCTCGGGCCGGCTGGACCTGGCCCAGGCCGAGTCGGTCCTGGCCTTGATCCAGGCGGGCTCGGCGACCGCCGCGCGACTGGCTGCCGAGGGTCTTCACGGGGCGCTTTCCCGGCAGGTGGGCGCACTTCGCCTGGAGCTTCTCGAATGGCTGGCCGACTGGGAGGCAGAGTTTGATTTCGGCGAGGAGGTTCCCGCGATGAGCCCGGATCAGGCCGGGCTGCGGCTGGAACGGGCGCTCCGGGGACTGCAGGGCATCCTGGCGGGGGCCGAGGAGGGGCGGGGAGGCATCGAGGGTCTGCGGACGGTCCTGGTGGGTCCGCCCAACGCCGGTAAGTCCACGCTTTGGAATCTCCTTCTGGGGGAGGAGAGGGCGCTGGTGACGCCGCACCCGGGCACGACCCGGGATCTTCTGGAGCATCCGATGCGCCTGGGGGGGCTCTGCCTCCGGCTGGTCGATTCGGCAGGACTCCGTCCCGGGGGCGGGGCCGTCGAGCGGCTTGGCATGGAGCGCTCCCGGCAGGCCCTGGCTGATGCGGAGGTCCTGGTGGTCGTCCTGGATTCGAGTCGACCTTGGCCGCGCGGGCTGGAGATGCTGGAAGAAGTCTCCCGGCGGGTGCCAACCCTGGTGGTTCTCAACAAGCAGGATCTCCCCGCCGGACTGGATGTGGGGGAGGTGGAGGAGAGACTCTCGGCTTTTCGGGTTCTTCCCACCTGCTTGTTGAACCCCGAGCAGGTCCAACCCGTGCGCGAGGCCCTGCTCGAGGCGGCGCGCTCCGGGAGCGCGGGCCGGACCGCCGGGGCCTTGTCCGTCAATCGCAGGCAGTGGCAGGCCCTGGTCCGGGCGGCCGAGCACCTGGAGGCGCTGGCCGGAGGACTTCAGGAGGGGATGCCCGGGGATTGTCTGGCCGTCGACCTCCGGCAGGCCATCACGGCCTTGGGCGAGGTCACGGGAGAGGACGTGACCGAGCAGGTGCTCGAGCAGATCTTCTCGCGCTTCTGTCTGGGCAAGTAGAGGGGCTCTTCGACGGGACCTGATCGGGAGCGCCCTGGAGAGGACCCATCCGGCTGGGAGGAATGTTTCACGTGAAACATGTGGTCTCAGATGGCCTGGTTTGATGTGGTGGTGGTCGGAGGCGGACATGCCGGAGCCGAGGCCGCCCTGGCCTCCGCGCGCCTGGGGGCCCGGGTGCTCCTGGTGACTCCCAACCCCTCCCAGGTGGCCCGGCTTCCGTGCAATCCGTCGATCGGAGGACCCGCCAAGGCTCATCTGGTGAGGGAGATCGACGCCCTGGGCGGTGAGATGGCCCGGGTCATCGACGCGACTCAGATCCACATCCGCAACCTGAACACCGGCAAGGGTCCCGCGGTCCAAGCCCTGCGAGCCCAGGCGGATAGCCTGGTCTACAGCAGGAGGATGACGCGAGCCTTGACCGAGCAGGCGGGATTGAGGCTTCTTGCCGACCGCGTCGAGGCCCTCGAGCCTCTTAAAAGGGGAGGTTGGCGCCTCCTCATGCGCTCGGGCCGGGTCCTTCGGGCCGCGGCCTGCGTCCTGACCACCGGGACCTTCCTGGGCGGCACTCTCCACATGGGTCGGATCCGCCTTCCGGGGGGGCGATCCGGCGAGGCGCCGGCCAACGAACTCGGTCGCTCCTTGAGGGCCTTGGGCTTGAGGGTCGGGCGCCTGAAGACGGGGACCTGTCCCCGGGTGCACCGGGATTCGATCGATTTCCGCGGGCTCGATGTCCTGCCCTCCAGCCAGGAGGGCCTGGCCTTTTCCGATCTCTCTCCGCTGCGGGTTTCCGTGGGCGGGGTCGATTGCCACCTGACTCGGACGACCGCCGCGACCCGGAGAGTGGTCCTGGAGAATCTGGAGCGTTCGCCCTTGTTCGGAGGACGGATCTCTGGAGTCGGTCCCCGTTATTGCCCCTCCCTGGAGGACAAGTTCGTTCGCTTTCCCGAGAGGGATGCGCACCTGGTCTTCCTGGAGCCCGAGGGTCTCAAGACACCGGAGGTCTATTTGCAGGGCGTCTCGACGAGCATGCCCCTGGACGTCCAGATCGCCATGGTTCGCAGCCTGCCCGGGCTCCACGAGGCCCAACTGCTCCGGCCCGGCTATGCCGTGGAGTATGATTCTGTCGACCCGCTCCAGCTCGACCGGACCCTCCAGGCGCGGGAGCGACCCGGACTCTTCCTGGCCGGACAGATCAACGGCACCTCGGGATACGAGGAGGCGGCCGCCCAGGGAATCCTGGCCGGAATCAACGCGGCCCGCCATGCCGGGGGCCGGGATCTCGTGGTTCTGGGTCGCGACGAGGCCTATCTGGGGGTCCTGGTGGATGATCTGGTCTGTCGGGGAACCTCCGAGCCCTATCGCATGCACACCAGTCGGGCAGAGCATCGTCTCTTGTTGCGGCAGGACAACGCCGACGAACGCCTGACTCCGTTGGGCCGGGATCTCGGGTTGGTGGGGAGGGATCGCTGGCAGGTCTTCCAGGAGCGTCAGCAGGCACGCGACCGAGAGGTCCAGCGCCTGCTGGCTCGACGACTGGGCGAGGCAGAGGCGGAATCCCTCGGTGTCCGCCTGGGGGCCGCCGTGGCCCCGGGTTGCGTGCTGGCCGACGTGGTGCGTCGGCCCGAGATTTCCCTTGCGACGCTGCGAGCCTGGGAGGGGTTGGAGCCGCTGGAACCGAGGGTCCAGGCCAAGGTCGAGATCCACCTCAAGTATGAAGGCTATATCGCCCGACAGCTTCGCGAGGTGGCCAGGGCGCGCCGTCTGGAAGGACTGGAGATCCCCGAGGGTCTTTCCTTTGCCGGTCTGGCCGGGGTCTCTTCCGAGGCGGCGGAGAAGTGGGAGCGCTTGCGTCCTGCCTGCGTGGGTCAGGCTGGCCGCATCCCCGGGGTCTCGCCTTCGGATGTCTCGGCCTTGTTGGTGCATGTTCGTCGGCTGGCCGCAGGTCGACAGGAAATCTTGGGAGGTGTCCCGTGAACGTGGTCCAGGAACTCGAGAAGTGGGCCGGAGAGCTCGGCCTGAACCCCCCCCCGGATGCCCTGGCCGGGTTGGCTGCCTTTCATGGGGCCCTGGTCGAGAGGGGTCGGGAGCGGGGCGTCACGGCTCTTCGAGAGCCCGGCGAGGTCTTTCGAGAACTCATCCTGGACTCGTTGGGTGCGGCCGCGCACCTTCCCGCCGGGGGAAGGGTGGCGGATCTGGGGTCTGGCGGCGGGGCGCCGGGTCTGCCTCTGGCCCTGGTCCGTCCGGATCTCAGCCTGGTCCTGGTGGAATCCCTGGGGCGGAAGGTGACCTGGCTTCAGGAGATGGTCCTGGCCCTGGGCCTCGGGGATCGGGTCCAGGTCGCCCTCTCCAGGTCGGAGGATCTGGCTCGGGACCCTGCCCATCGTGCCTCCTATGATGCCGTGGTGGCCAAGGCCCTGGCCAGCCTTCCGGTCCTGGTGGAACTGGCTCTGCCTCTCCTCCGGCCGGGTGGAAGACTCTATGCCTACAAGGGTCCTGCCCTGGGGGAGGAGATCGAGGCTTCTCGGCGCGCCCTGATCGAACTGGGCGGTCGTGTTCAGGAGTCGATTCCCTATCGGGCCCTGGATCGGGAGAGGCTCCTCTGCGTCATCGAGAAGGACAGGCCGACCCCGGACCGCTATCCTCGCCGTGCGGGGATCCCCGAGCGCAAGCCCCTCTGAACCTCCGAAACCCCGCCCTGCCGGGAAGCAGGGCTCGTGTGTCCGCGTGACGGGCCCGCGGATCCTGGGGCGGAGTGCATGGAAGTGGGGCCTCATGCATGAAGGTGGGGGGGCGTTCGGTCTTCTCCCTGGCGCCTGCCTCCCATGCCCGGATGAGAATCCCGGTTCGGAGTGCATGGAAGTGGGGCCTCATGCATGAAGGTGGGGGAGACTGCATGTCGGGGAGGCCTCGGGAGCTGGAAGGGGATTCAAGTCGCCGTCAGAATGTTTCACGTGAAACATCTCCCGGGGCGCTGCGTTCCTGTCCTGGTTCCGGGTTTCGGAGGCGTACATGGCCCGTATCCTGGCCATCACAAACCAGAAGGGTGGGGTCGGCAAGACCACCACGGCGGTGAATCTGGGCGCAGCCCTGGCGAGACGGGATCGCCGGGTTCTTCTGGTGGACGTGGACCCGCAGGGGAATACCACCTCGGGTCTGGGAGTCGAGAAGTCCACGTTGGGAGCCTGCATCTACGACGCGATCCTGGGCTCGAAACCGGTGACTTCGGTCCTGGTGGGAACGGCCATCCAGGGTCTCGACCTGATCCCGGCCACCCTGCGTCTGGCCGGGGCCGAAGTGGAACTGGTCTCCGCGCTGGCTCGTGAGAGACGCCTGGCCAAGGCCCTGGGCCCGCTTCTGGATTCCTATGATTTCATCCTGATCGACTGTCCCCCGAGCCTGGGACTTCTGACCATGAACGCCCTGGCCGCGGCGCAGGGCGTGCTGGTTCCCATCCAGTGCGAGTTCTATGCCCTGGAGGGTCTGGGGCAGTTGATGCAGGTGGTCGACATGGTCCGCGAGCATCTCAATCCGGACCTGGCCGTGCAGGGCGTGCTCTTGACCTTGTATGACAGTCGACTGAATCTCTCCGAGCAGGTGGCCGAGGAGGTCCGCCGGCATTTCGGTTCCCTGGTCTATCGAACCGTGATCCCGCGCAACGTCAAGCTGGCCGAGGCGCCAAGCTTCGGCAAGCCGGTCATCGAGTATGATTCCGGGTCCCGGGGGGCCCGCGCCTATCTTGAACTCGCCCGGGAGGTCGATGAGAATGAAGAAGCGCGCCTTGGGAAGGGGTCTGTCCGCACTCCTTCCCGATAGTCCCTCCGACCTGGGCCGTGCCTCGGAGGGGTCGGGAGTGATCGAGATTCCCCTGGAGGAGCTCCGGGAGAATCCGCTGCAGCCTCGCCGGCACTTCGACGAGGAGCGACTTGCAGAACTGGCGGAGTCGGTCCGGGTCCATGGGGTCGTGCAGCCGGTGGTGGTCACCCGGGCTGCGGAGGGCTACCGACTGGTGGTGGGCGAGCGCCGGGCTCGTGCTGCCCGTCTGGCCGGGCTGGAGACGATTCCTGCCCTGATCCGGGAGTTGGCCGACCAGCAGGTCCTGGAGATCGCCCTCATCGAGAACCTCCAACGCGAGGATCTCAACCCGATCGAAGAGGCTCAGGCCTTCTCCTATCTGTTGCGCGAGCACGAGCTGACGCACGAGAAACTGGCCGAGCGCCTGGGTTGCAGTCGCCCGGCCATCTCCAACGCGCTCCGATTGCTCAGCCTGCCCGAGGAGATTCGCATGGATCTGCAGGCCGGGGTCCTGAGCCCGGGTCACGCCAGGACCGTGCTGGCGTTGGAGGGAGAGGCCGCGCGTCTGGCCGCATGGAGACAGATCCGCGAGAAGGGGCTCTCGGTGCGTCAGGCCGAGGAACTGGTGGCGCGTCTCCTAGAGGGCTCGGCAACGGCCCGTCGGATCCCGCGGACCCTTTCGGGTCTGGATCCCAACTGGCAGGAGGTGGTGGATCAGCTCCAGCGGGATCTGGGAACGGAGGTCCGGATCCTGAGCAAGGCCAATGGCCGCGGTCGCCTGGAGCTGCATTACCGGGATCAGGATGAGTTGGAGCGTCTGGTCGAGGTCCTGGTCTATCTCGGAGAGCGGGAAGCCTCCCGGCCCTCGTCGGTGGACTGAGACCGCGGAGCCTCGCGAGGCGGATCGGCCTCCCACCCGGAAACCTCCTGGAAGAGTCTCTGGCCGGCGCGGAGCAACTCCATCCGCCGGCGCTCGAAGAGGACTCCCAGGCCGACCAGCAGGAGCCCGGAGGCCAAGGCCACATACCACCAGGGCATCCGGGCGGCCAGTTGCAGGGCCTGCACGACGATTTCGGCCAGCAGCGCCAGGCTTGAGCCCACGGCGTGGATCCGGATTCGGCGTCCCACCCCGAACATGAGCATGGCCAGGGCACCGACGACCAGGTAGATCGCGTGCCAGGTTTCGCCCCCCGTGGCGGTGGCCAGGAAGCTGGGACCCAACCCCAGGAGCAGCCCCGAGGCGGCCAGGAGGTCGGCCAGCGAGCGTCGACCCTCGGCGCGGTGGCGTTCACCCCAGAACAAGAGCCAGAGGGCGGGAAGGAAGAACCAGGCCTCCGAGGCCGTGACCTGCGAATGCTGCAGGCGGGTGCCCCAGGCGCCCCAGGCCGCCAGGAAGCCCAGGTGCCAGTCCAGCCTGGAGGGCTTCCAGGCGGCTTGAAGCCACAGGCCCAGGGTGGTGACGAGCAATCCCGTCGTGGCCCAATCGGCGTTCTTCTCGATCAGCGAGAGGACCCCGGCGCCCAGGGCGGTGAGCCGGGCCAGGGGGGCCAGGCTCTCGGCCAGCAGAGCGCGTCCCGATCGGATGGCCGCACGACCCAGGACCGCGGCGGCCGCCACCAGCACGGCCAGTTCCACCCCGGCCCGACCCGCCAGGGGTCCATCGCCCAGGACGGCGATTTCCGCCTGGACCGGGGCCAGGGTCAGCAGGGCCCATCCCAGGATGAAGGCGGCCGGTTGGGATCGGCACCACCCCGTGCCCAGCAGGACACCGGCCACCAGGAGGTCGGCCTGGAGGAAGGCGGCGCCGGAGGCCAGGGCGGCTCGGGCCAGGTAGAGCAGGCCGGAGACCTGCGCGCAACCCTCCATGACCCGGCCCGCCTCGGCGCCCCGGATCCGGCCCCAGGCTGCAACGGCGCACACGAGCAGCCAGAACAGGGCCCAGAGCCGCATCCGTTCTTCTTCGGGGCAGCTCAGCGTCAAGAGAAGCCCATCCCAGGCGGCGCCCGCGAAGAGCCATGCCGGGACCAGGCTGAAGAGGAGCGCAGAACCTGGCCCGGGAGGGGCGTCGGCCTGGGGGGCTTCGCGATTTGGAGGAGCCCAGGCCTCCGGCCCGGCCCGGAGTGCCAGGGCGGAAGCCAGGAGGACCATGCCCAGCAGCCCCGGCCAGGTGTGCCCCAGGGCGGGGAGACCCGAACCGATCTGGATCAGGGCAGCCGTGAGCGCCTGCAGGACGGCGCCGGTCACCAGCCAGGCCGGCTTTCGCGATTGCCAGGACCAGACCAGCCAGATCAGCCCCGGGCCAGTGGCGAAGAGGGCCTGCAATCCGGGGTTCGGGCCCGCCGCCAGGGGCCCGGCCAGGCTGATCAGGGGGGCGCAGGCCAGACCCAGATGCTCCAGGGGGCGCCGGGCGCACTCGGGCAGGGGGGCCCGGGCCAGGGAGAGGGTGATCAGGGAGAATCCCATCAAGGCGAGGTGGCTTGATGGTTCTCCGTCGCCCCCCATCACCCAGAGGGAGCCTGCCAGGGCCAACCCCGCCAGGTGCGCCAGCAGGTCTTGAGCCGAGCCGTGCAGGAATCGCCAATCCCGGAAGAGGCGGGCCAGGGCCGCGAAGGCCAGGGAATCGAGCAGGAGGCTGGCCGCCGCCTGGTGGCGGTCTCCAGAGTCCGGATGCAGTTGCCAGCAGGCCAGTGAGCAGGCCAGGAACAGAGCGCTCCGGCCGACTGGAAGGGCGTACTCCGGGCCACTCTTCCGGTGCAGCACCCGGGCTACGAAGGCCAGTGCGATCAGCAAGGGGAAGAAGTCCAGGGCCTGATTGTCCGGGGCCTGGGCTCCGAAGGCCTGGAGGATCCGGGGCCAACCCAGTTCATAGGCCAGGAATGCCCAGAGACTGGCGAGGTACAGGAGCCTTCCCGAGCGCAACCAGGGTGTCGCCAGGACCAGGGTCAAGGCGCTCAGAACCAACGTGCCTGGGGCAGAAGCCTCGGCTCCAGGCACTTGGAGGGCCTTCATCCCGAGGTTCAGGGGAGCGGGAAGGAGGCTGAGGATCAGGGCGCTGCGGATCAGGGCGTTCAGGGCGTTCTCGGGCAGGACCCGGCGCAAGAGCCAGGCCAGAAGGGTCCAGACCAGGGGCAGCCAGGACAGGTCGAAACCGTACATTCCGGGCAGGTGGCGGTGCCAGAGCACCGAGCCGAGAAACCAGGCATAGGCCAGCGACGTGGTGGAGGCGTAGAAGAGACCTGGCATGGCGCAGGCAGCGCCGGTGAGCGTCTGCAGGAAGGCTGCAGCCAGCGCCACGCCCAGGGCCGTGCGCAGTTCAGGGTCGGGTGTCGAAGAGAAGTTTCCGGGCAGGCCTTGCATCAGGAAGGCTGTCAGCAGCAGGACCAGGGGGATCCCCAAGAGGACGGTCCCCACCTGGAGGGCTGCCTCCGCAGCCTGGGCCTGTTCGGGGCGCTGGCGCAGGAAATGGCCGATTCCGGAGTACAGCGCGCCCAGGGCCACCAGGGCATGGCCGAGGAGGACCGGAGGGTGCTCGGTGTGCAATCCGAAGAGCAGGAGGGCGGCCAATGCGGCTGGAGCCGACCACAGCACGCCGGCGCGACTCTTCTGGAGGAAGCCGGCTGCGGCCATGAAGGCTGCGCCCAGCAGCAGCAAGGAGAGTTCGCCCAGCGGCGCCTCCGATGAGGGCTTGAAGAAGGCGGGAAGGGTCGAGAGCAGGCCCAGCGCGATCAGGGCCTGGCTGAGTCCGAAGAAATGGCTCTGGAAGGGCGCGAGTCGGACTCCTCCCTTCAGGGCCGCCCCCAGCCAGATCGAGGCGACCGCCAGGCATCCCAGGCCGAAGGCCGGAGGATTTTCGAGCCAGGTGGCCAGGGCTGCGCTGGAGGCGGCCAGACCTGCGCTGGCCAGGTACAGGCAGAGGACCTCGCGCAGGCTCCAGCCCAGGACCAGCAGAACCATCGAGCTGGCCAGGAAGACCGCGAAGTTCCAGGGCGACCAGGGGATCTTCAGACCGCCCAGCTCGAAGAGGCGGACCGAGACCAGCCCGGTGGGCAACAAGAGGCCGCCCAGCAAGGCCAGGACCCGGCTGGAGTGGGGGAAACTGGGGCGTAACCGGCCTGCTGCAATGAAGCAGAGGATCGGGGCCGCCAGGAGGGCCAGGGGCACGAGGGTTCGGCCATGGGCGCTCCACTGGCTGGACAAGAGACCGATCCCTGCCGAGGCCAGGAGCAGGCCTCCCAGGATCAGGAACCACCGGATATTGGCCTCCTCCAGGAAGGCCGAGAGCCAACCCGGGGTGGCCGAGGGCGCAGGTCCGACCTGGGATGTCGGGCCGGGGGTCTTGAGGTCGGTTCGGACCTGGGGCGTCGGGCCCGGGGTGGCCGAGGGCGCAGGTCCGACCTGGGATGTCGGGGCAGGGGTCTTGAGGTCGGTCCGGACCTGGGGCGTCGGGCCCGGGGTGGCTGAGGGCGCAGGTCCGACCTGGGATGTCGGACCACGGGCGATCAGGTCCTGGCGCCTGCGGGCGTATTCGCCGTGCAGAGCCTGCCGCCGGGCAGGCTCCAGCCAGCCCCAGCGGGAGGTCTCGCGCAGGAGATAATCGATGCCTTGGACCAGGCGGGAGCGCTCGGCTGGTCCAGGGTTCAGGAGCTGGCCGCACCGCGCGCAGAAGCGGTGGGTCTCGGCCTGGTGGGTGCCGCAGTTCCAGCAGTCCGGCATGCGCCTCCAGATGGCCTCTCTCGGTGACCAACCGTGGAATCCCAGATTCTTGCGGAACGAGCCCGCCCGCCCTCGGGCTTCCTGCAGTCGGGAACCGGGCCCGCCTGCCCTGGACTGCTTCCCGCAGGGGGCGTCCTTTCCTTCGCCGACAGTCGGGCAGGGGATGCCTGGGGCTTGTTGAAACCTGGGATTCCCGGATTTGCGGGCATCTATTGGGGCCCTTGACGGGGATTCCAAGGCGCGGGTTTCCAGGAATGGCTGTGGCGACAACGTCTCTGTTTCGAAAATGGCGATCCCAGTCTTTCGAGGATCTGGTCGGTCAGCAGGCGGTGGTCCGCACGCTGAGCAACGCCTTGTCCTCGGGTTCGCCCGCGCGGGCCTACCTGTTCTGCGGCCCACGGGGGACAGGCAAGACCAGCACCGCACGGATCTTCGCCAAAGCCTTGAACTGCGCCCAGGGCCCGACGGCCAGGCCCTGCAATCAGTGCAGCCTCTGCCGCAGGATCGCCGACGGCTCGTGCATGGACGTGCTGGAAATCGATGCGGCCTCGCATACCCAGGTGGACAAGATCCGCGAATTCATCGTGGACAAGGTTCACTTCGCGCCGGCGGAGGCCCGTTTCAAGGTCTATATCATCGACGAGGTCCACAAGCTGTCCACCTCGTCCTTCAACGCGCTGCTCAAGACCCTCGAGGAACCCCCGCCCCATGTGGTCTTCATCCTGGCCACCACCCATCCCCAGGATCTCCTGCCCACCATCCTCTCGCGTTGTCAGCGCCACGATTTCCATCGCCTGACTCCTCTGGAGATCCGGGACCGCCTGACCCTGGTGGCTGGCGAGGAGGGCCTGGACCTCGCGCCGGAGGCCGCCGAGATCCTGGCGCGCTCGGCCGAGGGCTCGCTGCGGGACGCCCTGGTCCAACTCGAGCAGGTGGCCACCTTCGCGGGTGCAAGGATTGGCGAGGAGGATGTCCGGACGCTGCTGGGCCTGGCCGGAAGGGCCGCGATGAATCGCCTGGTCGCGGCCATGGCAGCGCGGGACTCCCGGGACGCCATGGAGATGCTGCACGAACTGGTGCAGTCCGGGCGGGATCTGGGGAGGCTCGCCAGCGAACTGGTCGAGCACCTGCGCTGTCTGCTCTTGATCTCGGTCAAGGCAGTGGAGGCCGAGCTTCTGGGCATCCCGCCCGAGGAGATGGCGGATCTTCAGGCTCAGGCGGCCGACCTGTCTCCGGCGCGGATCATGGGATGGTTGAAGGCCGCCATGGATCTCCAGGGCGAGGCGCGGGATGCCCAGAGAGCCCGGATCCTCTGGGAGATGATGCTGGTGCGCCTGACGGTTCCCGAGGTGGATCTCGATCCGTTGGAGGATCTCAGGCGGCGTGTCGCCCGCCTGGAGGCCGGCGGAGCCGGGGCTGCCGGGCCGACCCGAGGCGCATCGCCCGCTCCTGCCGGGAACGTCAGGGCGACTCCCCGGCCGGCGGAGCCCCTCCGAACTGCAGGCCCCCCCCAGGAGGCGGTCCGGGCGCCCGAGCCGGTTCCTGCAGCGGTCCAGGAGCCTCCGAGGCCCTCGGCTCCAGTTCGGAGCGCGCCGATGGAGGCGAGGACCCCCCCCAAGGATCTCGGCTGGGGAGAGCCGGCGCCGCCCGAGAGCCGGCCCGTCCCCCCGCCTCCCCGTGCTTCGAGCGCGCCGCTGCCGGCCCGAGGGGAGGCTCCAGGAGCGCCGCCGGCTTCGGGAAAGGAGGCCTGGCAGAGGCTGCTGGCCCTGGTCAAGGAACAGGATCGTCGCCTGCATGCCGTGCTGGTGGAGGCCCGCTTCGCCAGCCTGGAATCCGGAACGCTGACGCTCCGATTCCCCAAGGTCTACTCCTGGCACTTCGACAGGTTCCAGAAGGAACTCGGCGTGCTGGAGGCCATGGCTCGGGAAGCCCTGGGGACGCCGGTCCGCCTGGTGGCGACTCTGGAGACGGAGGCCGGCCCGGCCCCTTCAGCCCGGGAAGAGCATCGCTCCTTCGTCCATCAGGCCGAGAGCCTTTTCAGTGGTCGTGTGGTCGACGACTCTCCGGTTTGAGCTTCTTCAACCCATCCAGGAGGTGAACGCTTTGAGCGAATCAGCAGAGGTCATCCGACACAGGATCCTGGTGGTGGATGACGATGAGCATATCCAGAAGTCCCTGTCCCAATATCTGGAGATGGAGGACTTCGACGTGGATGTGGCCTCGGGTGGCCGGGAGGCCCTGGAGCAGGCGGCGCTCCAGACCCCGGATCTGGTGCTCCTGGATATCATGATGCCCGAGATGGACGGTTTCGAGGTGGTCGAATCCTTGCGCGCGCAGGAGAAGACCTCGCGGGTCCCGATCATCCTGCTGACGGCGCGGGGTCAGGATACCGACGTCCTGAGGGGGTATCAACTGGGGGTCAGTTCCTATCTGACCAAGCCATTCAACCTCGACGAACTCGTGGAGACCATCCGCGAGGTGCTGGAGGCCGACGGGACTGCCCGAAAGGCTTGAACAGGAACCTTGATTTGGAGGCGGACATGCAGAGACAGTTCATGCGGCAGATGCAGAAGGCCAAGAAGACCGGGGGGAATCCGGTTCAGCAGATGCAGCAGAAGATGCAGGCGGACCTGGCGGCCGTGCAGGAGGAACTCGAGGGCGCGACCGTCGAGGGGGTTTCCGGAGGTGGAGCCGTTCAGGTGGTCATGACCGGCCAGCAGGAGATCTCTTCGATCAAGATCTCCAAGGAGGTCGTGGACCCCGAGGATGTCGAGATGCTCGAGGACCTGGTGCTGGTGGCGGTCAAGGATGCCTTGGAGAAATCCCGGGCGCTTTCGGCCGAGCGCATGGGCCGCCTCACCGCCGGCCTGAACCTGCCGCCCGGCCTCTTCTGAAGCACCCGGTGAGGTTTCCCGAACCGCTGGAGCGCCTGGTCGAGGAACTCCAGCGCCTGCCCACCGTCGGACCCAAGACCGCGACGCGCCTGGCCTTCCACGTCCTTTCGGCGCCGAACGTCCAGGTGGAGGCCTTGGCCCGGGCCCTCCTGGATGTCAAGAGTCGGCTGGAGACCTGCGTTCGTTGCGGCAATCTCAGCGATGGGCAATTGTGCGCCTTGTGCCGGGATTCCCGCCGGGACGCTTCGGTCCTGTGCGTGGTGGCCACCGCCCGGGATCTCATGGCGCTTGAGAAGACGCGTGAGTTCAATGGCCTGTACCACGTCCTGGGTGGGCTGATCTCCCCCTTGGATGGAGTCGGTCCGGGGGAACTGCGGATCGGCGCTTTGCTGGAACGCCTGGATCGGGAGTCGCCCACCGAACTCGTCCTGGCCACCAATCCCACCGTCGCCGGGGAAGCGACGGCTCTGTACCTGCATCGGATCCTGTCCGGCAGACCCATCCGGATCACCCGGTTGGCCCTCGGTCTGCCGGTGGGCTCGGACCTGGAATACGCCGACGAGGTGACCTTGGGCCGGGCCTTTGCAGGGCGCCGCGAGATCTTCTAGTCTCTTCACCTGGCAGAGGAACGAGAAGAGGCCCCGTCTCCAGGACGGGGCCTCTTCTCGTTGAGTCCTGAACCGGAAGGGGTTCAGAAGCTGGCGCTGGCGCCGATCTGGAAGCCGTCGTAGCGCAGTTGGATGTTCTGGGCCTGGTGGGATTCGAAGTGATAGCCGACCTTGGCCTGGACCGGGCTTTCTCCGAAGTTGGTCCGCACGCCGAGGTCCCATTCATACACGCGCAGGAAGCCGTCGTTGGCGTTGGTGCCCGCGACCCCGACGCTCTTGGTGAACATGGTCGGGTAGTAGACGAACTGGCCGTAGACGCTGACCGGGTCGAATTCGACGTCGGCGCCCAGCCCGAAGCCGATGCCGGAGGCGGACTCGATGTTCAGCCGGCCCACGGTCGGGGCCGTGGTGGGAGCGGTGGCGCTGAGCTGGGTGTTCTTGTAGCCCACGTATCCGTACAGGGGGGAGAAGGCCGGGGTCGGACCCATGGTCCGATCGGAATCGGCGAAGGCTTCCCAGTTGAACGGGATCTTGGCGTAGAGCTTGAGATCGCCGTATTCGGCATCCCTGAACCCGACATTGGTCAGCGTCTGGTTTCCGGCCACGCCGGTAATGGTCAGGTCGTTGCTCCCACCCCAGGTGTAGCTGCCGCCGAACATCAGACCGCGGAAGACCCGACCTTCACCACCCACGGTGATGGCGCTCATGTTCGAGCTCACCACCCCGGAGGGGTTGCTCGTGGAGATCCGCAGTGGAGAATAGGTGAGGTCGAACCTCAGGTCGTGGTCCGTTCCGGTCTGGGCCACTGCCGGAGTGGCACCCAACCACATCAGGCCCGCCAGGAGGACTGGGATCAATCTCTTCACGAAGCTCAACTCCTTCCGCATTTCTTGCGTCAAAAAGTGAATCTGATTCCAGAATTCACCTCAGGTTCCACGAGTGCGGCGGGAATCCTTCTGCATCCGGCGTGCTCCGAAAAAGGTTTCGGGGTGGCCCGAGAAGGCCACCCCGAAAGGGCGCGCGGGGTCGAAGGGGCCGGACCCTCAGTCTTCCTGGCCCTGGGCCTTCTTCAGCTTGATTTCCACATAGCGGCTCTCGGGTCGGATCTTCCGGGCTGTTTCGAAGGCCTCGATGGCCTCCTGGTTCCGGCCCAGGTGCAGGAAGGTGTCTCCCAGCAGGGTGGCGGCGTCGAAGCCCTGGGTGAAGCCGTTGGGGTCCAGCTCGAGGGCACGCTGCAGATAGGGAATCGCCTCTTCATGTCTCTTCAGGTCGAAGAGGGCCGAGCCCATGAAGTAGTAGCCATCGGGATAGGTCGGCAATTCGGCGATGATCCGCTCGAAGAGCTGGCGGGCCTCCTGGGGTTTCTGCTCGTCCACCAGAAGGATGTTTCCCAGCCGGTCCATGGCCATGACGTCGTGGGGGTTCAGGCGCAGCGCGCGGTAGAAATAGCCTTTTGCGCGCGGCATCATGCGCTTCTGGAAATAGACCAGGCCGATCCCGGTATAGGGCATGGCCAACTGGGGGTCGCCCTGGGAGGCCGCTCGGAACTCGGTCAGGGCTTCGTCCAGGACATTGGGCATGATCATTCCGCGCAGGAAGTAGGCCATGCCCAGGTGGGCCTGCATCTGGGGGTCTTCGCCCCGTGCGACGGCCTTTCTCTCGATGGCGGTGATGGCGCCGTCGATGTTGTGCATCTTGTAGTTGGCGTGGAGGATATAGGAGAGGGCCAGGGTGTTCTCGGGGTCCTGCTCCAGCACTTTTTCAAAGGCCGAGTTGGCCTCGGTCCACTGGCCGGCATAGAAGCGGGCCAGGCCCTCGCGCATGTCGGGGCTGTCGGCGGTGCCTTCCCTGGCCAGGGCCGGGGCCACCAGGACCAGCATCAGGGCCAGGACGAGCCCCAGGTTCGGAAGCGATCTGTTCACGTGTGCACTCCTCGCGGCGGATGGTGGAGTCGGGGGGACCGCGCAGCCCGCCGGAACCTGCGCCTTTTCTGTTCGGACCCCGGAAGTCCTGCCCGGGTTTCTCGACCTCAGCGCCCGCACAGGCGGCGGTATTCGGTCAGCACCCGGGTCACGTAGCCGACCGTCTCGGCATAGGGGGGGATGCCTCCGTATCGCTCGACGGCCCCCGGTCCGGCGTTGTAGGCGGCCAGGGCCAGTTCCAGTTGAAGGCTTCCGGGTCGGTCGGCATAGCGGTCCAGGTGGCGGCGCAGGACCCGGCAGGCCCCGTGGATGTTGGAGGGGATGCGGTCCGGGTCGACGCCTTCGTCGCGGGCGGTTCCGGGCATCAACTGTCCCAGGCCTCTTGCCCCTGCCGAAGAGAGCGCATCGGGCCGGAAGCCGGATTCACAGGCCATGAGCGCCGTCACCAGGCGGGGATCGAGGCGATAGTGGTGGGCGTAATGCAGAAGGGCCGTGACGACGGTTTCCACCTGAGCCGTCCCGAGGTGGGGATTGTAGTAGACAACGGCCTGTCGGTAGGCGTTCAGGTAGGCCTCGTCGCGATAGTAGGCCTGGAGGAAACGGGTGGGTTCCGCCAGCGAAGTCCCACCCAGCAGGAGGCCCAGGATCAGGAGCCCGGTCAGGGTCCGGCCTGGAGAGCCCGGGGACATCAGGCTTCCGGCTCCTAGCCCTTCAGGGCGCCGCGGGTCAGTCCCTCGACCAGGAACCGCTGCAGGGCGAAGAAGAGCACCAGGATGGGGATGGCTCCCAGGATCGAGGCGGCGGCGAAGAGGGTCCAGTTGGTCGAGAAGTTGCCCGAGATGAAGCTCTGCATCCCGACGGCGAGGGTGTACTTGCTCTCTTCGAACATCACCACCGAGGGGAAGATGAAGTCGCTGTAGGGAGCGATGAAGTTGAAGATGGCCACCACGGCCAGGATCGGTCCCATCAAGGGGAGCACCACCTGCAGGAAGGTCTGGGTCGGCGTCGCCCCGTCGATGGTGGCCGATTCCTCCAGCTCGCGGGGGAGGGCATCGACGTAGCCCTTGATCATCCAGGTGTTGAAGGGGATGCCGGCGCCGATGTAGACCAGCGAGAGGCCCAGAAGCGAGTTCAATCCCAGGATTCCCCCGGTTGCGGCTCCCAGGTACTGCAGGAGGCGGAAGACCGCGACCATCGCCATGGCGGCCGGGAACATCTGCAGGAGCATCATGGTCATCAGCCCGTTCTTCCGGCCCAGGAAGCGGAAGCGGGAGAAGGCATAGCCGGCCAGGGCCGTCACCACCAGGGCGATCAGGGAGGCCACCACCGAGACGATGACGGTGTTGAGCAACCAGGTCAAGAACGGGGTCTGGGTGAGAAGTTCCTGGTACTTGGCCAGGGAGAGCTCGTCGAAGCTCGGGAAGAGCCGGGTGGAGATCAGCGTCGAGCCCTTGCGCAGCGAGGCGGCCAGGACCAGCACCACCGGCATGACGGTCAGCGCGGCACAGGCCAGGAGGACCAGGTGGGTCAGGGCCAGGCGGAAGGGGTTCGGGCGAGTGGGCATCTAGTTGACATCCTCGAAGGCTCCGGTGAGCTTGAAGTTCACCCCGGAGAGCGTGGCGACCAGGAGGAAGATGAAGATGGCATAGGCGCAGGCCATTCCGTATTGGAAGAGGTTGAAGGCCAGCTTGTAGGAGTAGGTGATCAGGATGTCGGTGGCCCCAGCCTCGCTCCCGGGAACCGCCGGACCGCCGGCCGTCAACAGGTAGATGGCAGCGAACTGGTTGAAGTTGAAGGCAAAACTGCTCAGGAGCACGGGGAGCAGGGCCGAGCGCAGCAGAGGGAGGGTGATGCGGCGGAACTGCAGGCCTGCCGAGGCCCCGTCGACCGAGGCGGCTTCATACACGTCCGAGGGCACCGACTGCAGGGCGCCCAGGCAGGTGGTCAACTGGAAGGGGAAGGCCAGCCAGACGTTCACGGCCAGGACGGCGATATGGGACCAGCCCGGCGTGTTGAGCCAGGCGATCGGGGTGGTCACCGGCTCGGAGGTGAACCACCCCACCCCGGCGGCCAGCGCCCGATCCAGGCCAAGGTTGGACAGGATCAGGTTGATGGCTCCGAATTCGGTGTTGAGCAGGCCCTGCCACATCATCACCGAGATGAAGGCCGGAATCGCCCAGGGCAGGATGAAGATGGTGCGGTAGAAGGTGCGGCCCTTGAGGTGGGCGTTGTTGAGGAGGATGGCCAGGAAGAGTCCCAGGCCCAGGCTCAGGAGGACCGAGGCGCCGGCCCAGACCACGGTCCAGGCGAAGACCCGTCCGAAGGTCACGGCCTCCGGGCCCTGGAGGATGCGGGCGAAGTTCCTCAGCCCCACGAAGCTGTAGTCGGAATAGTGGTTCAGCGAGTAGTTCGTGAAGGCCAGCCAGACCGAGTAGAGGTTGGGAAGCAGGCTCAGGAACGCCAGCAGGAGCAGCGCTGGTGCCAGGTACAGGTAGGGGAGTCCGCCAGAGGTCCGTTCTCGCATGCCTACTCCAACATCAACTGGATCTTCTGCCGGATCCGTTCGTCGGTGGCGCGGAGCTCGGAGTCAGCCGGAGTCTTTCCGGTCGTGATGAGCTCCAGGGCGCTCTTCAGGGGAACCCAGATGGCGTTGACGGCAGGGTGGCTGGGCATGGGGGTTCCCTGTTCGGCGATCATGGCAAAGGTGGCGATGTCGGGATCGCTCTGGATCCGCGCCAGCGCACCCCGGCGTACCGGGGGGCGGCCCGAGGCCTGGCTGATGGCCACCGTGCTCTCGACCGAGGCCAGATGGGCCATCAACTTCAGGGCTTCGTCCCGGCGCGCGGCGCGGCGATTGAGCATGATCCCCTGGACGCCGACCAGCGGGCGGGGCTGACCTCCGCTGGCGGTGGGGGGGAAGGGATCCACCGCGTAGGGGACCCCGGCGGCCTTGGCGTCCTTGAGCATCCAGGGGCCGTTGAGGATCACGGCGGCGCGTCCCTCCTGGAAGAGGGTCCTGGAGATGTTCTCGGAGGCGCCGGACGGGATCAACTGGTGTTCGCTGCGCAGCGAGCGGAGAAATTCGGCCGCGCGTACGCTTCCCGGAGTGTGGATCCCGAGGTCGAAGGGGTCGGTATAGCCGTTCTTCTCGCGCAGAAGCCAGGCTCCCTCGGCCGAGAAGAACGGCCAGGAGAAATAGGGCTCCTGGAGGTCGAAGTAGAAGCCCTTGACCTTGGGGTCCGCCTTCTGGATGGCGACGGCCTTCTCCACGAGTTCGGGGATCGAGCGGGGCCGCTCGGGCATCAGGGCGGTGTTCCGGAAGAGTGCGTTGCACTCCATGAAGAGCGGAACCGAGTAGACCTGGCCCTGGAAGGTCACCGCCTGGACCGAGACCGGGACGAAATCCGGACCGGGGAGGACCTCGGCAGGGATCGGCTCGAGCTGACCCGCGGTGGCCAGCACCCCGACCCAGTCCTGGGGGCCGATCACCAGGTCCGGCCCGAGATCGGCAGGAGCCGCGATCAGGAACTTGTTGCGGAGCTGTTCGAAGGGGACCTTCAGCATACGGACCTGGATCCCGGTCTGCTGCTGGAAGTCGGCCACCACCTTCTCGATCACCGGGTATTCGGCATCCAGGCCGGTCCACAACCGAACGGCGGTGGCCTGGCCGGTCGTGGAGCTGCAGCCCACACAGGCCCAGAGGAGGAGACAGACCAGCAACAGGAGCCGACGCATGGCGAGGAGGCGTTCGTGCCGCCGGAGTCGCTTCCTCCTGCCCTGCCCCAGGCCGGTGGGCGCCTGCCGGGTCCGACCCGAGAGTCTGCCGGGTCGGTCAGCATGTCCGACCTGCCGACGCGTGTCGGACGCGCACGCGGGCTTCGTCTGCGCGCGGATGAAGGGGCCCTGACAGGGAATCACCGAGTCGTGGCGCATCATGTCCGGCCGGCTGCCCACTGCGCCCGGTAGTTCTTCGGGGTCCGGGAGGCCGTTGAATGGCCCGCTTCAAGTGTCGGTGCGACTGCGAGGTCTTCTCGCTGCCCAGCAATGCCAACAGGGATCTGGGGATCTTCCTGGTCTTTACGGGGCTGGTGGGCGGAGTACCCCTGTATTACCTTTATCGGGTCCTGCTGCTGCAGACCCCTGTCTGGGACTGGCGCAAGGGTGCGGCCCTGGGCCTGCTCCTGGCTCTGGTCGGCCTGGCTCTGCTGGCCTGGACCCGACGCTGTTTCCGGGTTCGCGAGGGGCAGGTCGAGGTTCGCGACGGGCTGATCCGTCGTTCGGTCCGCTACGCCTACCGCGACCATCCGGTCATCCGTCTGCAGACCCTGGAGGTGGAGGGTCGTGGGAGGCCGGTCGAGCTCTGGCAGGTCATGCTGGTCGACGGAAAGTACGAGTTCTTGTTGGACTCCCGTCCCAACCAGATGCAGGAGAGTCGTTGCCTGGCCGAGTTCCTGGCCAAGAGCATCGGCTGCCCTCTCCGGGTGCGTCGGGAGGCGGGAGCCCAACTCGACATCGAGGCCAAGGATCTGGATCTCCCGTTCAGCGAGCGGGTCCACCGGGATCCTTCCCTGCTTGGGCCTCGGCTCCCGCGTCCGGAGCCCTTCCCGATTCGCGAGGAGATCGCCGGATCGAGTCGGACCTTCCGCTGGGGAATCCGGACCTCCAGCCTGCTCTCCGAGATGACCGGACTCTTCCTGGCCGCGCTCGCCTTCAGCGTCGTCCCCCTGGCGGGCCCCCAGAACCAGGAGTACTCGCTTCTGGATCTGGCTCGGCTCCATGGAGACTTCGTGTATTTCCAGGTGGTCGGAGCCCTCTTCGCCCTGGCGCTCTTCCTGCAGTTCGGCTACCAGGTGAAGGTGGCCCTGGGCCCGGACAGGATTCGGGCGCGGACCAGCTTGTGGGGACTGCCCTTGTGGTCGCGTTCCATTCCGATGGGGGAGCTCGAGGAAATCCTGGTCCGCAGCCTTTCCCAGTGCACCTTGCTGCAGTTCGTCTCGGATGAGGAGATCTTCAGCCTGCGCGTCCTGCGCCGCGATCTGGCAGAGTATCTGGCCTCTGAGCTGCGCCATGCCATCGCGGCTTCGGCAAAGGACCCGGCTGTCGGACAGGTCTGACCCCCCTCGAGGGGGTCGAGGCCTGGAGAACGCAACGGAGGCGTCCTCCCTGGACGCCTCCGTTGACAGATGGCCTGGGGAGGGCTACCGAAGCGAGCCGAAGCTCCCCTTGGCCGGGCTCTCGACGACCAGGTTGGGGACCGTCGTGCCGGGGGGCACCCGAAGCGTCAGGTCCAGCGCCGAGCCGTCCCCCCCTGCATAGCGGGCATAGAGGTTGGTCCAGGGCTTCAGGCTGAGCGTGGTCTCGGAGGTGGGGGGGGAGTAGTTCCGGGCGGGCGTCGCCGAGGGCAGGGTCACGTTCCCCAGGCCGCGGATATTGTAGGAACCTTCCAGGTTCAGTCCGGAGTAGGTGTGTTTGGCGGGGGCGCCGGAAACCGGGTCCAGGAGGTTGGCCAGGGCCCAGTCCTGGAAGAGGGTTCCGAAGGGCACGCCGATCTGGTTGGCGATGTTGTTCCTTCCCACGGCCGGCGAAGTCGCGATCCTCCGGATCGCATCCTCCCCGAACCGGTCGTGGAGGTACTTCATCAGCAGGTAGCCCTTGCCGTAATCCGCGTTGTAGTTGTCGAAGGTGAAGAAGGGGTAGGTGTGCGGAGACTGCAGGTAGGCCCTGGCCGCTCCGTAGACGAAGGAGTTGCCTCCGCCTGGCGCGTTCATGCTGAACCCGGCCTTCTCCTCGGCCAGGACCGACTGACCCTCGTTGAGGGTGTCGTCCTCGTTGGTTCCGTTGAAGGCTCCTTCGCGCACGTACTTCTGGTTGAAGTTGCACATGTGCTGGAATTCGTGGGCCACCGTGGCCAGGCCGTCGAACATGTCGCCGCCGAAGTAGGTGGCGTTCATGTAGAGGATTTCGCCTTCGTTGCTGGTCGAGATCTGGGCCTTGGAGAAGGCGTCGTTGGGGCGGAAGAAGCCGTACAGGTTGGGTCCTCCGATCCCGTTGGAGGACAAGAGGACGAAGACGAGCCTGGCTTCGCCATCCCGGCCTCCCCCGGTGCTCCACTCGCTGCCGAAGAGGCTCCGGGTGCGCGGTCCGATGCCCATCCCCGTGGGATCATAGGGGTTCCAGGTTCCGAACCGGCTGTCGATTTCCAGGGCCGTGGCCTTGGAGGCGACGGGGACTCCACCCACCACTTCGGCGAAGACGAGGGTGGAGGTGGTCTCGGAATTGTCGTGCATCTTCCGCACGGTCACCGTATTGCCGGTGGTGGCGATATAGAGGTCCGTGGTTCCGCCTTCGGCGATTTCCGAGTAGCGTGCCCGGATCGTCTCCAGGCGGGGGCCCTCGGCGCGGACACGGAGAGTCGCCTGTTCGCGGAGGGCCTCTTCGGCGGCCCGCACCTCGGCGGGCATGTCGCGACAAGCGGCGGACTCAAGTCCCGGAGGAGGGCCGGCGGCGTCCTCCGGGCCGGCGGATCTGTCCTGCGGAGCGGCAAGCCGGTTCGTGGCCTGGAGGGTGACCTCGGCATCCGGGCCGGTGGTGCCGGCCGGCTGGTGGCCCAGCACCGCCGTAGCGATCTGGTTGCCTCCAAAGGCGGGGACCGAATAGGTCACGATTCCCGTGTCGCCCCCTCCTCCACCGCCGCCACCGGACGGGATCCCTCCGCCGGAGCTTCCCCCGCCACCGCAGCCAGCGGTGAACAGGGCCAGGGCCAGGGTCAGAACGAGCCATCTGCTCAGGCGCACCGTGATCCTCCTTGCCTGCCGGGCAGCCCCCCCAAGGCCCCGCCTCCGCGGGACCGCTGCCAAGAGATTCCCCATCTCCGCGGGGCCGTTACAAGAGATCCCCCGGCCTGGGGGGCGTGGGGGAGGGAACCGGAGCGGGTCTATAAGCCGGGTTCTGTCCCGAGGATCTCGCGACCCCCGGGGGTGACCATCTCTCTGGGAGGCGTGTCGCCACGCCCCTCTTGCGACCTTCTCAGAAGGGGGTCCGGCGGGCCACCGGCGGGTCCGAACGCCCGAGGGCGAGCGAACCCGACCCTTCGTGGGTCTTGCTCCAGACGGGGTTTACCTAGCCAGCGCGTCACCGCGCTGCTGGTGGGCTCTTACCCCACCGTTGCACCCTTGCCGGCCTCCCGAAGGACCGTTGCACCCTTGCCGGCCTCCCGAAGGGGACCGGCGGTCTCCATTTCTGTGGCACTGTCCTGAGGGTCGCCCCTACTGGGGATTACCCAGCGCCTTGCCCTGTGGAGCCCGGACTTTCCTCAAACGCCCTTGCAGAGCGCCCGCGATCACCCGACCCGCTCCGGTTCCCGGGCTTCTTCTGCATGGAACCCCCCGGAACCTGTCGGGTTCCGGGGGATCGGAGGGCCCAGGTCTCAGTCGGCGGGGGCCTGGATGTGCAGGTGGTGTCGTTCGCCGGAGTTGTTGACGTAGCCCGAGATCATGTAGCGACCAGGTCGGACCTGCCGTCCCGAGTTGTCGACCTGCTTCCAACTGGCCCGGAAGATCCGCTCTTCACCGGGCATGATCATGAGCGAATGGGGTTGGGGTTTCGGGTTCCGACCGGCCGAGTAGCGCCAGACTTCCAGAGGAAGTCGGACGAAGAAGAGGTTCAAATGGCGCTGCACCAGGAAGTCGAATTCCTGGTCGGTGTCGAACGGGAGCGAGACGGGCTGGCCAGAGGTGTTGCGCACGGAGAGCTTCAAGCCGATCGGCTGGCCCCTGGCAAAGCTCTTGTTCTCGATGCGCAGGGTGAAGTACAGATCCTCGGTGCGGGCCGCGTCGCTTTCAGCCAGGGTGGCCTGGGTTCCCGCAAAAAGGGAGCGCAGCAGGATCAGGAAGGCTACGAAGGCCAGGGCCATCACCAGGGCAAAGAGCCGCATGTCGGCCTGACGGTCGCGGACCACCCTCTTGCGCAGGCGGACCTGCCGCTTCTCGGCGTTCTGGGCGACTCCCTCGACTTCGGCCATCTCTTCCCCTCCGATCCGCTGTGGAAACTTTTTACACGGGTCGCGTTGCCCGCTCCGCCGGGTGCGTACATAATAGAAGCGAGCGGAGCCTGCGGGCAAGCAAATCTGCGCGAGGCGCCCGGCGTTCTCGCACGAGAGGATCCTCGATGCGTCAGATCCCTTTGATTCTCCTTCTGCTTGGGGTCTTCACCCTGGCGGCCATGGCTTCCCCCGGGGCCATGGTGACCCGGCTCACCGATTCCGGCGAGGTCGTGGTCAATCGGGGGGTGGAAGACCAGGTGACCCCGGGGACCCGTTGGTTCATCTATCGGGACGGCAAGCCCTTGGCGGAACTCGAGGTCCACCTGGTGGACAACTACTCGTCCCGCGCCAAGGTGGTCCAGGGCGGGGGGGTCCGGATCGGGGATCGCATCTCCAGCGAACCCTTCCAGGCCCCGCCAGCCGAGGTCCTCGCCGAGGAACCCTCCGGGCCGGATCAGGAGCTCGAGGCCGCCGTGGCAAGAGCCCAGGCCGGGAGTTCGCCTCCAGCGGCCGCCTCCCGGAAGTCTTCTTCGGCCCGGAGCGCTTCGAGCCCGCCTCGTCCGGAGGATCCCGAGAAGGCCTGGCAGGCCCTGCTCACCGGATCCACGCGCACGGCCGATTTCGCCGGTGGAGCCAAGGCCAACCGCCAGGTCCGCCTGGATCCCCTCAACACGATCAACATGTTCACCACCATCGGCTATGGCGGGCAGTACTGGCCGAACATCTGGAACATGGTCTCGGTCGGTGGGGCCGAGGTCACCCGCAACGTCTCGAATTCCGAGCTCTACAAGAACAACAAGCTCCAGATCCAGGTGACCCATTGGAGCGATGCCCTGCTGGAGGGCTATGCCGATGTCATGGCGGCCCGCGAGAACCGCACCACGGTTGAAGACAAGCTGACCATGCGGGCCAGCCTCTACGCCCAGAAGGGCCTGGACCGCTATGTCGTCTTCAGCGTCAAGCTGATGAACAAGGGGCCTGGAACGGTCCAGTTGTCGCCCTTCCACTGGCACATGTACGTGCTGGATGCCCAGGGCAATCGGGTCAAGGCCGAGCGTTACGATCAGGTCCTGGATCGGACGCTGAACCCCGACCAGTCCGTGGAAGGCAACATCTACTTCATGAAGGTCGATGTCTCCGGCCGCCCGCTCCTGCCGCCCGGCAAGGTCAAGGTGGCCTTGGAGGATATCCTCGGGGATCGAGGGGAGATGACCTTCTGACGGCTTGTTGAACCTCGACAGCGGCAGGGTCTGCTCCGCCGGAAGGCGAAGGCGGGCACTGTTTTCTTGTTCCTGGCCCAGTTCGGGGTCCTGTTCTTGGACTCCGCAAGACAAATCCAGACCGGGTGGGACCACCCGGCACAGGAGTGTTCCGATGATGGATGGCGATTCGATGGTGGCGCCTGCCGAGGCGATCCTGGATGAGGCGACCGAGGCCTCGGGGCCGAGGGAGGAGACCTTGGTCGAGAAGGACGAGGAGATTGTCCGCCTTCAGGAGCAGGTCAAGCGTGTGGCCGCGGAGTTCGAGAACTTCAGGCGTCGCCAGGAGTCCGAACAACAGCGCCGTCTGGACCTGATGAAGAGCGATTTCTTCCGGGAACTCCTGCCGATCCTCGACAACCTCGAGCGGGCCGTGCTGGCGGGACGCGAATCGGGCAGCTCGCAGGCCCTGGTGCAGGGTGTCGAGCTGGTCCTGCGCGACACTCAACGGATTCTCCAGGCTCAGGGGATCGAGCCGATCGAGGCCATCGGTCAGCCCTTCGATCCGGGTCTTCACGAGGCCGTGCTGGTCGAAGCGCGAGAGGATCTTCCGGATGAGACCGTGGTCGAGGAGTTCCTGCGCGGGTACCGGATCGGGGAGCGCCTCTTGAGGCCCAGCACGGTCAAGGTGGCCCGCCAGCCGGGCGAGGCTGGGATGTAGGGCCATGGAGTTCAAGGACTATTACCAGGTCCTCGGTGTTCCCCGCTCGGCCAGCGCCCGGGAGATCAAGTCCGCCTATCGCAAGCTGGCCCGAAAGTTCCATCCGGACGTCAATCCCGGGGATTCCGAGGCCGAGAAGCGCTTCCGCGAGATCAACGAGGCCCACGAGGTTCTGGGCGACGAGGAGAATCGCAAGAAGTACGACCAGCTCGGAGCGCGCTGGAAGCAGGGAGCCGCTCCCGGTTGGCCGCCCGGGGGCGGGCAACCGGTCGAGTTCGACCTTGGGGACTTCTTCGCCCAGATGGAGGGGAGCGGCCCCACGGGGCGCTCCTCCTTCTTCGACATGTTCTTCGGAGGGATGGGGGGACCGGGCCCCGGAGGATTCCATGGGGGAGGTCGGTCGGCTTCCAGACCCGGGTCGGACGTGGAGGCCACCGTCGAGATCTCCCTGGAGGAGGCCCTCCAAGGAACCACCCGGCAACTGACCTTGCAGAAGACCGGCTCTTGTCCGACCTGTTCCGGACGGGGTCGGATGGATTCGGGAATGTGTCCGACCTGTCACGGGGCTGGTCAGACTTCGGTTCCCCGGGTCCTTGAGGTGCGGATTCCCGCAGGGGTCACCGATGGCTCGAAGGTCCGGGTTCGCGGAGAGGGGGGAGCCGGTTCGGGGGGTGGACCGAGCGGGGACGTCTATCTCCTGGTCCGCCTGCGCAGGCATCCGGTCTATGAGGCCAAAGGCCGCGATCTGCATCGGGAGCTCCGGGTTCCCTTGTTTCGCGCGGTGCTCGGGGGGGAGTGCAGTTTCCAGGGATTGGGAGGAAAGACGCTGACCTTGAAGATCCCGCCCGAATCCCAGACGGGATCCCAGTTCCGCCTGTCCGGCCAGGGCCTGCCCAGGGGGCGCGATCAGGCCGGGGACCTCTATGTCCGGATCCAGGTCGAGATCCCCACCGGCCTGACCGAGCAGGAGCGAGAGCTCTTCCGACAACTCGACGCACTTCGGAGACCCGGGCAGGATCGGTCCTGATTTCCGCCGCTGAGCCGGGCCGGCCGAGGGGGGCGAGGCGGCCTCGAACAGGAGATCCCCCGAACCGGTAGAACGAGGTGCGGATGCTCGTCCTGTTCGAGTCGCTTGGTCGTGCCGTCCTGAAACTGCTGGAGTACGTCGGCTCCCTGTTGATCCTCCTTTGGGAGACGATGGGCTGGGTCGCACGGGGTTCGGTCCGGCTTGGCCTGACCGTCCAGCAGATGGCCTATCTGGGGGTCGATTCGCTCCTGATCGTGATCCTGACCACCACCACGGCCGGCATGGTCATGTCCTTGCAGCTCGCCCACATCGCCGTCCAGTACGGCGTGACCAACGTGGTCGGCGGCGGCGTGGCCATCGCCATGGCCCGCGAGCTGGGCCCCATGTTGACCGCCGTCGTGGTGGCCGGGCGGGCGGGTTCGGCCATCTCGGCCGAGTTGGGAACCATGAAGGTGACCGAGCAGATCTCCGCGCTTCAGACGATGGCGGTCAGCCCGGTTCGCTACCTCGTGGTCCCGAGGTTCCTGGCCCTGGTGGCCATGATGCCGATCCTGGTTCTCTTCGCGGACGTGGCCGGGACCCTCGGAGGGGCGCTGATCGCCTTCCAGTCCGCCAGCATCCCCTATGCTGCCTTCTACGATTCGATCCAGCGGCTTCTCGAGCTTTCAGACGTCCTCAACGGCATGCTCAAGGCCGTGGTCTTCGGGGTCGAGGTGGCCATGGTGGCCTGTCTGCAGGGCCTGAACACCGGCCGCGGGGCGGCCGGGGTCGGCGTGGCGACGACCTCCAGCGTGGTCTTCTCCACCATCATCATCTTCGTCACGAACTACCTGATGTCTTCGTGGCTCTTCCCGGTGACCTGAAATGGCTCGGAACGATGCCATCCTGGGCCATCGCCAGCAGATGTCGGATCCGGCCATCGTGGTCCGGGACCTGACGGTCTCCTTGAGCGGGCGGGCCATTCTCAGCGGGGTCAGCTTCGAGGTCCCCCGGGGCACGACCCTGGCCATCATGGGACTCTCCGGTGTCGGAAAGAGCACGACCCTGCGTTGTCTGGTCGGTCTGCAGCGTCCCGATTCCGGGCAGGTCCTGGTGGACGACCGGGATATCCTGGCCTTGAGTCGCAAGGACCTTGACGAACTCCGCAAGAGGGTGGGGATGGTCTTCCAGATGCCCGCCCTCTTCGATTCCTTGACGATCGGCGAGAACGTGGCTTTCGGCCTTCGCGAGCACGCCCGCCTTCCGGAAGAGGAGATCCAGAGGATCGTCGCCGAGAAGCTGGCCATCGTCGACCTCGAGGGTATGGGGCACCTCTTTCCGAACCAGCTTTCGGGCGGCATGCAGAAGCGGGCCAGCCTGGCGCGGACCATCGCCACCGATCCGGATGTCATCCTGTATGATGAGCCCACCACGGGCCTGGATCCGATCCTCTCGAGGGTCATCAACGAGCTGATTCTGGATCTTCAGAAGAGGATGCACGCGACCTCGGTCGTGGTCACCCATGATATCGCCGGGGCCATGCTGGTGGCCCATCGGATCGCCATGCTCCATCGCGGACAGATCGTGTGGATCGGTCCGTCCGAGGAGTTCCAGACCACGGACAACGAGTTCGTGGCCCAGTTTCGCGAGGGACGGGTGCAAGGCCCGATTCGGGTCTAGGAGGAGACATGGAGCTCAATCCGGCAGCCAGGGTCGGGATGCTGGTCGTGGTGGCCCTCATCCTGATGGGCCTCGTGGTCGTGCAGGTCGGCCAGATCGGTCCCGAGGGCGGGGTGCGCTACTACGTCCTTTTCGAGGATGTCGCGGGCCTGCAGACCCGCGCCCCGGTCCACCTTTCCGGGGTTCGCATCGGCTATGTGGCCGAGCTCCAACTCAATCCCGAGAACCGGGTCCGGGCCACGATCCAGATCACCCGGCCGGATGTCCAGCTCTTCAGCGCCGATCACTATATCTACACGATCACCGGCAACCTTCTCGGCGACAAGTGGATGGAGATCCGCCCGGGTCCGGTGCCGGCGGGCGTCCGGCCCGTGGCCGTGGGGGACCAGGTGACGGGAACCTCGCCGGTGACCCTGGATGACCTGGCCCGGGAGGGCAACAAGGTCATGCTGGAGTTCCAGGACTCGGTGGCCGCCCTGAACGACCTGATCGGGGACCAGAAGTTCCAGGATGACATCAAGCTGACCATGACCAACTTCCGGGACATCTCGGGGAACCTCAAGGGGGCCAGCCAGGATGCCCGGACCCTGGTCAAGGGATTGAATACCCGGGTCGAGACGCTGGCGAACTCGCTTGACCGGGTGGTCGCCCACGTCGACAGCACGGTGCTGGCCTTCCAGGACGACGCGCGGGTCGTGGGCGCCAACCTTCGAGGGGCCACGGGCAAGGTGAACCAGGTCGTGGCGCGCAACACCGCGCACGTGGACACCATCGTGATGAACCTGCGTCAGATGTCGTCCAGCCTTCAGAGGACGGCCAGCGCCCTGGAGGGTCTGGCCACCGACGAGACCCTGCGCGACGACGTCATGGCGGCCGTCCACAACATCCGCAAGACCAGCGAGGAGGTCCAGGCCATCGCGGGGGATATCCGTTCGCTGACCGGCGATCCCGAGATCCAGGACGACCTTCGCCAGACGGTTGCCAACGCCCGGGAGGCCAGCGAATCGGCGAAGCGGGTGGCAGGCAAGGTGGAGGGAATCGTTTCCGGCGAGGGCGGACCTCTGTTCCAGGCCGACATCTCCCATGAGTGGAATACCAGGACCGGCGAGCCCGCAGCCAACCTCAATGCCTTCCTGCTGCCCCGGGGCCCCTTCACGGCCAAGGTCGGGGTGGATTCGCTGGGCCAGGAGAACCTGGTCAATCTCCAGGCCGGCCGGACCTGGGATTCCTTCCGCCTGCGTGGAGGCGTGGTCCGATCGCAATTCGGGGTCGGAGCCGATGCCTGGCTCTTCAACCGTCGCTTCGAGACCAGCGTGGATGTCTACGATACGCGCGACGTGAAGGTCGACGTGCTCGGGAGGGTCCTGTTCCCCAGCGAGTTCTACATCTATGGGGGAGTTCGTGACGCCACCGATTCTCGGAACAGTTATCCCATCGTCGGTGCCGGGAAGAGATTCTAGACGCTCCGAGGCCTGGCGCCGCCCAGGCCGAATCTGGAGCCATCGGGGCGTGAAGGGCTCGGCCTCCGGCAATTGACCAGACATCAAGCCTGCCCCGTTTGCTCCCGCTTTCGGGGTGTGCTAGAATCGGGAAACACTACCATCTGCCGATGGGATCGATGATCGAGAGCTGGAATCTGCCTCCCGGCACAGTGGCCGACAGCCGCTATGAGATCCTGCGGCTGATCAAGGCGGGCGGGATGGGCGCCGTCTATGCCGTGGCCGACCGGGTCCTCAAGGACCGGGTGTACGCCCTCAAGCAGATGATCGATCCCTCGGCCAGCCTGGGTGAGCGACAGGCAGCCATCGACCGGTTCCTCTCCGAGATCCAGGTCATGCAGACGCTGAATCACCCGAACATTCCCAGGGTGTACAGTTCGTTCGTCCACGAGAACTCTTTCTGCTTCGTCATGGACCTGGTGGAAGGGGACGACCTGGCCCAGGTCCTGAAGAATTCCGGGAATCCCGGCCTGGACCCCCATTCGGTGGTGGGATGGGCGCTGCAGGTCCTGGACGCCCTGGAATACCTTCACGGCCGCCAGACTCCGGTCACGCACCGCGACATCAAGCCCTCAAACCTTCTGTTGCGCAATCGGGACGGCCGGATCGTGCTGATCGATTTCGGCATCGCGCGGGTTACCAATCCCGCCGAGGGTTTCTGGATCGGAACCCCGGGGTACGCGCCAGCGGAGCAGCAACAGGGCAATCCCGAGCCCCGCTCGGATTTGTATGCCCTGGCGGCGACCATGCATGAACTGCTCACGGGAAGGAAGCCCCAGGATTTCGACTTCCCGACCTTTGAAGAGCTGGGGGTCCCGGTGCCCCGCCCCCTCGCGCAACTCGTCTTCCGCGCCTTGGGCACCTGGCCTGACGAGCGTTTCCCCGACGCCCGGACCATGGGCCGGCGTCTGCGCGAGTTGCCAGGGTTTGAGGTGAGCCTGCCTGCAGTCGACCGCGAGCACGATTTCGAGACGGCCGTGCAGGATCTCAAGCAGAGGATCCTGGATCCCATCCTGCAGAACCTCATGCACTACTACAGCAACGAGTGCCACACGCCCTATCTGCCCCGGAACCTGGATTTCCTGGAATTTACATTGGCGGCCCCCACCCCCTTCGTGCTCCAGGTGGTCAAGGATCCGGCCTTGGAGACGCTTCATTTCTTCGAGAAGCAGGGGCTTCTCGAGCCGGTTCCGATCGGGGATGTCCGTCCCCTGGACGCCGCCTCGGCGGCCGCGGTCCCCAAGATCGTGCAGCGCTTCGTCGAGGACTACGAGGGTTTCAAGGGGGCAAGCTGGCAGATCATGTGAGCCGGGAGGGGATCGGCCCCGGGCTCGCAGACCGCCAGGCCGAAGCATCTGGGATTACGATTTCCCAGCGGTTTACCCTTCTTGACTTCCGTGATAGAATCTTGCGAGTCTGCCTGGGACCGGCTGAGCGGTCGGCGGCACGGAGGACCTCGAGCCAAGGGTCCAACACCATGAATCCTCCCTCGGGGCGCGGCGGATGCCTTGACGCCCGGGCCGGGAGAAGAGGCAAGAAATGTCCGGTCTGGTCTTCGTGGTGGCGTTCTCGCTGGGGATCCTGACCACCCTGCTCCTGGTCCCCGCAATCAAGCGCCTCGCCTTCCTGGCCGGGGCCTTGGACAAGCCGAACGCGCGCAAGGTCCACCAGGTCCCCATGCCCCTGTGGGGCGGATTGGGGATCTTCTTCGGCTTCCTGATCACCCTGGGCATGATGCTCGCCCTTTTCGAGCCGCTGCGCGCGGCCCTGACGCCCCGGCTGGCCCAGCATCTGCTGGGAATGCTCCTGGCCGGGGGACTGATTGTCGGGGTCGGCCTCATCGACGATCGCTTCGGCATGCCGGCCAAGGTCAAGCTGCTCTGCCAGATCGCCATCGGACTTTTGATGGTGTGGTTCGGAATCCGGATCGACTACCTCAGCCTGCCCTTCCTCGGCGTGGTCTTCCTGGAGCCCTGGCAGGGCCTCCTGCTGACCCTCTTCTGGATCGTCGGAATCACCAATGCCCTGAATCTTCTGGACGGCCTGGACGGATTGCTGGCCGGGGTCGCCCTGACCACGGCCCTGGTCTTCCTGGGGGTCAGCCTCTTCAAGGGGCAGGTGGTGGTGGCCCTGGTGATGGCGACCCTGGCGGGCTGCGCCCTGGGCTTCCTGCGCTACAACTTCAACCCGGCGCAGATCTTCATGGGCGATACCGGCAGTCTCTTCTTCGGGGTCATGTTCGCGGGATGGTCGGTCGTCGGCCTGCTCAAGAGCACGGCCACCCTGGCCTTGATCGTGCCTGTGTGCCTGATGGGGGTTCCCATCCTGGACACCTCCATGGCCATCCTCCGTCGCAGCCTCTCCGGCCGGCCGATCTTCCAGCCCGACAAGGAGCATCTCCACCATCGCCTGCTCGGGCTGGGTCTCTCGCAGCGCCAGGTGGTGGCGGTCATCTACTTCATCAACATCCTGTTCGGGCTGGCCGGCCTGGTCCTGGCCCTGACGGTGAAATGACGGGGTCAACCAGATGAGTTCGAAACTGCACGTGATGGCTGTCTTCGGCACGCGTCCCGAGGCCATCAAGATGGCGCCGGTGATCCGGGCCCTGACCGAGGATCCCGGGATCCGGACCACCTGCGTGGTCACGGCCCAGCACCGCGAGATGCTCGATCAGGTGCTGGAACTCTTCGATCTGAAGCCTCAGGTCGATCTCGACATCATGCGCGCCAATCAGAGCCTGGCGGGGATCACCAGTCGGGTCCTGGAGGGCCTCTCCCCCGTCCTGGAGCGCGACAGGCCCGATCTCCTGCTGGCCCAGGGGGATACCAGCACCGCCTTCGCCGCGGGTCTGGCGGCCTACTACCACAAGGTTCCGGTCGGACACATCGAGGCCGGTCTGCGGACCGAGGACCGGTATGATCCCTTCCCGGAGGAGATGAACCGGCGCCTGCTGACCCGGATCGCCGAGATGCAGTTCGCCCCCACCGCCTGGGCCCGGCAGAACCTGCTCGAGGAGGGGGTGCCCGCCCGGGACATCTACCTGACGGGCAACACGGTCACCGACGCCCTGCGCTTGATCCTCGAGAAGTTGCCACCCGGGCCTCCCCAGGACCTGGTCGCCCTGGAGCCCGGCCAGCGGATGCTGCTGGTGGAGACCCATCGACGCGAGAACCTCGGGGCTCCCATGCGCGAGATCTGCGAGGCCCTGGCCAGCCTGGTCCAGGACTTCCCGGACGTGGCCCTGGTTTTCAGCGTGCACCGCAATCCCCGGGTCCGTGAGGTGGTGATTCCGGCCCTGCAGGGCCGGGAGCGCATCCACCTGCTGGACCCCGTCAGTTATCCCGATCTGGTCCGGTTGATGCGCCACTCGTGCCTGATCCTGACCGACTCCGGAGGCATCCAGGAGGAGGCTCCCTCCCTGGGGGTTCCGGTCCTGGTCCTGCGGCGCACCACCGAGAGGCCTGAGGGCATCCAGTCGGGCAACGCCCTGCTGGTCGGAACCGACGGGCAGGTCATTCGGCGCGAGGCCGCCCGCCTTCTTCAGGAGCCGGAACACTATCGGTCCATGAGCCAGACCGCCAGTCCCTATGGAGACGGCCAGGCGGCGCGTCGCACCGTGGAGGCCCTGCTCCATCGTTTCGGGAAGCGGGCCACCCGCCCGGAGGAATTCCATCCCGGCTCCTGAAGGCTCCTCTGGCCGGAGGTGAGGACGTGGCCGAGGAACCCCTGGACTCCTCAGAGTCCACTCCAGAGCGATTGCAGCAGCGGATTGACGGCTTTCGCAAGCGTCGTCGGGCGGAGCCCGGCCTGGGGCGGGCGATGGCCCTGGTCATGTCCCTGGGAGTCAGCCTGGTGGCCGTCATGTACGGCTCCTACGTCCTGGGAGGGATCCTCAGGTCCCACACCGGACTGGCCTGGATCCTGCCTGCCACCCTCCTGACGGGGGTCGTGGCCGCAGCCTGGGTCGGCTACCTCCTGATCCGTCCCCTGCTGCGGGAGGACTCGTGATTCTGGGCGTGGTCGTGGGCAGCGCCCTGGGGGCCTTGCATCTCTTCCTCTTCCACAAGGCGCTCCAGGCACTCACCGCCCGCGAGGGGTCCGGGCTCGTTGGGCGAAGTTGGGCCCTGGTCGCAGGAGGGCGTCTGGTCCTGACCACCCTGGTCGGGGCCACTGCGATCCGGATCGGCGTCTCGCCGCTCGGACTGGCGGCTGGTCTGCTCCTGGCCTTGTCGGGGGGCAGGGTCGGAACCTGGCTGGCGCATCGCCCGAAGAAGGCCTCAAAGGAGATTTCGGCATGATCCAGTCGCTGGGGGCTCTGTACCTTGCGGCCGCACCCGCGGCCGGACCCATGGGCTTTGCCAACCCGGCCAATCGGACCCTGGTCGCGTCCACCGCCCTGGTGGTGGCCGTGGTGGTGTTGCTGGCCTGGATCGGTCGGCGCAGCGGTGGCCTGGTGCCCAGGGGCCTGGGTGCAGTGCTTGAGCATGTCTATGACTGGGTGGACGACCTGGCCTGCGACATGATGGGCCCGGTGGGCCGTCGCTTCGTGCCCTTCGCCATGTCGATCTTCCTCTTCGTGCTGGCCTCGAACTGGTCCGGGCTCCTGCCGGTTCCCAGGTTCGCGGAGGCGACCTCGACGCCGGGCCACCATGGCGCGCCGGCGCCTTCCGAATCCGCCGAGCCGGTTCAAGGGCATCTCCTCTTCGAAACCCCGTCGGTCTCCTTCAACACGACCCTGGCCCTGGCCGTGGTCTCCTTCCTGGGCTTCAACTTCTATGGCCTGAGGAAGAACCTGGAGTTCCGCCCCGGCTCGGCCCCTGGGCACGCGTCCCGGGGGGGGATTGGCGGTTTCTTCAAGTGGCTTTCCCACTACTGGGAGCCGACGCCCATGCTCTGGAGGGATCTCTCCGGGGTCATGCGCTACCTGCTGGTCCCGCTGCTGGCATGTCTTTTCATCCTGCTCAACGTGATCGAGGAGCTCGCCCGGTTGATCTCGTTGTCCATCCGACTGTACGGGAACATCTTCGGTGAGCACGAGGTCAAGACCCAGTTGATCGGGAACCTGGGGAATTTCCTGGATCAGGCCAGGGCCTTCATCCAGACCGGGGCGGTGGCCGGAGGGATCGGCTATTCCCTGATGGCCCTTCTCTTGTGGGGGAGCACCTTCTTCGTCTTGTGCGTGGGGGCTCTGGCCGGGTTCATCCAGGCCTTCATCTTCTTCGTCCTGACCTTGTCCTATATCTCCCATGTGGTCGCGGAGGAGCATTGAGGACCGGCCGCGGGCAGGATCCCGCTCTTCGGGGAGGAACCGCCCAGGACTCGGATGGACTGGGGAGGGGGCCTGAGGGAACCCTCCCCAGGTCGATTCTGGGCTCAGGTCGCTTCGACCCTGCCTCCGGGCAGGGGAAATCCGGCACCCGAACTCCAAGGACGGGTCCGGAGCGTGGGTTGAGATTCGGTTAAACGGCGCAAGGAGGTCTCATCAAGATGCTGGCAAGAATTGGCAAGCCGGGCCGCATTCTGGCGGCCCTGATTCTGGTGCTCCTCTCGGCGGCTCCCGCGATGGCCCAGGCGGAGGCAACCGGGGCCGTCGGCTTCCTCAGCAAGGAGGCCATGGCCCTCTTCGCGGCCGCGTTTGCGATCGGGGTGGGCACCATCGCGACGGCCCTGGGGCAGGGAAACGCGATCGGCAAGGCCATGGAGGCCATCGGGCGCAACCCCGAGGCGGCCGGGACGATCCGGACCACCCTGCTGATCGGTCTGGCCTTCATCGAGGCTCTGTGCATCTACGCCCTGGTCATCGCGTTCATGGCCCTCGGCCACGCCGGTTGAGTCGGACGGGATCCGGCCCGCTTTTCCTGAGAGTCCCTTTCAACCGCGGAGGCCTTGATGGAGATCATCCGCTCCGTCCTGGGTAGCCTGGGCTTCGACCCGGTGGTCTTTGGTTCGCAGGTCATCTTGTTCTACCTGATGCACCTGCTCCTCAAGCCGATCCTCTATCGCCCCCTCGAGAGCTCCCGCAACCAGAGGGATGCCCTGACCATGGGCAAGGTCGAGGAAGCCGAGCAGATCAACCGGCGGGCCCAGGTGCTCAAGGAGAACTACGAAGAGGAGATCCGCCTGGCCCGACTGGCCGCCCAGGCCACGGTGGCCAAGGCCCGCGCCGAAGCGGAGGCCGACCGGGCCCGGCGGCTGGCCGCCGCCAATGAAGAGGCCCAGGCCATGCTCTCGAGCGCACGCGAGGAGATCCATCGGCAGCGGCTTCAGGCCGAGGCCGAGCTGGATCGGGAGGTCGAGGGGCTCTCGATGTCGGTGGCCAGCCGGCTCCTCAAGACCATGGCCAGCCCGCCCCAGAGCCAGAGGGTTCTCGAGCGCCTCCGGGAGGTCGCCCCATGACCAACCCTCTGGAATTCGCAGTCGGTCTGCTCAACTTCTGCCTGCTCTTGTTCCTGTTGAAGATCTTCCTGGTGGATCCGCTCAAGGGGGTCGCCCGCGAACGCGAGGAGAAGGCCAGGCGGGACATGGAAGAGGCCGAGGCCATCCTGGTCGAGGCCAGGGCCCTTCTGGAGCGCTATGAGTCGCTGCTGGCGGGTCTGGAGGAGGAGGCCGGGGAGATCGCGCTCTCGGCCACCCGGGACGCCGAGGTCGTCCGCGAGACGGTGGAGGAGAACGCCCGCACCGCGATCCGACAGGTCCAGGAGCGGGCGGCCCTGGAGCTGTCCTCCGAGCGCGGCGCGGCCCTGGCCGAGTTGCGTCAAAAGACGGCCGAGGCCACCGTGAGGCGGGCCGAGGACCTTCTCAGGCAGGGCCTGGATGCCCCGGCTCAGCGCGACATCCTGGTGAATCTGCTCTCCAAGGTGGGAACTTCCGATGCTTGATGAGACCCTGGCCGAGCGCTATTCCGAGGCTCTCTACCAGATGGCCCGCGAGGCCGGCCAGGCGCCTCGGCAACTGGCCGAGCTGCACTCGGCCGTCAAGCTCCTCCGGGATCATCGGGATCTCCGTCACGCCCTGGAGTCTCCGGCCATCTCCCGCGAGGTCAAGAAGAGCATTGTCCGGCGCCTGGTGGAGGGAAGGGTCCAGCCCCGGACCCTGCACTTCCTGTACCTGCTCGTCGACAAGGGGCGCGAGCGATTCCTGCCGGCCATCGCGCGGGCCTTCGAGCGCAGGCTGCACACCGACGAAGGGATCCTTGAGGCCCGGGTCGAGGTGCCCGAGGCCCTGGATCCCGAGATGGAGGCCCTCGTCCAGGCTCGCCTGGCCGAATTGACCGGCAAGACCGTCCAGATGGAAGTCCGAGTGCGCCCCGAGTTGATCGGGGGAGCGATCCTCACGGTGGGGGACCGGCTCTTCGACGGAAGCATCCGGACCCACCTCGAAAAGATGCGGGAGCGCCTGGCTCGGGCCTGAGCCGGCTCCTGGGAGGAATACATGGCGATTCGATCCGACGAGATCTCCGAAATCCTGCGCCAGCAGATCGCGGGATACGACCCCGACGTGCAGGAGATGTCCCATGGGACGGTCATCCAGGTCGGCGACAACATCGCGACCGTCTACGGGCTCTTCGACGCCCGCGCCGGCGAGCTCTTGAGGTTTGCCAACGGGGTCATGGGCATGGTGATGAACCTGGAGGAGGATTCCATCGGCTGCATCGTCATGGGCTCCGACAACGAGATCAAGGAGGGAGACCGGGTCGAGCGCACGGGCCGCATCGCCGAGGTCCCCGTCGGCGAGGCGATGTTGGGGCGCGTCGTGGACGCCCTGGGGATGCCGGCGGACGGAAAGGGCCCGATCCCGGCCTCGCGCACCCGGACCATCGAGAATACGGCTCCCACCGTGATGCAGCGTCAGCCCGTCACCCAACCGATGCAGACGGGACTCAAGGCCATCGACGCCCTGGTGCCCATCGGCCGGGGCCAACGCGAGTTGATCATCGGCGACCGTTCG
>JALHDH010000036.1 GCA_022839105.1 bacterium
CTACCCCCAGAGAGCGGGGTGCCACCAGGCCCGCAGAAGGTCGATGAGGGTGCGCACCACGACCCTGGGGTTGGCGCCCCAGGCTCGGCCTGAGCGTCGGGGGTGGTGCTCGATCGGCACCTCGGCATAGGCCATCCCTCGGCGCACCGCTTTGAGGAGGACCTCGACGGGCAGGCACAGTTCCCTCGAGCGGAACTCGACCTCCAGGACGTCCCGCCGGTACAGGACGACCGAGTCCACGTCCCGCACCTGAAGGCCCCACAGCGTTCGAATCAAGAAGTTGAACCCCCAGGAGGCCAGTCGGCGCGGGAGTGGATCGCGTCGGGGCTGGCGTCGGCCCAGGACCACCGGGAAATCCTGGTGCCGCAAGAGTCTGGGGATCTGGTCGGCGCGGACCTGCCCGTCCGCAGGCAGGAAGACGACCCATTCTCCCCGGGCGCTGGAGTACAGGGTCTTGAGAGCCTGGGCCACGCCGCGGTTGGTGGGGTGGCTCAGGGCGCGAAGCTGGGGATGGCGCGTCTGGAGCTGGCCCAGGATCAGAGGGGTCTGGTCCAGGCTGCCATCGTCACAGACCAGGACCTCGAATGAGCGTCCCAGTTCTTCGAGGACCCGGAAGGTCTCCTCGACCGTGGTCTCCAGGCTGTCCTGTTCCTGGTAGACGGGGATGACGACCGAGAGGTGGGGACGGGAGGAGGTCCTCAAGCCGACCCCTTAGATCCGTCTTCCGGCGGCGTTCATCAACTGCAGCTTGGCGATGGCCAGTCCGCCCTGAGCGATGCGCTGAACCTCCTTGAGATTGGAGACCCGGGCCAGGGTGCGCAGGACCTTGCGGGGGTTGAAGTAGAACTTGCGGTTGACCTCCTTGAAGATCCGCAGCAGCTCGTCCTTGCTCATGTGCTGGGTCCAGACCGTGGGGATCCGGGCGGCCAGCTCGGGAGTCGGGTCCCGCATGAAGTCGCTCCAGACCCCTTCTTCCCAAAGCCCCAGCCGGGCTCCCTCCTTCCACAGGGGGGTGTGGGGATAGGGGCTGGTGATCGCGTAGACCACGTAGTCCGGATCCAGTTCATTGACGAAGTCGATGGTCCGGTAGATGTCCTCCCGGCTCCGCTCGACCGGCGTGCCGATCATGATGTAGGCGCACGAGGTCAGGTCCAGCTCACGGCACCACTTGAAGACCTGGCGAACGTGCTCGAGCTTGACGAAGGTCTTGCCCAGCGCCTGCAGCCCTTCCACCGTGCCGGTCTCGACGCCGAAGTGGCCCTTGGTGCAGCCGGACTCCCTGGCCCGCTCCAGGGAGGCGTAGGTGGTGGCGTTGACGGTGGCCTTGTATCCCCAGGCCATCTTGACTCCCCTGCGCAGGATCTCGTCGGCGATGGCGATCACCCGGCTGGCCGGAGCGTTGAAGATGTCGTCGACGAACTGGACCTCCTGGATTCCCATCGCCAGGCAGTGCTCCATCTCATCGACCACGTCCTCGGGGGTACGGGTGCTGAAGGCCGAGGTCGACAGGCAGAACTTGCATCCTTGGGGGCATCCTCGGGTCGTGGCCATGGTGGTGGCGACCAGGCCGGTCATCCCCGGAGTGTAGTATTGGGTGAGGTCGACGCCGCTCCGGTCCGGATAGGGCAGGTGGGAGAGATCCTTGAGGATGGGGCGCGCCGGGTTGCGGACCACCGTTCCGTCGGGTTCGTTGTAGTACACCCCGGCGACCTCGTGGCGCGGCCGTCTTCCGGCCAGGGCGTCCACCCATTCGCCGAAGGTCACCTCGGCGTCCCGGTCCAGGACGATCGAGTCCACGTGGGGCAATCGGATGGCCTCCTCCGGGAAGCTGATCGCGTGAGGGCCGCCCACCGTGACATGGATGCCGGGGTCCACCTGCTTGGTGACCTCGGCGCATTGGCGCACGTCGATCAGGTTGTGGGTCATGGCCGTGATCCCGACCACGTCGGGGCCAAACTCGCGAATCCGGCGCTCGATTGCGGCGAAGCCCAGAAGATCCGCGTTGGGATCCACGATCATGACCTCGTGGTCGGTGTTGGCCTTGAGCCAGGCTGACAGGTACATGATCCCCAGCGGTGGGAACAGGTGCTGGTCCTTCCCGTTGAAGATGTCCGGGACCCCGCACCAGATCGAGTTGATCCGGGGCGCGTTGATCAGAAGAACCTTCATTCCCGTCCTCCGTGCCTGGCTGTGCCGGCTCTCCGGGGCCGATCCGGCCCGGGGAGCCACCTGCATTTTCAGCGATTGTAGCAGAACCCCGCTCCCGGGGAAGGGTCGGGCGGCGCCGAGTGTTCACCGGATCTTCATCTTCTGGAAAGATCCAGCCTCCCGGATCCCAGATCCTGCACAGAAAGGCCGGGCATGCTGGGGCCAGGCCCCGGGAAGAGCGGGCCTGAAGGAAGGAGAACCCTCAAGATGCGGAATCGCCGTCATCCCGCCCTGCTCCTGGCCGGCACCCCGGAAGTCCTCTACTGGCCCCGTGTCCCCCTGGAGGTGGCCGGTGAGGTCCTGGTCCCGGATGTCCTGCTTCGGGTTCGCACGGGCGAGCGGGTGGACTGGGTGCTGGTCGAAGTGGACGAGGGCGGGGCCATCAGCCCTGACAGCCTTCGGCGGGAAGCGGCGCTGGGGCTCCCCACCCTGCGCCTGACCGACAAGGACATCCTCAGCGCGTCCTTCGTCGACCGCCTGGTCCGCGGGGTCCAACGCCTTCTGGGCCTGCAGGAACTGGGCTATCGCGGGCCCTCGGGTCGGGGGACCCTGGAGGCCTTGGACCTGCCGGTTTCGAGAAGGCGGGGGGCCGGTCGAGAGCCCCGAGGGGGCCTCCGGGATCGGAAGGCCCTTTCTTTCCAGGCTCCTGTTCTGCCATAATGGGCCCCGGGAGCCGCCGGACCTTGGCCCTGGGAGGCTCACCCGTCGGTTTTTCCCGTGGAGGCAGGCTTTGGAGGCAGCAGACCGGCACCTGGATCCGACCCCGTGGATGCGTCATGCCGGTCCCGAGGCCCGCAGGATCCGTCCGGGCCCCGGAGACCGACGCCTCAACCTGGGGTTGATCTCGCTGTACGATGTCGAGAACAACGCTGTGAGGGTGCTGGCTGCCTGCACCCGGGCGGCAGGCTATCGGACCGTCGAAATCTACTTCAAGGACTGGGTGAACAACTCCCTGGAGTGGCCCCGGCCCCAGGAACTGGCCAACCTGGTCCGCCTGGTCCGCGAGCACGACCTCGGGCTGGTGGGGATCTCGGTGCGCGCCTCGGCCTACCACAAGGTGGCGGCCCGGTTGACCGAGACCTTGCGCGCGCACTGTCCGGGGTTGAGGATCATGTGGGGTGGGACCCACGCCATCCTGGACCCGGACAGATGCCTGGAGCAGGCCGACCTGGTCTGCCGCGGAGAGGGCGAGATCACCCTCGTCCAACTTCTGGACCGGCTCTCTGCGGGAGCGGAAATCTCGGACCTGCCGGGACTGTACGTCCGACAGGGGGATCAGATCTTCCGGAATCCCGTGGGCCCCACCATCCAGGCCCTCGACGAGCTTCCCTTCCGGGACTATACCTCGCCCGACAAGTACTTCTTGATGGGCCGCTCGGTGCGTCAGGGCGATCCGATGGTCTCGGACCCTTGTTTCCAGATGATGAATTCGCGGGGGTGTGTCTTCAAATGCTCGTATTGCTACAATTCTGAGCTCTCCGAGCTGTACAGGGGGCAGGGTCGCTACTACCGGACCCGCAGCGTCGATTCGGTGCTTCGCGAGATCCGCCAGGCCCGCCAGGTCTTTCCCCGCATGAAGCGGGTTCGTTTCGACGACGAGGTCTTCTTGTTCTCCAAAGCCTGGTATGACGAGTTCACCCGTCGCTACCCCGAGGAGGTCGGCCTTCCCTTCGAGATCTTCATCGAACCCAAGCTGGTTCACGAAGAGCTCTTCACCCGCCTGCGCGATTGCGGGCTGGAAGTGGTGTACATGGGCATCCAGAACACCCACCGGGTCACCCATGAACTCTACGATCGGCACGTGACCGACCAGAAGATCATGGAGTGCGTGGACCTGTTTTTTCGACTGGGCCTGGACGCCCGCTACCAGGTGATCCTGGACGACGTCGAGTCCACCTGGGAGGACAAGCGCCACCTCTTCGAGCTCTTGATGGGCTTCCCCCGAGGGTATTTCCAGCTCTACCTCTTCAGCATCGTGGTCTTCCCCAACACCAGGCTGGCCCGAAGGCTGCTGGCCGAAGGCAGGATCACCGAGGCCGATCTGGAGGGGGAGCGCAACAAGACCTTCCAGCAGATCCGGGTCAGCCTGAACTATCCCCGCCCCCCGGAGGACCTGTTCTGGGCCGCCATGCTGGTCCTGATCACCAAGGACTTCCTGCCTTCCCGCCTGCTGTACTGGATGGCCGGGAATCGGTTCCTGCAGCGGAACCCGCGCCTGGTGGCCTGGTTCGCCCAGGGGTGCAACCTGGTCAAGATGGTGGGGGTGGTCCTGGGGATGCTGCGCCGGGGCGAGATGAGCTGGACCCTGGTGCGCCGCTGGGCCAATCCCCGTTCCATGATCACCCAATGACCCTGCTTGATCCAGGACAAGGAATTCGCCCTCTCCAGGGCGCATCATGCGTTGGAATCCGCAACCAGTCCAGACGCTGGAGCCCGAAGGGGCCTCAAGGCCCCCGGCTGCCGGCGGCCAAGGACTGACCGCGATCGGGGAGAGCTTGAAATGTCGATGTTCTGTTACCAGTGCGAGCAGACGTCCCAGGGGACCGGCTGCGTCACCTTCGGAGTCTGCGGGAAGGATCCCGAGACCGCTGCCCTTCAGGACCTTCTGGTGCATGCCGCCATGGGCCTGGCGAGCTGGGCGGACCGCCTCGAGGCCCTGGGGGAGCACCATCGGGCCGCAACGGAGTACGTCCTGGAAGCCCTGTTCACCACGGTCACCAACGTGAACTTCGATCCCGAACGCCTGGCGGGGATCCTGCGCGAGGGTGCCGAGCTGCGCGACGAGGTCCGCCAGAAATACAATTCCCTGTGTCTGGCTCGCGGCCTGAAGCCGGAGCAGCCGGTCGGTCCGGCCGCCTGGACCCCCGCTCCCACCCTTGAGGGCCTGATTCGACAGGGCGAGGAGGTCTCCATCCCCCATCGGATGGACCGTCTGGGCAAGGACCTGGTCGGCTTGGGCGAGCTGCTCCTGTACGGGTTGAAGGGGACCGCGGCCTATGCCGTCCACGCCCGTATCCTGGGCCAGCAGGACGCCGAGGTGGATCGCTACTTCCTGGGCGAGATGCGCTTCCTGGCTGAGGGCGGGTTCGAGGTGGGCGACCTTCTGGCCCGCTGCCTGCGCTGTGGCGAGTGGAACCTCAAGGTCATGGAGCTTCTCGACCGCGCCAACACAGGTGCCTATGGGCATCCGGTGCCGACTCCGGTCCGCATCACCCCCATCAAGGGCAAAGCGATCGTGGTCTCCGGGCATGACCTGAAGGACCTCGAGGAGCTTCTCAAGCAGACCGAGGGCAAGGGCATCAACATCTACACCCACGGTGAGATGCTGCCGGCCCACGGCTATCCCGGATTGAAGAAGTACCCTCATCTGGTCGGCAACTACGGTGGCGCCTGGCAGGATCAGGCCCGCGAGTTCGATGCCTTCCCGGGCGCGATCCTCATGACCACCAACTGCATCCAGAAGCCCAAGGAGACCTACAAGGCCCGCATCTTCACCACGGGCCTGGTGGCCTGGCCGGGCGTGACCCACTGCCCGAGTCACGACTTCTCGGAGGTGATCCAGGCTGCCCTGGAGGCCCCCGGCTTCCCCGAGGACGCCCCCGAGAAGACCGTCCTGGTGGGCTTCGGCCACAACGCCGTGCTGAGCGTGGCCGACCAGGTCATCGCGGCCGTGAAGTCCGGTGCGATCCGTCACTTCTTCCTGATCGGGGGCTGCGACGGAGCCAAGCTGGGTCGGGACTACTACACCGAGATGGCGGCTTCGGTTCCCAAGGATGCGGTGATCCTGACGCTGGCCTGCGGCAAGTACCGCTTCTATGACCAGGAGTTCGGAACCATCGGCGGGATCCCGCGTCTGCTGGACATGGGACAGTGCAACGATGCCTACAGCGCCATCCGCGTCGCAGGCGCCCTGGCCGAGGCCTTCGGCTGCACCGTGAACGACCTGCCCTTGTCGCTGATCCTGTCCTGGTATGAGCAGAAGGCGGTGTGCATCCTGCTGACACTGCTGCACCTGGGGATCAAGAACATCCGCCTGGGACCCAGCCTCCCGGCCTTCCTGACGCCTCCGGTCGTCCAGGTCCTGGTCGAGAAGTTCGGCCTGACTCCCATCGGTTCGGTCCAGGCGGATCTCGAGGCCTGCCTGACCCCTGCCTGAGCCGGAGTTCGGCGACCAGACTGAGCCTTCCGACCCGTCCGGGGAGCCGGGCGGGTCGGAAGCAGGATCCCGGAGGGCGGGTCGCAGACCTGCCCTCCGGCTCTATTTCCCGCTATAATGCTGGAGACTTGGCCAGATCTTCTTCAACTCCGAGCGCCGTGAAGCGCTCGGAATCTGTTTGCCTGCCGGCCTGGCGTCGGGTTCTTCCCCGTCCCTTGCGCGACATGCCCTGCGGATTCGGAACCATGGGCCGCGAGCTGCTGGTGGTGGTTCCGCTGTACGTCCTGCTGGGGCTGGCCTTCACCTTTCCCCTGGTCCTGGACCTGAACGGCTCGGTCCTGGGCGACCTGGAGAGCGACGTCTGGAAGCATCTCTGGGGGATGTGGTGGGTCAAGGAGTGCCTGGTGGAGGCCAACGTCCTTCCCCTCCACACCCACCTCCTGAACGCCCCGTATGGCGGCGCCCTCTTCTTCATCGATCCTCTCAACGGGTTGATCTCGACTCCCCTGCAGATGCTCTGGGAGCCAGCCACGGTCTACAACCTGGTGGTCCTCTTCAACATCGTGCTGGCGGCGGTGGGAGGATGGTGCCTGGCGCGCGAGCTCTCCGGCAATCCTTACGCCGCCTTCTTCGGGGGAGCCGTGTTCGGCTTCTCGGCCTACATGATGGCCTACCTGAACTCCGGGGTCACCGAGGCCATCAATATCGGTTGGATTCCGTTGTTCTGCATGTATTTCATCCGGATGCTGCGAGCCAGCCGGATGGCAGACGCCGTGCGTTCCGCCGTGTTCTTCGCACTGGCCACCATCGGTTGCTGGTACTACGGGACCTTCTGTGTCCTGTTCGCCACCTTCTACTACCTGTACGTCTTGAAGCGGCGATTCAGGAAGTCCCTGGGGATTCTGTCCGGATCCGGACTCTCGGCCCTGCGCCCCCCCTGGCCGAAGGGCCTCTGGATGGGGGTGCTGGGGCTTGTCGTGCTCCTCTTCGTCCTGGGACGCCTGCCGACGCTGCTGGACCCTTTTCAGGGGGGAGCCCGCGACTATCTGCTGGTGGCCGGAGCCCTGGGCCTGAGCCTGGGGTTGCTGATCCGGCTCAGAGGGGGAATGGGGGAGCGGACGGAGGCGGCATGGTCGGCCTTCCGCTCGCTTCTGCCTGCCGGACTGCTCCTGATGGCGGAGTCCGGGCTGGGACTCTGGGTCCTGCTCACCCTGCCCGATTGGCCCGGACTCCTGCTGGTCGTGCTGGGAGCGCAGGCACTCTTCGTCGTCCCTCGGGCCTGGAGGGCCTGGCGAACCCGGCAACCGCAGCGCCGCATGCTTGGGGATCTGCTGACCCCCCACGCCATGTTCCTGATCTCACTGGGACTGTTGCTCCCCTGTGCCGCAGCCATCCTGGTGGGACTGCAGTTCCTGGGGCAGGAGGGAGCCGAGTGGATCGTGGGAACGGTCTTCTTGACGGTCACCCTGGCGGGGTGTCTCCTCCTGCGCCATGCCCGGATTCTCCTGCCGGACGAGCCGGGGGAACTCCTGGCGGACTATCGCAGGTTCTTTGCAGCCCACGCCCGAGGTCTTCTCTTCCTGGCCCTGGTCTTGGCCCCGGCGCTGAGGGCCGCCTGGCCCGAGGTCCCCCTGGTGCCTCTCCTGGCGGCCTGGGCGGCCCTGGGGATGGTGGCGCAAATCGGCCTGGCGGCCCTTCTGGCCCTGGTTCGTCTGGCCGACCGCCACCTGGACCGCCATCTGGGCACGGGTCTGGGGACCCTGGCGGGCCAGGTCTGGAAGCACGCCCTGCGGGCCCCCTTGACCATGGTCCTGGTGGCCGCCGTCCTGGTGGCTGGCCCGGCCTACGAGTTCCGGCGGACGATCAACAGCGAGGAATCCCTGGTCTACCGCAAGCGTCATTCCGGAAACGTCGATGTGCACCTGTCCATGCGCTTCCTGAACGTCGTCCGCCTGGTAGACTACGTCCGGCCGGGCAAGAACCATGTGACTCGCAGCTACACCGTCGACAAACTGACCCGGGTCTCCTACGCGGGCTGGGTCACCCTGGCCGTGGTGGCGCTGGGCCTGTGCTTCGGGCCCAGGCGAAGGCGGCCCCGCTTCTGGGTCTTCCTGGCCCTTCTCTTCGCGATGTTCAGCCTGGGTCCGTTCATGTACCTCAGCGACGAGATCTACACCGAGATCCGCTCGCCGCTCTACATGCTCTTCTTCAACTATTTCCCCTTCTTCTCGCAGGTCTCCATCCCATACCGATTCACCGCCATGGTCATGCTGAGCCTGGGGGTCCTCAGCTCGTTGGCCCTGGTCGGTCTTCTGCGGCGCTGGGCCGTTCGGGATCAGGCCCTGCTGGTGGGCTCGCTGGTCCTGGGCATGCTCTTCGACGTGACCATGTTCTCGCCGGCCCCCTTTCCCATTCCTCAGTCCAGCGCGCGGGTTCCCGAGTACTGCCGGAGCCTGGGCAGGGACCCTCAGGAGTCTGGTCTGATCGACTACCCGATCCAGCGTTACCGCGGGGAACTGCTTCCGGGTGAGTACTTCTACTATCAGGTCTTCCACCGCAAGGCCATGCCCAATCGGGTCGAGGGCACGGTTCCCTTCTTCGTCTACCAGAATGCCTTTGCAAACTACCTGTTCATGATGGAGCACGCTCGCCAGGACCTGCCCTACCGTTCGCGAGCCGAGCTTCAGCAGGGCCTGGAAGACCTCTCGAGGTTCCAGTTCCGTTACCTGGTGATCCACGACAAGCTGCTGCGAGAGGCCGCCAGGGAGCGCATGCACACCCTTCTCGGCGAGTTCCTGGGCGAGCCCGAAGACTGGCCGGACCGGGTCCGCGTCTATCGGATTCCTCCCGGACTGCGCTTCGTGGAGGGGAAACCCATCCTGTTGGAGGAGGAGCCGGCCGCCTCTCGGCGGAAGGAAGGCGCCCACCATGAATGACCGCAAAGACGACATCATCATCGGCCTGCTGGTGATCATCATCATCCTGCAGGTGTACGGGCTTTTCTTCGGCGAGCCCGCCGCCACGACGCTGCCGAGTGCTCCGACCACCATCCAGGCTCCGGCCCACGGAGACGGCGGGGCCCAGGGCCATTCCGAACAGACCAGGACCGAGCCGACCCCCTCGACTCCCTGACGGTGGAACCCTCCCGGCCGTCGCCTTGGCGTTGGTTCCTGCGCCTTGGCGTGGGGACGGCGCTCCTGGTCTGGGCCCTGAGCCTGGTTGAACTGGAAGGCCTGGGAGGGCTCCTGGCCCGCTGCCGGCTGGCGCCCCTGCTCGAGGCCTTCGTCCTGTTCTTCGGTGCAGCCGTGGCCTCCAGCCTGGCCTGGCAGATCCTCGTGATCCCCCTGGGCTACCGGTTGCATCTGGGGCAGGCCCTGCGGCTCTCCCTGGTCGGCTTCTTCCTGAACAACCTCATCCCCTCGGGACTGGGCGGCGACGTCTATCGGGTTTTCGCCTTGTCGGGATTCGGGGTGCCTCGGGTCCAGGCGGCCGCTTCGGTCGTGGTCGAGAGGTGGTCGGCCTTCCTGGCCCTCCTGGTGGCCACCGGGCTCTCCTATGCTGCGGCTTTTCCACTCCTGCGGGGGGCCGAGGCGCCCGATTTCCTCAAAGGCGTCTGGGCCCCCTTGGCCCATCTGCGCCTGGACTGGCTGATGGGCCTGTTCCTGTTGGCCTTGACGCTGGCCTTCGCGGCCAGCACCGTCCTGGCCCTGGCGGCGGGGCGCTCGGGGAGCCCGGCCTTGGAGCGCTTCAGCATGGGGGCGCCGGTCGGGGAGTTCCTGGCGGCAATCCAGGTCTATCGGCAGCACCGCCTGACCTTCCTGGCAGCCGCCTTCATCAACCTGGCCTCTCCCCTTCTGGAAGGTCTGGCCTTCTCCAGCATTGCCGACGCCCTCGGCCTGGAACTCTCTCCGCTGCTCTTCTTGGCCTTCACCCCCATCTTCCGCGTCCTCAACCACGTGCCGATCTCGGTCAACGCGGTCGGCACCCAGGAACTGGCCTCGATCGTCTTCTGGAATCCCCTGGGGGCCACTCCTGACCAGGCCGTCGCCATCTCGCTTCTGATCCACGCCCTGAAGATCTCGGTGAGCGCCCTGGGCGCTCCGCTCTACCTGGTCGGGAACCGGTATCGGGTGGAGCGTTTCGAGCTCTCCACCCCTGGGAAGAAGGGATGTCCTGCCGGAGGCGAATCCTCCCAATCCGGGCACCCTTGCGGGGGAGAAGGTGGAGAAGGGGGCAGCCCTGAACAGCCTGCACCCGCTCCGCGAATCCGGAAGACCCAATCGAAGGGATGAACAGACCATGACCCTGACCGCAGATACCACCCGGCTTGCCGGGATCGAGGCCTTGCTGGGCGATGAGGCGGAATACCTTCTCAAGCACCAGTGCCAGACCATCGACAAGTCCATGCTCCACCTGCCCGGAGGGGACTTCATCGATCGCGTGATGGCCCACTCCGACCGTACACCTCAGGTCCTGCGCAGCCTGCAGCAGTTGTTCGGCACCGGCCGTCTGGCCAACACCGGTTATGTCTCCATCCTGCCCGTGGACCAGGGCATCGAGCACACCGGTGGAGCTTCCTTCGCCAAGAACCCGATCTACTTCGATCCCGAAAACATCGTCCGGCTGGCCATCGAGGGCGGTTGCAACGCCGTGGCCTCCACCTTTGGCGTGCTGGGCGCCGTGGCGCGCAAGTACGCCCACAAGATCCCCTTCGTGGTGAAGATCAACCACAACGAGTTGATGACCCACCCCAACACCCCCGAGCAGGTTCTCTTCGGGACCATCGAGCAGGCCTGGAACATGGGAGCCGTGGCCGTGGGGGCCACGATCTACTTCGGCAGCGAGGACTCGCGCCGCGAGATCGTCGAGATCGCCCAGGCCTTCGAGCATGCCCATGAGCTGGGCATGGCCACCATCCTGTGGTGCTACACCCGCAACGACGCCTTCAACACCGGTGGCACCGACTACCACGTGGCAGCCGACCTGACCGGTCAGGCCAACCACCTGGGCGTCACCATCCAGGCCGACATCATCAAGCAGAAGCTGCCCGAGAACAACGGCGGCTTCACCGCCGTCAAGTTCGGCAAGACCGACAAGCGGATGTACTCCGAGCTCTGCACCGATCACCCGATCGACCTGACCCGCTACCAGGTGGCGAACTGCTACATGGGCCGGGCCGGTTTGATCAACTCGGGCGGTCCCTCCGGCGAGAACGACCTGCAGCAGGCCGTCAAGACCGCCGTGATCAACAAGCGCGCGGGCGGCATGGGCCTGATTTCCGGGCGCAAGGCCTTCCAGCGGCCGATGGCGGAAGGGGCGGCGCTCCTGCACGCCATCCAGGACGTCTACCTGAACCAGGACATCACCATCGCCTAGGAGCCTGTGTGAATACCGCGTCGGTCGCCTCGCCGGGCTTCTTGCACCCCCGCTGTGTTGCAAAAAGTCTCATTTGCCTCCAGCAAACCACGACTTTTTGCGCCTTGCGGGGTGCGCAAGATCCCTCGGCGATGCTCGGTCCGGATACTCACACAGGCTCCTAGGATGTTCCGCAGGCCCGGCCTCCAAGGCCGGGCCTGCTTGTGTACGCCCGGTCCGGGAGAGCCTCGGGAGGGGGGGCGGCCACTTCGCCTGCAGGGGTTTTGTCCGCCTTCGCGAAGGTTGCCCCGTGTGGAAGAGGGGCGCTAGCTTTGGACGCGCTTCTGGTGCGCCCAGGGTGACGTGGTGAGGTTGGGGGGACTGGGAGCCGACGGGGAAGCCTGTACGATCCTCCTGGTGGATGATCAGTCCACCTTCAGGGAGGTTCTGAGCCTGGGCCTGAAGCGGGAGGGCTTTCGCGTCCTGCAGGCGGGCAGCGGACGCGAGGCCTTGGCCCGTCTGCAGGATCAGGCCACAGGGGTCCGTCTGGTCATCACCGATATCGCGATGCCCGGGCTGGACGGTCTGGAACTGGCCGAGGAGCTGGGACGTCGCGCCCCGGACCTGCCCATCCTGTTGATCACCGGTCTTTCCGACCAGGTCCCCTGCTGCAACGGGCGGACCCTGCCCTTGCTCCTGAAGCCTTTTCGCATGGGCGAGTTGATGGGACAGATCCGCGAGCTGCTCGGCCCCTTCGACGGGAGCTTGCAACAAGGGCCTCCGGGAACGCATTAAACATCCCGGCAACCACCTGGGACCTTCGCCGTGTCAGGATCCTGTACATGAAGCTCTCTGAGATCCGCACTGCTGTGACCGACCGCCTGAACTCCGTCCGTGACTGGATTGGAGAGAACGTGATCGGGGACGATCGCGACTATGGCACGGGCGGCACAGACCGCCGGATGCGGGACTACGCCGTCCTGGGGGGGGCGGCCGGAACCGTTGTGGGCGGGGCCGCCGGCACGGCCCTGGGCTTCCAGGCCCAGGCCGCAGACGCCATTCGCGAGGAGTGGGTCCCCCGCTCGATCGACGACCCCACCCTGACGGGCTATCACGAGAGCATCACGCCGGACATCGAGCGGACCTGCACCACCGAGTGGCACACCGATTCGAACGGCAACCGCTACAGCACCGAGACCTGCACCGAGAGGACCCGGGGCTACTGGCACAACTTCAGTCCCCGGATTGAGCACACCAAGGTTGGCGAATACACCGAGCCGCGCTTCGTTCACGGTTCGTTCTGGGAGCCGCTGGGGGCCGGCGTGGCCGGAGCCCTGCTGGGCGGGGTCACTGGCGTGGCCCTGGGGGCGGGCATCGCCGCCCTGCGCAACAGCCTCGAGAAGGATGAGCCTCCCAAGCAGGCTCCGCCCCTGGACAAGGAGCGTCGGGAGGAGGTCCGCAACCTGGCGGGCAACGCCGTTCTCGGCGGAGCCGTCGTGGGGGCCGGGGCCGGCGCCGTTCTGGGGGCGGTCGCCGGGGGGCGGGAGATGGCGGCCCAGGAGGTCCACTCGCGGACCTGGAGCGTTCCGGTCACCGAGCGGCGCTACCTCGGGGATATCCCGGCCGATCACTACGACTGGTTCTATCCCTGGCACGACGATTGGAGCCATGGTCGCAGCGCGGTCCATCGCGAGGCTCCGGTCCTGGCTCGGGACGGCACCCCCCAGATGCGCGACGTCTCGGGGACCTTCGAGACGGGTCGCTACGGGCCGGTGGCCGGCGGGATCCTGGGCGGGATGATCGGCGCCGGGGTCGGCGTCGCCAGCGGAGTGGCCGTCGGGGTGGCCGCCCGGATGCTGGCCGATCGGCCCTCGGCATCCCGGGAGGCCGCAGAAGAGACGGCTGGCGCTCCTCTCGAGACCGGACAGGGGCCGGCGACTGCTGAGGAGGAGACCTCCCAGGCCTGACCCGCTCTCCGAGGGGCGGGGACGATTGGGCAGGACCTCTCAGCTCCTGCGGTTGAACCAGGCCCAGGCCAGCGAGATCCCCAGGCCGACCCCCAGTCCCGTGCGGGCCGCGCGGCCCACCTTCATCTCCTCGGGCTCGGGCAACGGTTCCAGCAGTCGCAGGCGAACCACCCGGTAGGGTTCGGTTTGGCGACGCAGATCGTCTTCGTCACAGTGCCAGGGATCGATCCCCGCAAAGACCTTGGCGGCAAACCCCGAGTCCTTCAGGACGCTGCGGATGGCCTCGAGTCTTTCCCCGGGATCATGGATCTCCTCGGCCCGGGCCAGCCACGAGCCGTCGGGAAGCCAGACCTCGGCAAAGGGATGGGCCTGGAGGTTCCTCAGCCAGTCCGTGCGCCCTCCGAAGCCCGCCAGCGCCAGGACCGAGTCTCCACAGGGCGAGTAGTTCAGAGGGGTCCGGCGCATCTGACCACTCTTGCGACCGACCGTTCCCAGCACCATGATCCGTCCCGTCAGGCGATGGGTCAGGTTCATGGGGCCACCCAGGCCGGCGTGCCACATCCACAGCATGAATCGGTTCAAGGATCGGAATCCGTCTCTGTCCATCGTGTCTGCTCCCGGGGTTGTGGCGGTCAGGGGATTTGCGCCATCGCACTGGAACCTTCAATCCGTGCGACCCGATCCCTGGAATCCGAGCGCCTGGTGTGGGGACCGGGGGGGCGGAAGATCTCGCGGAACTTCTCGCTGGCGGTCGATCCCGAGGCATTCGAGCCATCCAGGCTGTTGAGATCGACCTGGCTGAGGTCGATCTGGGGTGAGAAGGCCTGGCGGTGCAGGTCCTCGGCCAGGTCCGCGGCAGACTGGCGCAGGTCCTGCTGGAGCGGCGCCACCCCCCGGGCCAGCACGCTTCCGTCGGTTCCCAGCAGGAGCGCCTCCAATCGGTCCCCGGCCAGCGAGAGCTGGAGGGGCAGGCCGTCGCCGACCCGGCGGAACCGCGGGGAGCGCCCCAGGCTCCGGGCCACCTCACGCATGGTCGGGTTGTCGTCTCCCTGCAGGGTCACCGGCAGCCGCGCCCGGACGGTCCGCAGCATCCCCGGGGCCTTCTGCAGGGCCATCTGGAAGTGGGTCAGGGCCTGGGCGCGTTCGCCCTGGGCCTCCAGCAATTGTCCGGCACGGGCGTGCAACCGGGCCCGCAGGAGGGCTTCGGCGGGAGGCAGGCTGCCCAGGGCCCGCTCCAGGTGCTGCAGGGCACTCGAGCGGTCCCCGGAGAGCGCGGCCACCTCGGCCTCGATGGCTTCCAGGAAGGGCTCTTCCAGGGGGAGCTTCTCGGGTGGATTCTGCCGGAGGGCCTGCAGGGCCGCGGCCGTGACTCCAGGGCCGTACAGCTCCACCAGGTCGGGACGGAACCATTCGCCCATCGAGATCGAGCCGGCCCAGTAGGGGCGAAGGCTTCCCTGGATCCGGTCGTTGGCCACCGCCAGGGCTGCCACCCGCCGCCCCGCCGCTCGGGCCTTCATCCCCAACTGCAGGCGCTGGAAGGCAAGTCGCCACCACTCCAGCCCGTGCGAGGAGGCCATGCGCTCGGCCAGGCGCTCTCGCCAGGCCAGGAGCGCCGAGCGCCACACCACCAGGTTGCCGGCTTCGGACTGGTCCTTGGTGCCCGAGGTGCCGCCTCGCCGGTCGGGTCTCTGGACCAGCAGGTCCAACTGCTCCAGGGCCTCCTCCACGTAGCCCAGTTCCAGGAGCAGCTCGCCGGTCATCTGCTGGGTGTCCGCCATCGACTGCTGGTACAGGAAGGGTTTGATGGCGCGGGCCCATTGATGCATCCGACGGGTGGACTCCAGGGCTTCGGGAAAACGGGCCTGGGTCAGGTACAGACCCGCCAGGTCCAGGTAGGGGTTGGAGAAGGTCTGGTCGTTGAACTGGACCGAGGTGGCCTCTCGGAAGTAGCGCTCCGCCTCGTCATACTTGCCCAGCGCCAGGGCGGCCTCCCCCGCGTTGCGCAGATACGTGCAGTCCAGGGGCCAGTTGTTCTGGCGGGCCTCCGCCAGGAGGCTCTGGAAGGCGTTGTAGGAGGCCTGGGCGTTGCCGTATTCCATCTCCAGGGCACCCAGGCTGTTCCAGGCCACGATCCGCGCCACCGGATCCCCGCTTCCGAAAGCCTGCGAGAGTTTCTCGCGAGCCTCGATCTCGCGGTCGAGCTTCATGAGGGGCCAGGCGAATTCCGCAGCCACCACGGGGCCTCCTCGCAGGCGGGCGAACTCTTCCAGGATGGCCAACTGATCCTGGTAGCGATCCATCTCTGCCAGGACCAGGCGCAGCTCGTAGAGCGCCAGGGCATAGAAGTGGAAGGCCTCGGAGTTCCCCCGGTCGGAGGCTTGAAGGGCGAGCTTTCGGGCCTTCTCCAGGTGGAAGCGGGAGCGGGGGAGATCTCCTTCGGAGCGATGCAGGACGAAGCCCATCAGCATCTGGCCGGCAAAGGAGTCGGGGTCCCGGGCCAGGACCCGATCTGCCAGCTCCCGCCAGGCCACCAGGTTCTCGGGGCGGTCCATCAGGCCCGCCACCTCTTCCGCGGTGGGAGGTTCAGAGCCGGCAGCGGGGTCCCGGGCCAGGGCCGGCAGGGCCAGGACTCCCAGCATGAGGAAGGTCACCAGCACCAGCCAGGCCGCCCGCCAGGCGTCCGGTGCGCCGAGAGGCCTCCGAAGGCCTTCGGCAAGGGCGGCAACGTGCTTGGGTCGGTCCTGGCAAATCATCGCAGGGTCGAGCGGGTCAAGGCCTCCATGGCCGGACGGGTGCACTCGCGGATCACCTCCGAGGCGTCGTCGATTCCCGGCGCCAGTTCCATGCGGTGGGCGAAGACATAAGGAGCCAGATAGGCCACATCCTCCGCCGTGACGTAGTCGCGTCCCCGCTTCAGCGCGCAGGCCTGAAGGGCGGGCAGCATCAGCACCAGGCTGCGCGTCGAGACGCCCTGGCTGACATGCGGGGATTCGCGGATGGAACGGGCCATGTCCACCAGGCAGGTGTGGATGCGCTCGTCCACGTGAACGAAGGATTCGATGGTCCGGCGGGCCAGGACCACCGCCGAGCGGCTGACCCGCGGCAGGTGCACTCCGGGCGCCTGCTTGCGCTCCCGGGCGCTGCGCAGGACGTCGAGCTCGGCCTCCCTTTCGATGTAGTCCATGCGGATCTTGAAGAGGAAGCGGTCATGCTGAGCCACCGGCAGGGGATAGGTGCCGGCCTGGTCCCGCGGGTTCTGGGTGGCCACCACGAAGAAGAGTTCGTCGAGCGGGTGCGAGACGTTGTCGACGGTCACCTGCTTCTCGGCCATGGCCTCCAGCATGGCGGCCTGGACCTTGGGCGAGGTCCGGTTGATCTCGTCGGCCAGGACGATATGGGCAAACAGGGGGCCCGGCCTGAAGCTGAAGCTTCCGGTATCCGGGTCGAAGACGGTCACCCCGGTGATGTCCGAGGGCAGAAGGTCCGGCGTGAACTGGATCCGACGGAAGGCGACGATCTCGTCGTGGGGCTGGTCGTCCTCGATCGAGTCGCCCAGGGCCTTGGCCAGGGTCGTCTTGCCTGAGCCCGGATAGTCCTCCAGGAGGACGTGACCGTCCGCCAGCAGGGCGGTCAGCAGCAGGTCGATGACCGCCTCTCTTCCGCGGATGGCGTGGTGCAGGCGTTTCTCCAGGGTCTGGGCCAGTTCGTAGGCCTGGTCCAGGAGGGTGCCGCGATCGGCCGGGATGGTTGTGGTATTCAAGCGGGGGACCTCCCAGGGGGTTTCTCTAACGGACAAAGAGCCAGGTGAAGGGGTTGAGCAGGCCCAGGAAGCGGCGCCAGAAGGGGATGCTCCGACGGATCTGCCGGCCCAGGTCGCGGTAGTGCTTGAGAAGCTCTTGGCCTTCCGGACGGCTGGGGTGCTGCGGATCGCCCAGGGCCTCCCGCATCCGGAACTCGGTCAGAACGCTCAGGGCCTCGAAGCGATCCCCCAGGTCTCGCGCAAAGCGCTCTCGGGTGTCGCCGAAGGGGCGGGTCAGGCCGACGTCGGCCAGGCAGTCCAGGGCAGCCCGGAAGGTACGCAGGACCCGGGTTCTCTCAGAACCGAAGTAGGGAGCCAGTCGGCGCACGATCTTGCCGATCCAGGCCGCCAGGACCCCCAGGACCAGAAGGACCCCTGCGCCTCGGGCCATGACCCCAAGAGCCTTGCGGACCAGCTCGGTCAGGGAACGCTTCTGTTGAGGCTTGCCCTCCTGGCTGGGAGCCTCCTTGCGGGCCAGTTGCCCCAGCATCCGCTGCAGATCGGCATCCGGGGGTGGGGGAGGCCGCGCGTCGGTCCGCTGGGGGGAGACGTCCAGGGGGACCCAACCCACCCCGTCGAGATAGATCTCGCACCAGGCGTGGGAGTTGGCATCCAGCAGGAGCAGGGCTGAACCTTCGAAGCGGTAGCGGGCATCCGCCGCATAGCCCGTGGCCACGCGGGCCGGGATCCCCAGGGAGCGGACCAGGTACGTGGCGGCGTGGGCGAAGTGCACGCAGTAGCCAACCTTGTCGCCGAAGAGGAATCGGGCCACCGCGTCGTCGGAGTCCAGGATCCTCTGGCTGAGGCTGTAGGTGCCCTCCGTCTCCAACCAGAGCTTGACCATCACGGCCTGGGCCAGCGGGTCCTGACGATACTTCTCCTGCAGACGGGCCACGATCTCGTTGGCCAGGCGGAGATAGCGAGGGTCCTCGGGGGTCCGGGTGTAGTGGGACCAGACCTGCCGGGACCAGAGCGGGCTGCCGGCCCGGCGACCCATCAGGGCCGAGAGATCCCCGATGAAGGCCGCCGACTCCACCTTGTAGGCGCGGACGAAGTGGTAGGGGTCGGGATTCCCCACGGCCTCCATCCGGGTGGGGTTGAGCAGGCCGATGGGCAGGGGGTGGGCCACGATCAGGTTCACGGTGGTCCGGATGGTCCGGGTCAGGCTGGAATCGGTGGGGGCGGGGACGATTCCCACCCCGCCGGGCTGGGCTTCGGGTCCCGGGGCTGGGAAGCGCGAGGGCACGTCCCGATCGGCCAGACCCGTCGTGTCGGGGACCAGGCGGGCTCCGTTGAACATGCTCATGGTCTTCTGGCGGAAATAGTAGAAGCCGTCGGCAGGCGTGAAGTCGTCGTGGAACAGGACCAGGGCCACGGGCTTGGGTTGCCCCTGTTCGCCTTTGTCCTCGGGTTCGGGGGGCTTTTCGCGGGGCTTGTCCTGGCCCTTCGGGTCCTGCTCCATGGGCGGAGGGGGCTTGCCCTCCTGCTCCTGCTGACCGTTCTGGCCCATGGGCTTCTGCTCGGGCGCCAGTTGCTGAAGCCGGTTCAGGGGCAGAAGGGCCGTCACCAGGAAGGCCAGCACCAGGAGAAGGCCCAGGTCGATCAGGGTGTTGCGCCGGTTGAAGCGGCCCACCGAGAGGACCAGGAGCGTGGCCGCCGTCAGGGCCCCGACGGCCATCAGGAAGGGGACGGGATCCCAGCCTTGGGACCAGAGCGGGTCGACGAAGAAGTGCGGACGGCTGATGAAGCCGTCGCGGTGGGCCGAGAGCGGCGTGATCAGGGCCAGGCAGACCAGGGCCAGTTCCAGCGCCATGAACGAGGCATGGCGCACGGTGGCGGCGTGCAGGCACCCTACCAGCAGGACCCCCCCGAGGAACCAGGTGGTCCCGTCGGCCACCCCATAGGCCAGTTCCGGTCCGAAGAGCCCCGCCAGGATCCGGCTGCGCGTCGGCAGAGCGGCAAGCCAGAGCCCCACGACTCCCAGCAGGGCTCCGCCTGCCAGGAGGGTCGGGGTACGCAGGCGGGTCTTCGCCAGCAGGGGGCCCGAAAGGAATCCGAGGAATCCTCCCAGGAAGCCTCCGAGGACGCCCGTGGAGACGCTGATGCTCCAGGCGCCGACGGCCAGGGCCAGCCCCCAGACCAGGGCCCCGACCAGGCGCTTGAGGACCAGGTTCCAGTCCACCTTCATCGGGCTCCCCTCCCAGCCTGCCGGGCCTTGAGGTATTGCCGGGCATCGGCCACCACGCGACCCTCCCTGCGGTCGCACAGCACCATCGGGGCACGGGCGCTCTGAAGGGCTTCGGCCAACTTCATCGGGTCAGCCGGGACGACCGGTTCGGGGCGAAGCAGGAGCCTCTTCCACCAGGGAGGGGATTCCAGGCCGGTCTGCAGGCCGTCCAGGCCGACCATCCAGGTCAAGCCCAATCGCGAGCCGGCCACGGCCCGACGCACCTCCTCCAACCATTCCCCGCTGGCCGCCGGCAGGAAGACCAGGCAGTTCTGGTACCCGTCCGCCTCGGCGCGCCGAAGGAAGCCGGCCAGTCCCGGAGGCCCGACCTCGGGGTTCCCCGAGCGGGCCAGCACCTCCAAGGCGGCGTCCAGGTTCTCGGCGAAGCCGGGGCTTCCGTCGGCTCCGAAGCGCCATCCCTCACCCAGCATCCGCCGCTCCAGGACCACCCGGGCCAGGCCGGCGCTGGGCTCGTCGGAGGGGCCCGCCACCAGGTAGGCGCAGGTGCGCGGTTGGGCTGTCAGGGCCCGTTCGGGCATGCGCACCATCAGGCGACGGTTGCGCGCGAAGACCTTCCACAGGATGCTCCGGGCCGAGTCGCCGGGGGCATACTGGCGCATCTCCACCCGGTCGCCGTGGGCGTCTCCGTAGGGGTCGGGATGGTCCTCTCCGCCCACCAGGCTGCGCAGGACGGTGGTCTGGTCCAGGCGCCCGCGGTCGGGCAGGATCATCACCCGGCTGGGTCTCTCGAAGCGCCAGACCACTCGAGCCATCCCCAGGACGTCGCGGACCTGGACCCGACGGATGAGGCCTTCCACCAGGCAGCGCCGGCGCGCCAGGACCTCTTCGGAGACCTCCCGCCAGCGCGAGACCGTGCGCACCTCGACCTCGGGTGGGGTGAGCCACTCCCAGCTCAGCTCGATGAAGGGGAGAAGGGGGGCCTTCCAGCGGATGCCGGTCCGCCGCGGGTAGTTGGCTTCCAGGCGGAGGAAGGCGTCGTCGAAGTGGGAGCGGCGCAAGGCGCGGGCGGTGACGGCGGCACCCAGGCCCACGGCCAGGATCATCCCCACCGCGAGCAGGGCCAGGACCAGCGTGGCTGGCAGCAGGACGACGTCCTTGTGGAGGACTCCCAGATACCAGAAACCCGCCGCGCACAGGCCCAGGACGCTGAGTCCCGCCATGGTGGCCGGGAAAAGGTCCAGCACCGGACGCAGCCGGGCTGCCAGGCGTCGGAACAGACGGCTGGCCCCGATGAGCCACCGAAGGGGCCAAGGCCTTGGAGCGTCGTGGATCATGGGCAACGGGTTTCGGGGCCTCCATCACGGGGACCTGTGTCGATCAACCTCACCACGGGCCGGGAGGTTTCCCCGTCTGGCCGGTCTCTTCGAGGCACCGCGGCCTGGTTCAGGGGCGGGCCGTCGTCGGGACGCCCGCTCGGAAGCTGTCCACCAGGCGGAAGAAGCACTCATCGGCCTCCTGGCGCAAGAGGACCAGCTCCAGGGCATGCCGTCCGTCGGGCAGGGGAAGGTAGACGACCGGGCCGAAATAGCCTCCCTCCCGCAGCTTCCAGACGGCCAGGTAGCCGGTCAGGGTCTGCACGTCCAGGGGTTCGAAGCGCTCCAGGGTCAGGGCCCCATCCAGGGTGCTCCGACCCGCGGATCGGGCGAAACCCCGAAACGACATCCCCGGAGTCTCCGGAATCGCACGCAGCGTGGCCCGGACTGCCGATTCCTTGCCTTCCTGGAGCTCGAAACCCTCAGGGAGGGCCTTGAAGGTCCACTGGGACGGATAGGAGAGGCTGTATCCGGCGCGGGGATCCTCGTGGAGGGTCCAGCGCTCCGAGTCCTTCAAGGAGAGGCCCCGCAGCAACTGAAAGCTGCCCAGGACCTTCTCCATGGTCTCCTCCGAGCCAGGCGTGGCGAAGAGCATGATGCGGCAGGTGCCCGAAGGCATCCGCAGGTAGGTCAGGTGCTGGAGCCCCTCAGGCGCGGCGCGGCGGAAGATCCGCGCGGAGTGACCGGCCACCCGCCCGGGCTCCTCCTGGAATCCCCGCTCGGCCAACCCCTCGACCTCACCGCCGGGGATCTGGGCCATCCAGGTGATCACCACGCCCTGATCTCCCGTCGGGCTGCGGAATCCTCCGCCCAAGGGCCAGGCCGGCTTCACGTCGGGAATGCGGATCCAGTCCTCGGGGGTCTCGACGGCCCAGCCGGGACGCGAGCCCTGGATCAGATCCCGATTCTCGTGCCGGTTCCAGCCGGCGGCTTCAGCGGGCAACATGGAGCAGATCCACAAGATTAGAAGGGCAAGGATGCGCACGGCCGGGTCTTCCGGGCCCGGTCGGCCGATCCTGCCGGGGTTCAGGCCAGGCGGGGGTCGATCGCGTAGCGCGCACCAAAGCCGTGCCCCTCGGCTACGATCCCTTCCCGGACGTTGGCCGCGAGATGTCGGGCCACGTGGAAGATGGCCTCGACCTGCTCGGGCCGACCCAGGGCTCGGGCCATCTCCTCGCAGTCCATGGGGTTCTTGGCACCCTGGAGCAGCGCCACGATCTCCTGTTGCAGGGCCAGCACCGCGCCGGCGGCCAGCTTGCCGGCCTCGACGCCCGGCTGGTGGTAGGCGTTGATGCCCACCAGCGCGGCATAGAGTCCGACCGCCCGTTCGTACAGGGCGATCAGCATCCCCACGGTGAAGGGATCGACCTCGGGGACCGTGACGGTCAGCGAGAGGCGGCCCTTCTCGGAGAGGGCCTCCCGGGTTCCCTGCCAGAATCCCGAGAGGAAATCGCCCGTGGTGATCCCATCCTCCACCTCCATCGAGGGGCGCTCCCGGTTCTTCAGCACCACCAGGAAGGTGGCGAAGAAGTTGTCGACCCCGTCGCGAAGCTGCTGGACGTAGGCGTGCTGGTCCGTGCTTCCCTTGTTGCCGTAGACGGCGATCCCCTGATGGACGGTCCGACCCTCCAGATCCGTCTCCTTGCCCAGGGACTCCATCACCAGTTGTTGGAGGTAGCGCGAGAAGAGTTCCAGCCGGTCACAATAGGGGAGGACCACCATGTCCTTCTCGCCCCGACCGTTGGTGGCGCGATGCCAGGACAAGGCCAGCAGGGCGGCCGGATTCTTGAGGATTTCCTGGTTGCGGGTCAGGCGATCCACCGCCGCGGCACCCTCCAACATGGATTCCACCTCGAAGCCCTGAAGGGCCGCGGGCAGAAGCCCGACCGCCGAGAGTTCGGAGGTGCGCCCGCCCACCCAGTCCCACATGGGGAAACGCTCCAGCCAGCCGTGGATCTGGGCATGGCGGTCCAGGTGGCTGCCCTCCCCGGTGACGGCCACGGCGTGCCGGCCGAAACGAAGGCCCGCCCGGTCGTAGGCGTTCTGGGCTTCCAACATGCCGTTGCGGGTCTCCTTGGTACCGCCCGATTTGGAGATCACCAGCGTCAAGGTGCGATGCAGGTCTCCGCCGATCTCGTCGAGCACCCGGTCCATCCCGTCCGGATCGGTGTTGTCGAAGAAGTGGATCTGCATCGGATCGTCCGGCGTGGACAGCGCCGAGCTCACGAACTGGGGTCCCAGGGCCGAGCCCCCGATGCCGATGGAGAGGATCCTGGTGAAACGCTCGGCTCGCTCGGGGCGGAGCTTGCCATCATGGATCCGCGAGGCGAACTGCCGGATCCGCGTCACGGTGGCTCGAATCTCCTCGCCGATCTCGGGAGTCGGAGCCAACTCGGGAGCGCGCAGCCAGTAGTGCCCGACCATCCGGTTCTCGTCGGGGTTGGCCAGGGCGCCCTTCTCCAGGGCCTCCATGGACGTCAGGGCCCGCTGCATGGACTCTTCCATCCCCGCCAGGAAGCCCTCGTCCAGATCCATCCTGCTGACATCCAGCGCGAGGCCGGTCTCGGGATCCTCGTAGAAAAGCTCTTGGAAGCGCTGCCAGTTGCGGGTCTGGACTTCGGTCATCGGGGGCCCCCTTCGCGATCGGGAATGGGGCCGGCCCTTCGCGATTCGGGAAGGCAACCCCTACCGGGCTCCAGCCGGACCCGGATGAAGCGAGGGCGGTAGAGATCGGCGTCCTGGATCACCCGTTCGGGCTCCAGGGCGTTGAGGTTGTAGGAGATCAGGAGCCCGCTCGGATCCGAGAGGGAAGGGTGGGCCTTGGCGTTGTAGGCGAAGACCCCGTCGGCCGCTTCGGGCGCCGTCAACAGGTTCTGTGCCGGACTCCAGGGACCGTGCGGGGTGGGTGCCGTGCGCAGCAGCACCCGGGAGGACAGGTCCGCCGGGCCGCTGACCAGCACCCATTGCCCTTCGCGGTCTCGGTGGACCGAGAGCTCGTTGGAGACGTCCTCGGCCAGGATCGCGGCCTCTTCGGGATCCCGGCTCCAGCCCTCCCCGGTGAAGAAGCGCCAGGTGCCGAACCGGGCCAGGTGGCCGCGGGGCGCCCGGGCCAGCAACAGGCTCTTCCCGCCGGGGGCGGCCTGGGAGTCCCGCACCCCGTAGATCAGGGTCCAGGGGCCTTCCTGGACCAGGGCGTTGCCCCATGCGGTCACCGAGTCCGGGGTGGAGCGGAAGTGCGGGACCGGACTCAGCCGTTCCATCCGGGGAGCCGGCTCCAGCCGCAGGACGGCCAGATCCAGTCCCACCTGTCGAAAGCCGAAGGCGTCGTCTCGAGGGATCGCCCGGAACCTCCCCAGGAGGACCTGCACCCGGTCGCTTCCGATCGGGACTCCATGATAGGGCCAGAACCATTCGTCATGCCGCCCGGGACGCTCAAGATGGAAGGGTTCGGCGAAGAACTGCAGGTCGCGAGGCTCCCTTCCCGGCTGCAGGGCGACCGAGTTGCGAGCCATGAAGGTCTCGGGTGAGCGTTGCCCCCCGGGCAGGACCCCTCCAAAGAAGGTGTCGCCGAAGAGCCAGAGGGTGCGGCCGTCGAGAAGCGGCACCGAGTAGGTCCCGTCAGCCCCGCTCCACCCCTGGGTCCGCCGGAAGGCCTCGGTGAAGTCTCGGGCCGGGAGAACCTGCCAGGCCCCGGCCGTGAGAAGGAACGTCAAGAGTGGGAGGCACAGCAACCGCATCAGGCGCCGGGTTCCGGCCCGGGTGGGGGGGATTCTCATGGAACGCGTGATCCTCTCCGTCGGATTCATGGTCTCGTCGGCCCAGGGGTTTCCGGCTGGGTTCCTATGGCCCGGGCCAGGAGGTCCTGCCAGGCGACGAGATCCTCCAGGCGGACGTGGGCGTTGGCTCCGCTGGGGTTGGGCAGGACCCAGACATCCGCGCCGGCCAGGGTCAGTTCCTGTCTTCCCGCCTGGAGCCGCCCGGGTTTCTGCCCCAGCGCATGCTCCAGGAAGGCCCGATAGCCCGTCAGGCCCTGGAAACAGACGATCCGGGCGGGGTGCCGGGCCAGCCGCTCGGACAGAAGCGGGGCCCAGAGCCGATAGTCCTCGGGCTTCAACTCGGAAGCCTTGGCCGTAGGCCGCTTGACCACGTCGGTCAGGCCCAGGCCGAAGCGTGGGAACTCGACATCGTGATGGGGTTCGAGCCGTTCGATCCCCAGCGCCTGGCGCATGGGCAGGCTCAGGCGCGAGCGCGAGAAGGCTGGCCAGAACCGGTTGTGGGGCCGGGCGAAGTAGTGGCCCTTGTCGACGGCATATCGGCTGGGGTTGATGCCCACCAGGATCAGGTCCAGCGGGCCGCTTCCCAGGAGATCGGGAAGGGTCTCAAAGTCCTCGCCCATGAGGGCGGCTTCCCGGGGGGCGGGAAGGTCCCTGCTCAGAGGATGGAGCCGGGTGCCGGAGGGATTCGGACGGGGCGACGCGGCGCCAGCCCCGCAAAGAAGGCCACTTGAGCCTTTTCGGCAGGCGCCTTTCGGGAGCTTGAAAATCGTTGGCATTCGGGGTTGCGCCCCCCTGACCCACCTGCTATAATCAGCGCGCCTCGGGGTGTAGCTCAGCTTGGATAGAGCGCTAGCATGGGGCGCTAGAGGCCCCCGGTTCAAATCCGGGCACTCCGACCAGTCGTTATCCGGGAGAGGTCCAGTCGGGCCTCTTCTTTGTTTTCCGGGGGCAGCATCTCCGGGCGCGGTCCCCGGAGCCTCATGTGGAGCGAGCCCGCCCGCTTCTCCAGGTCGAAGCGCAGCTCGAACAGGTTGCGGTAGACCGTCTTGAGGTCCTCGGCCTCGAGCTCGGGCAGGATGTTCACCAGGTCGGCCACGTGGTCTCGAATCACCGTGGCGTTCACCTCGCGCATCCGGGCCACTTCATCTCGGCACGCCTGGATCTCGTTCTGGATGGAAACCTCCTCGTCGTGGAGGCGCCCCAGCATCTCCCGCAGCGAGTGGAAGTCTCCGCCCTCGGCGATGGCCAGTGTCAGGTTCTTCATCTTGCGGTAGACCTGGTCCAGGCTCTTCTTCAGGGCCTTCTCCCGCCGGAGCTTCTCCTCGATTTCCGGGGCCAGGCTCTTCTCGTAGTTCTTAATCATCTTGTCCAGGTCGACCTTCGCCAGCTCCTCGGTGACCAAATGGCGGAAGGCCTCCTCCAGGTCGTCCGCATTGACTCCCTTGCGGGTGCAGGTGCCGGCCTGTCTCCCCTGGCAAACGTAGTAGCGATCCCCATACATCCGGTTTCCCACCAGGGACTTCCCGCAGGTGGCGCACACGGCGACCCCTTCGGACAGGGTGTAGGGTTGCCTGGGAATGCTCCTGTGGGCGCCCCGGCCTCGTCCGCGCGCCTCGATGGCCGCGTTGGCGGCTCTCCACAGGTCCTCGGGAATCAACCCCTCCCAGCGCCCCTCGACCATTTTCTCCGGGTCTCCCTTCCTGCGCTGGCGGCCGGCCGGCATCGTGGTTCGCCCATACTGCAGGATCCCGTAGTAGGCCGGGTTCTTGAGGCGCGTATAGAAGGTCGGGTGGGACCACCTGTCTCCAGTCTTGGATTCCAACCAGGACAGGATGTCCCCGGTTCGTTCTCCTCGGGCAACCCGCTCGAAGACCTCTCGCATGATTGGCCCGGTCAATGGGTCGACCTCGACGCCCCAGTGGTCCCTGGACCCGTCGGACACCAGGACTTTGCGCAGGCCGAAGGGGATGGCCCCGCCACGCCAGAGGCCG
>JALHDH010000037.1 GCA_022839105.1 bacterium
GATGGAGGCCGGGTGGTCGAGGGTTCCGAACGGCTGGACGAGGTCTCGCGGGTGGCCGGATTCCTGGGCGTCCACGACTGGGAGGTCCTCAAGACCGACGAGTACACCCACATGCGGCTGGACGGGATCCCCCGGCGGGACCTGGTAGCCCTGCTCGAACGCGAGGCCCGCCTGTCGATCCGCAACTACAGGCCGGACATCGTCTTCCTCCCGGCCCACTCCTACAACCAGGACCACGAGGCCGTCCTGCGCGCGGGACTGGTGGCCACCCGCCCCCACGACCACGGGGCCCTCCACCAGCCGGAGGCCGTCCTGCTCTATGAGTATCCCCCCAACTCCTGGTGCCTGCCCCAGGAACGGGTGATCCCCAACTTCTACGTCGACATCTCCGAGCTGCTGGACAAGAAGCTGGAAGCCTACCGGATGTATCACTCCCAGGCCCGGGAAGGACTGCACCAGAACTCGAGCGAGAACCTGCGCAGCCTGGCCCTGCTGCGAGGACGCGAGATCGGCGTGGTGGCCGCCGAGGCCTTCCAGGCCCTGAGGGTCCGGATCTAACGAAGATAGGAGCGGGGCTGGAGCAACTGGGTCAGGGCCTGGGGACGAAGGGCCGCCTGGGTCGCCTCCTCCACGCTGACCACTCCCTCTCCGACCAGATCGGCCAGGGCCTTCTCCATCGTGATCATCCCGAGGTCCCGGCTGGTCTCGATCATCGAGTAGATCTGATGGGTCCGGGCCTCGCGGATCAGCGCCGAGATGGCGGGATTCCCCAGGAGGATCTCCCGCGCCGCGATCCGTCCGCTGCCGTCCAGGCGGGGCAGCAAGGTCTGGGCAATCACGGCCCGCAGACCCGAGGCCAGTTGCATCCGAGCCTGAGCCTGCTGTCCGGAGGGCAGGGCTCCGATGATCCTCTCGATGGCTCCGGGCGCGTCGGGGCTGTGCAGGCTGGCCAGCACCAGATGGCCGGTCTCGGCTGCGGTCAGGGCCAGCGAGATGGTCTCCGGGTCGCGCATCTCCCCGACCAGGATCACGTCGGGGTCCTGACGCAGTCCGCGCTTGAGGGCCGTGGCGAAGGACTCGGTATGTCGCCCGACCTCGCGCTGGCTGACGATCCCCATCCCGGGTTCCAGGACAAACTCGATCGGGTCCTCGAGGGTCAGCACGTGGACCGGAGAATGCCGCAGCACCGTGGCGGCAAGACAGGCCAGGGTGGTGGACTTGCCGACCCCGGTGGGCCCGGTGGCCAGGACCAGGCCGCTGGGGGCCGTCAAGAAGTTCTCGACGGCCGCTGGCAGACCGATCTCGTGGAATTCGGGAACCCGGGTGGGGATCAGTCGCAGGGCCGCCCCCGGCCCGGTCCGATCGAAGTAGGCGTTCAGGCGGAAGCGCCCCAGATCCCGGACCTCCAGACCGGTATCCAACTCGCGGTGGAGTTCCCACTCCTTGCGGCGGGCGTCCTCCAGAAGCGAGAAGATCAACTCGCGGACATCCAGGGCCGAGAGCGGCGCGCGCCCGGGGATCGGCTCGAGGCGTCCCCGCCGACGCAGCATGGGGGGCAGACCCGGCTTGAGGTGGAGATCCGAAGCCGCCAGATCGACCGCATCCCGAAGAAGGGGCGCGGCATCGAGGGGAGGGCGGGTCACGGCCGTTCGGGGGGCGGACTGCAGGGTGGCCACGGAAAACCTCTCAAGCCGAAAGCCGGCAACGGACTGGGCGCATCCCGGAAAGCCCCGCCCAAGAAAGGGGAAACCGGGCCTGCCCGCAGATTTTCCATCTCCGGGGGACGGCTCCTGCCCCTGGGCGGCTTCAGCCCGAAGCCTGCAGCCTCCCCGCTCCTTCCCAGACCCGACGACGGCCGGCGTCCAGCAAGGCGCGATCCTCGAGTTCGCCAGCCTGCCGGAGCAGGAGCAGCCCGCCCTCGAATTCCTCCACTCCGTCCCCGAGTCCCAGACGCCGGGCCTGCTCGAGCAAGCCCTCCAGCCAGGAGACCACCTGGAGGAAGGCCTGCGGGTCCAGGGTCCCGGCATAGAACTGGTCACAGGCCTCGAAGAGGCGCGCCAGGTTCTCGGTCATCCGGGTCTGCCCGGAAGCCCCCTCCTCCCCGACCCGGAAATCCAGCATCCCTTCAGGGTGGATCGCCGCTGCGGGAAGGATGGCTCCACAATGCTCGCACAGGGTCCTCTCGGAGGGATTCGAACAGCCGCATCGGATGCAGGGAGTGCGCCCCTCCAAGGCCAGCAGCCTCTCCAGCTCGCGATGGAGCTGGGCCGCCCGGTTCAGGGCGAAGACCAGGTCCTGGCTGCAGGTCAGGAGATCCGCCTGGGAACCCGCGGCCACCGCCTCGTCCAGGCCCGCCAGACCGGCCCGGGCGTTCTGCAACTGCGCGGCGCCTTCCCGGGCGGCCTCGCAGAACCTCTCGGAGGGGCCGGGGAGCTCCAGGGCCGCGAAGCGGGTGGCCAGGGCGGCGATCTCGGAGTCCAGCGCCAGGACCTGGACCGAGTATTCCTCGACCCGCTCTCCCTGGACCGCCGAGGAGGCCAGGTCCAGGAGTGCGTTGGCCTGGGCCGAGGCCGTGGGCCCCTGGGCCGGCAGGGCCTCGAGAGCCTGCCGCAGGCGGTCCAGTCGGACGGTGCAGGGCTCGCGGCGGAGATCCTCCAGGACCTCCCGAACTTCCGAAAAGTCCTGGGGGGCCGGCAGGCCGGTCATCCAGAGCAGGCGCTCCAGGAGGGCCTGGAGGGGCTCGGAGACAGGCTCACCCGCCTCCAGCCGCCGGATCAGCGGCTCAAGGCGGGTGAGGGCGTCGGCCAGGGGGGACCCTGAGGCCAGCACGATCAGGCGAGCTGATTGCGCTGGTTCGCCGGCAGGGCCGCTGGATCCGGCTGGGCGGCCGCGGGCTGGGTGTTGTTCGGGTTGTACGGCGAGCGGTCGATGTTCCGCTGAGGCATGTCAGGAGGGGTCGGAAGCCCCTTCTTCAGGAAGGTGTTGGCCCAGGTCTGGTCCGCGCAATCCTGGATGGCCATCAGGTCGCGATTGGCTTCACCGATCTCAGGGCCGATCTGGCCCGCCCGGTACAGCTTTTCGGTGTAGGCCTGCCGGGCCAGGAGCTGCTCGTGACTGGTCATCGGGTTGCCCTGGGCCTTGCGCGCGTCGACCTGCTCCTGGAGCTTGCGATCCTCGGCCCTCAGGGCCTCCAACTCGGCCGGCGGGGCGTTCTTGACGTTCTCCAGGACGATGTCGCTCTGCTTGCCGACCAGATCGTCGAGATACTTGGCGGCGGCCACGTCCTGCTGGTTGTCGGTCCAGTCGGCCACGGGCGTGCCGTCCCGCGAGCCGTTCTCGCGCGCGAAGCCCTGCAGGGCCCGGAACTGCTGGGTGGGAGACTGGGATTCATCCGGCTTGAAGGTGGCCCGGTCCAGGTTGGCCTGCCAGGTCGCAAACGCCTGCTGGCCCTGCTGCTGCTGTTGGGCGAAGAACTGCTGGAACTGCTGCATCATCGCCGTCATGTTGTTCTGCATCGAGAACCCGGAGTCGATGAACGAGCCGCCCATCACGTTGCCCAGCAGGGACTGCATGCCCTGGTTGGAGCCTCCCATGGCGGGGAAACCGAAGGAGTTCATTCCTCCAAGAGGATTGAATCCCATCATCTGAAGGAAGTCCATCTGATCCTCCTGCCCTTTTGTGTCCTCTCGATTATGTCATGGAAGAACGGGGTTGTCTGAAGGTTTTATGAACGAGATGTTACAGGAGGATGTCTGAAAGGTTACAATGCGCCTCCTCCTGAAAAATCCCTGAAAGACCTTCCCGATGGGATGAATCGCGGGCCTACCAGGAGATTCCGACCACCACCCGGGTCACCCGGCCTTCCCGGAAGGCGCTGGCCACGCAGCGGGCGCAGACTCCGGCCGAGCTGGTGCGGAAGCCGCACTCCGGACAGAGGCGGAGGCTGCGCAGGGTGTCCTCGGAGTAGTAGTCCCCGGGCCGGAAGGGGGTGGCAGGGCCCTTCGCAGAGTCGGCCGACTCGCCCGAGGAGCGGACAGGCTGGGGCGTCTCGAGCGAAGCCCGGGCGCCCTGGGCGGTCTGGAGGCTCAAGGTCCCTTCGGCCGTGACCAGGCCAGGGCGGACCGGGTCGGGACGGCGGGCAGCGATTTCACCTTGCTCGGAAGGCAGCGAGCCGGTCGAGGCGGCCTGGCCCGCGCTCTTGTCTGCAGTCGGCGGCCGCAGGTCGGCCTGGATCGGCGCGGCCTCCCCCTTGGCCGGGGTCGGTGCGGGAGCCGTGGCCGCCGGCAGCCCGGCCTCGCCCAAGGCGGGCCAGCCGATCCGGGCGGGCGCCTCCGGCCGGGCCGAGACCCCGGCCTCCGAAGGAGCCGCCAGGGTGGCCGCAAACCCGCGACGCTCGCCCTGGGGGGCTCCATCCTGGCCCTGACGCTGACCGGAACCTGCCCCTTCGGGAGAAGCGGCGATCGGCGCGTCGAGACCCGCGGAGGGGGCGACCGGGACGCTCGCGGCCGGAGTCGAAGGCCCGGCCAGGAGCCGGCCCACGCCGGCCTGTTCCATCGCCAGGGCTCCCCCCCAGGTCAAGGGGAGGGGGGCTCCCTGAGGAGCCGAGGATTGGGCCTGAGGAACCCAGACCCTCTGCAGGGCGGAGTCCAACTCGGGGCTGGCGGCCAGGCGGCCCCGGAAGATGGCGACTTCCGAACGCAGCCGGGGTTCGCTTGCGATCTGGTCCAAGGCCCGCGAGAAGCGGGCCGCGGCAGGCGGGTTGGCCTCCAGGCGGTTCAGGAGCGAGAGAAGCGGGCCAGCCGAGGAGGAGTCTCGAGAGAGATTGGCCAGCAGGCGGGCTCCGTCCCGGCTCCCGGAGACGCCCAGGAAGAGGCGCCCCACGGCCAGTCCGCCCTCTCGGGTGGCCGCCATCCGGTTCAGGCTCTCGACCACGGCCCGAGCCCCGGAACGGGACTGCGTGCCCTGGGCCAGCATCCTGGCCACCTCGCGTCCGCCCTCCTTGTCGAAGGCCATGTTCTGCAGGAGCCTTGCGGTGTCGGCGGCTCCCTGGTTGCTGTCGGACATGCGGTGGATCAGGTTGGCGAAGCGGACCCCTCCCCCTTCGGTCTGCAACAGGGTGGAGAAGGTGCGCGTCAGGGCCTGGGAGCCCTGCACCCAGTCCGAGGAACGGCCCAGGGCCCCGGCGATTCGGGTTCCGCCGCCGGCATCTTCCAGGGTCGGAGTCGTCAGGGTGTCCATCAGCTCCCAGAGTCCTCGGGAGGAGGCCGGATTGGTGGCCGCGGCCTGAAGGAACTGGGCCAGGTTGACGGCGCCCGAAGGCTCCCGGCTCATCGCCGAGAAGAGCCGACCGACCGACTCGGATCCCCCGGGGGCATCCGTGGTCAGCAGCATGACGCCGACCGCCCGGTCGGGGGCCACCTCGGCCATCCCCTTCAGGACCGCCGACATGGCCAGGGCCTGGTCCGGAGAGGAAGCCGCGTGCCGGAACACGCCCATCATCCTGTCCGGCCCCTTCGCGCCGGTCACCAGGGTCTCGAAGGCATCGGCCAGGCCCCAGCGTCCGTCCGCCTCCTGCCCCAGGGAGTTCAGGGCCCAGAGCCCTCCGGGCCGCTGTTGGCCCGAGGCGACCCCTTCCAGGTGGGCCGTCGCCTCTCGGAAGATGCCCACGCGCAGGGCGGTCATCCCGGGGTCCCGTGGCGGCCCGGCGCTCGGAGCCGCACCTGATCCCGGAGCCGCCGGACCGGCGGGCTGAGGCGAGGCCGACGGGAGCGTCGAGGGCACCTGGGGCGTTCCAGGGCCGCCCGCCGGAGGCGGGATCGCGCCGGGGCCGCCCAGGCGACGGGCGGCCACTCCCTCGAAGACCGAGGCCAGGCTCCCAGGCTGGGTGCCCTGGCCGCCCAACTGGAGCAGGAGGCGGGACAAGGGGGTGTTGGGCCGGGACTCGGTGGCCTGCCCGGGAGTCCCGGCCATCTGCGCCAGTCGGTTCAGATCGGCCCTGGTCACCTGGCCATCTCCGTCCAGGTCCAGGGTCTGCAGGTCCACGCCGGCCAGATCGACCCCGGGAGGCAGGAGCTGCTGGATCTCGGTCAGGGAAAGCGCCGCGTTCCCCAAGGAGGAGAACCCTGTGGCGACCTGGTTCAGCCAGGAGGAGACCGCGGACCAGATCCCTCCTCCCGAGGAAGAGGGCCTGGAGGCGACGGGTGCCTGGGAGGAAGCCGGTTGCGTGTTGGCGGGGGGGGTGCTGCTGGGAGCGGTCGGAGCCGGGCCGGACTGAGAGCCCGAGGTGGGCGTGGTGGCCGGAGGAGAGGAAGCCGGCGTGGTGGCCGGGGTCGTGGGCGTGGTCGAGGAGACCGGGCGGACTCCTCCCGAGGGAGAGGTGGATTGAACCGGAGGCTCCTGTTGACCGGCTCCTCCGTAGTTCTGGGAGCCTGTGGGATTGGTGCCCAGCCAGGCCAGACCCACGGACTCCAGCAGGAAGCGTTCCAGCGCAAGTCGCTTCCCGGAGTCGTCCTGATGGCCTTCGAAGCGGGTCAGATCGGCCCGATCCACCCCATAGCGGACCGAGAGGTCCTCGGTGGACATGGACTGCAGGAACTTCTTGTCGGAAGGCAGGGTGCCGGCCTCGGCATGGCGGACCAGGGTCGCCATGTCCGGGTCGAAGGCCTCGACGCGCCGGGCGACTCCGGGCTCTTCCCGGGTCATCTTCTGGAGGGCGCCCATGGAGGCGAAGTACTCCTCCGAGTCGCTCAGGGCATTCTGGGCCCAGGCCCGGGCCTCGGATTGGGTGACTCCGGGGTTGGCCTCGCGATACAGCCCGGCCAGATCCGCCTGGTTGCGGGCCAGCGCCTCGGGAGAGGAGGTCTTCAGGTTGAAGGCCCGCTCTTTTTCCAAGGCAAAGAACAACTGGTGGTCCCGATCGGAGAAGAGCCCTCCGGTCTGGGTCGAATCGGCCGTCCGATGGGTCTCCTCGTGGGCGACCACGTCGGCGAGGTATCTTTCGCCCCGGTCCTGACGCAGAAGCTCCGTCGAGTAGAGCACGTTGTTGCTCTGGGTGGCGTAGGTGGCGGGAGCCGCCAGGATCTCGTCGAGATTCGACGGCGGGCTTCCGTCCTTGGAAGGAGCGAGGAAGCCGTGCTCTTCCAGGGCCTTGCGCTTGTTTTCCGGAGAGGTGTCGGTCAGGACGATCGTTCCCATGGAGCGCCGGGTCTGCTCGTCGAGGCCCATGGACAGGTACTCGTCGAGCACGCCCTGGCGCATCTGCACCCGTTCCTGGGGGTCCGAGACGTACTGGTCCTGGATCCGGCGGGCGTAGCCCAGGGCCTCCTGCTGTCTCTCGGGGGGCTGGCCCGCCACGTAGTTCTCATACCACTTGCGGTCCTGTGGCGAGAGCCCTTCATACCACTCGGCCACCTTCTGGTGCTCGGCGGCTGGAAGCCCGCTCACCCCTGGCAGGGTTCCGATGGGCGGGTTGGGCTCCGACGGCGCACCGGTTCCGGCCGTGGAGGCCACCGAACCTGCCGCTCCGGCTGCCGCGGTGACCAGGGTCCCGGCCAGCGGACTGAAGACTCCCAGCACATCCCCGATCACGGACTTCAGCAAGGGGCTGGAGGTCTTCTGCTCCGCCGTCGCGGTGGACGGCTCCTGAGGCGTCGTCTCCGCGGCGCCCTTCCCCAGGATCTTCCCCAACAGTCCGCTCAAGGGTCCGGAGGCCTCCTGGGAGGCCGGAGCCGGAGCGGGAGTCTCTCGGGAGGGCAGCCCGAAGACCTTGACCAGGGCCCCCAGCACGCCCTCCGGCCTGGAGGGTTCCTCGACGGCCTGGGTCGCCTGCGTGGAGGTCGGCTTCTGCTCCGCCTGGTCCCCTCCCAGCCCCAGGACCCGCCCCAGCGTCCCCAGCACGCCTTCGGGCCTGGAAGGCTCCTCGGCGGGCTTCTCCTGGGCAGCCGGAGCGCCGGTCGTCTTCTGGGCGGTCGGGGTCGGGTCCCCTCCCAGCCCCAGGACCCGGCCCAGGGTCCCCAGCACGCCTTCGGGCCTGGAGGGCTCCTCGGCGGGCTTCTCCCGGGCAGCCGACCCGCTCTTCGGGTCCGCGACGGCCTCGGGCTCGGCCTGCAGGGCCTCCAGGAGGTCCTGGGTGCTGGAGCTCTCCATGCAAGGAAGTTCGGCTTCCGCCCCACCGGGCTGGGAGGGAGCGTTGGGAGCGGCCTGCTCTTGGGTGGTCGGGGCCGGGCGCTGCTCTTGAGCCGGCTCGGGCTCCCGCCCGAGAAGCGTCCGCAGGAGCGCAGCGGTGAAGCTGCTCCCCTGCTTGCCCTCCTTCTTCGAGGAGTCCGGGTCTTCAGAGGAGTCCTGCTCCTCGTCCCGGACCTCCTCCTCCTCCAGATCGGCGCTCCTCTGGAAGCGGTCGGGGTCCAGGCGCCACGGGCGCGAGACCGTCTCTTCGGCATTCGCGGTGCCTCGGGAGGAAAGGCTCCGGTCTGAAGTCTCGGCGGATGCGCTCGAGCCCGACTTCGCCGAGGTGGCCGGTGAGGATTTCGCCTCCGTCCCGGCCTTGGCGGGCGACTCCGCCTGGCGGGCCACCTGGGTCTTCTGGGCGACCCGGGCCTCGATGGCTCGGCGGACGCTGGCCACCGGGTTGATGGTCTTCTTGGTGTTGTCAGTGCTCACGACTCTGCTCCCAGCATCCATCCGTCGATGCCCCGCTGGAGCGTCTCGCTCCAGGCCTGGATCACCAGGCAGGACATGGATCTCTCGGGTTCGGGCAGGTCCCGCTCGACCCCGAACCTCAGCTCGTCAAGCTCCGCGGCCGCCTCGGCCAGATCGGAGCAGCAGGCCTGGTCGCCCAGGCTTGCGGAGATCCCGGCCAGGCGCTGCAGGACCTCCCCGGCGGGGCCGCCTGGCATCTCCTCCTCGCCCGGCTCCCAGGCGATGAGATCCTCGACGCTCTCCACCTCGGTAGCCCGAACGCAGGCGACCAGCAGGGCGCGAAGCTGCCGGACTCCACTCAGGGGGCTCCAGGCCGGCAGATGGCCCAGGGCCTCCAACATGCAGGTCCTGGCGTGGGCCGGAAGCAAGCGGCCCAGGGGGGTCAGGATCGAAAGGGCCCGGCACAGGTCAGCCAAATCAGGATCCCGGGCCATCTCGGCAAGCTGGGCCAGGCTGGGACCATCCTGCATCTCCAGGAGCACGCGCAGGGCCTCCAGGGGCTGCTCGGGATGGGCGTCCAAGGCCCTCTCCAGTTCCGAGATCCGGGCCAGGGGGCTCTGGACCCAGGGCACATCGGGGAGGGTCCGAAGGGAATCCGCGCCCGCCTGGGCCGCCTCGCGAACCAGGGGATCGGGGTCCTGGCGGAGCGCCTCCAGGAAGGGAGAAGCCGCAGGGTCCTCGGGATTCAGGGCCTCGGCCAGGGTGCTGCGGACCGCCGGGTCGGGATCGGCCAGGAGGGTCCAGGTGGCAGGGGTCGGGATCGAGGGCCGATCGGCCAGGGTCGAAGCCAGGGCGATGCGGACCCGGACCGAGGGGTCTCGGGCCGCCAGGTCCAGGAGTTCTGCCTCCTCCTCCTCCAGGTAGACGACGGCGGCTGCCCGGACCAGCTCACGAGGGTCTTTCACCAGCGAGGTCCTGCCCAGGAAGACGATCAGGCCGCGGACCACCGCATCCAAGAGGACCGCGTCGCCGGACCCGACGGCTTCCTCCAGGCGCTCGTCCAGGAAGGCCTTCAGTTCCTCAGGGGAATCCCCGGGCGCGACCAGATGCAGGGCCCGGACTCCGCGCAGGCGCATCTCCCAGGAAGGTGAGGCCAGAAGGTCGATCAGCTCCTCGCGGGCGTAGCGATCCCATCCGGCCCTGGAGCCCAGGGCCGCGCAGGCGGGTTGCCAGACCTGGGCCGAGGGCTCGCGGACGAGCCTGTGGAGCAGGAAGCGCTCTTCCGGATTCCATTCGTGCGCGACACCCCCCAGGGCCTCGGCCTGCTGACGCAGGGCCTCCAGGGGCTCGGGGTCCCCGAATACGGCTTGTCCCTGCAAACTTGAGCCCTCCTCCCCGTCTTGAGCCCGCCCCGGGCCCTCCTTGCGCCCCCGGATTCCAGGAACCGGGAAGACTGCCAGGGATCCGCCCCCGATGTCAGGATAGATTCAAGCGAGGTCTCCCCAAACCGCCGGAGATGAACTCCATGTTAAAGATATGGACTTTCTGTAACAAGATTGTGAACCGCCTGCGGGCCTGAACCCAAAGCCCCCTCACCGAGGGTCCGGACGATCCGAGTCGGTCGACCAGGTCAGCACCGTCTCGGGGGGACTTTCGACCAGGGCAGAGGCCTTGGGACCTTGAGGGCGGGCCTGGCGCCCCGGGGGAACGCGACGCGACTCGGACGGGGCCGGGCGGGCCACCTCCTGGGCCCGGGAATCGGAGACAACCGGAGAGGCCCAGTCCAGAGGGTCGCTCAACTCCACCCGCCCGGCAGATTCCAGGGCCTGGGCCAGGGCATGGACGCAGGAAAGGAAGAGCGGGAAGCCGAGGAAGGAGACCACCAGGAGGCTGAGCAGGGTTCCCGGGATCAGGCTGCTCAAGCCGGCCAGGGCCGAACTTCCCAGCGTCCAGGCCAGGACGACCAGCAGATAACCCTTCCCGGTGGAGGAGACCCGTTCGGCCAGGTCCAGCAGGCGGAAACAGGAGGCCACCTCCAGGTTCTCGGCATAGAGGGCCAAGGCCATCCAGGCGGCGCCATTGAAGGCCAGATAGACCAGAAGACCGACCAGGCCGATCCAGAAGCGCCCGCCGGCATGATGACCGCCCAGGCCCGAGCCGAAGATCAGGAAGGCCAGGGGAAGGGAGACGACCAGGTAGAGCAGGCCGAAGACCAGGGCATGGCAGAGCAGGCCGGCTGACGCCGAGAGCCCCCTGAAGAAGACCGGACCGAATTCGGAAAAATCCGGGAGGACGGAATCCTGGCGTTCCTTCGCCACGTTCCGGAAGACCTCCACCCCCACCCCGACCAGGGTGGCCCAGCCCAGGATCGGGATCAGACCCAACACCCCTCCCAGAGCCAGCTTGCGCAGCCAATCCGGATCCTCGCGATAGAAGGTGAGGGCGCGCTTGAAATCGATCCCCATGTCCACTCCGTGACAGGACCCCCTGTCAGAGAAGGTCTTCGCCGCCCCGCGAGCGTTTCCCCCGCCCCGGCCGGGTCAGGGAAGGGTTCATTTCAGGCGCCAGCCCAGGACGACCCCGCCGGCAAAACCGACCAGCGAGGCCGAAAGGTGACGGACCATCGCCAGCAGCCAGGCTCCCGCGGTGCGGCTTCCATCCTCCAGGCCGTTCCCCACTGCGTCCCAGTTGACCACGACGAAGCCCGAGGACATCAAACCGTAGAGGATCAGGATCACGATCCCGGTGACCAGCAGGGCGACGCGCGTCGCCACCCGCATGGCGTAGCCCACGGCCATGCCGGCCAGCGCCCCCCCTCCGAGCATGAAGATGGTAGAGGTCAGAAACGATCCCCCAGGAACCACGTCCACGGAATTCATCACCTCGACGGATACGAAATCCCCCGCAGACCAGACCGGTCAGGGCGGAGGTTCAGGGATTGGGGGAGCCCGGCAGGCGGACCTGGCGCCCCTGGATGCGGACCACCGTGGGGGGAGCCATCGGACCGCGGACCTCCACCTCCTCGACCTTGCCCGGAGGCAGGAAGTCGGATCGACGGAGGTGGCGCGCGGCGCGCCGCTCGAACATCACCGAATTCACCGACGAGCCATCCTGATAGATCGTATCGTTGAGGGTCCGGATGTTCCAGATGGCCTGCTCGGAGTCGACCACTTCCAACTCCAGTTCCTCCTTGGAAGCGCTCTTGACCTCGGATGGCGCCGGACTGGAGCGGACGCTCGGGGTCCTCTGGGCCGAAGTCGGACCGGCCAGCCCGAAGAGGACAAAGAGTGCCAGTCCCAAGAGGGCGCCGAAGACGAGAATCCTGGACATGCCACCTCCGTTCCCGAGGCATGGCCCCCGGGCGCCGAGCCCTTCCACCCCGGGCGGGGATTTCCTGGCCCCGTGGACGCTCCCCTGGAGAAGCTGGTTGAGGATCGCGGTGGGGAACGGAGCCTCCGCAGAAGTCCGCGTCGAAGGGAGGGGAGGAGAATGGAGGGATGCGGAAAAAATCCCTTTCCCCGCCCGTGGCGAAACAACCGGATGCGCTGCACTGCAAGCCTGAATGGAGGTTCCATGCGCCTCGAGACCGTCCCCACCCCCCCCGCCGATTGGAAGACCGACCTGCTGGTCCTGATCCAGGACTCGGGCCCGAGCCCCTTCGATCTCCAGGACCCGGACCTCCAGTCGCGCCTCGAGGAGCTGGCCGCCGCCTACGCCGACGAGACCCTTCAAGGCGAATACCTCTTTGAGCCCCGTCACCGCCCGGGAATCGGCGCCGTGGTGGTCTATCCCACCGCCTCCGAGAAGGGTTATAGCCTCTGGGAGAACGCCAAGACCTTCGCCTGCCGGGCCATCCAACTGGCCGCCCGCACGGGACGCAAGCACGTCACCTTCGCCCTGAACGGCCCCGGAGGTGCCGAGCTGGTCTCCCGGGTTGCCGAAGGGGCGACCATGGCGACCTGGTCCTTCCAGCGCTACAAGAAAAACCCCAAGGACCGTCATGCCGGGATGGTCGTGGAACTGGCGGTCCTGGACCCCGAGAGCGCCTCGGAATCCCTCCATGAGGGCAGGATCCTGGCCCAGGCCGTGAACCATGCGCGGGATCTCATCAGCGAGCCGGGCGACGTGGTCACCCCGGAGGCCCTGGCCGAGGAAGCCCGCAAGCTGGCCGAGAGATTCGGTTTTGCCTGCCAGGTCTGGGACGAAAACCGGCTGGCCGAGGAAGGCTTCGCGGGCCTGGTCAAGGTCGGTGGAGGCGCGGCCCATCCGCCCCGCATGATCGAGCTGACCTTCAACCCGGACGAACCCGGTCCCGACCATCTGGTCCTGTTGGGCAAGGGGGTGACCTTCGACTCGGGCGGCCTGAGCATCAAGCCCTCCGAGGACATGCACGAGATGAAGGGGGACATGTCCGGTGCGGCCGCGGTCCTGGGAGCCATGCAGGTCCTGGGCGAGTTGCGGCCCGAGCTGAAGGTCACCGCCCTGCTGGTGGCCGCCGAGAATGCCCCTGATGCCAATGCCGCCCGCCCCGGGGACATCCTGGTCTTCAAGAACGGGATCTCCGTCCACATCGAGAACACCGACGCCGAGGGGCGCCTGGTCCTGGCGGACGGCCTGTGCCGGGCCGGCGAGATCGGGGCCACCCATATCGTGGACATCGCCACCCTGACGGGCGCCTGTGCCCGCGCCCTGGGGCCCTCCTTCACCGGCCTGATGGGCAACAACCGCGACCTGGTCAACGCGATCACCCGGGCAGGCGGAACCCAGGGGGAATCCTATTGGAAGCTGCCGCTTCCATTGGAATACAAGGAGATGCTCAAGACGCCGTTCGCCGACATGCGGAACGTGGGCGGCCCGGTGGCTGGAGCCATGACTGCAGGTCTCTTCCTTCAGGAGTTCGTCCCCGAGTCGACGGCCTGGGTCCACCTGGACATCGCCGGCCCGTTCTGGCGTTCCAAGCCCTGGAAATACTACGGGGAAGGCCCCACGGGGGCGGGCGTCCGGACCCTGGCGGAACTGGCCCGGAACTGGACGGAATACATGAATCCCTGAGGATTTGACCCCCCCAGGCAATGAATCGACGGGAAGGCCTCCATCAAGGGGGCCTTCCTGTTGAATTCTGCTCGAGCCTTCTGCTGTTCCCGGCAGGTGCACCCTGCGCCCGGAGAGAAAGCCCGAAGGGTTCTTTCGGATCTTTTTGTGCGGTCCCGGGGATCCGGACCGCTCCCGACCGTTGCGGACCCCTGGGAAGCTCAAATACCCGACCTGCGACGGCCGACCTGACGTGCAAGGAGCAGGAAATGTTGAGAGTCCTGGACGGATGGTTCCGCAAGGCGAACCTGGGAATCTGGAAGATGGCGCTGGTCCTGCTGGCTGCGGGTCTCGGCACGCACTCCTCGGCCCTGGCCAGCGAAGCGGACATCAAGATCCCCAAGGAGTTCTACACCCACACCTTTGAGGGTCTGGGAGGGATTCAGGGGACCCTGCTCCTCTATCTCGGGATCGGCATCTGTCTTCTGGGCGTGGGATTCGCCCTGATGCAGGCCTGGCAGATCAAGGCCCTGCCGGCCCACCGCAGCATGCTGGAGATCTCGGAGCTGATCTTCGCCACCTGCCGGGCCTACCTGCTGCAGCAGGGCAAGTTCCTGATCGGGCTGGAGCTCCTGATCGGGGCCTGCATCGTGTATTACTTCGGCGTCCTTTCACACATGACGGTGCTGCAGGTCCTGGTGATCCTGCTGGCCTCGGTCCTGGGCATCCTGGGTTCCTACGGAGTCGCCTGGTTCGGCATCCGGATCAACACCTACGCCAACTCGCGCACGGCCTTCGCCTCCTTGGCGGGCAAGCCGTTCCCGCTCCACGCCATCCCCCTGAAGTCGGGGATGAGCATCGGCCTGCTGCTGATCTGCGTCGAGTTGATCGTGATGCTCTGCATCCTGCTCCTCCTGCCCGAGGACCTGGTCGGCCCCTCCTTCATCGGCTTCGCCATCGGAGAATCCCTGGGAGCCTCGGCCCTGCGCGTGGCGGGCGGGATCTTCACCAAGATCGCCGATATCGGCGCGGATCTGATGAAGATCATGTTCAACATCAAGGAGGACGATGCCCGGAACCCGGGCGTCATCGCCGACTGCACCGGAGACAACGCCGGCGACTCGGTCGGCCCCACCGCCGACGGCTTCGAGACCTATGGGGTGACGGGCGTGGCCCTGGTGGTCTTCATCACCCTGGCCGTCTTCAACCCGGCGCTGCAGGCAGGCCTGTTGATCTGGATCTTCGCCATGCGGGTCATGATGATCCTGACCTCCCTGGGTTCCTACCTGATCAACCATGCCATCTCCAAGGCGCGCTTCAGGGACTCCGACGAGATGGACTTCGAGACCCCGCTCACCTCGCTGGTCTGGATCACCTCGACGGTCTCGATCCTGGCGACCTTCGCAGTCAGCCACCTGCTCCTGGCCGACCAGGCGGGCGGGTTGTGGTGGAAGCTCTCGGTGATCATCTCGTGCGGCACCCTCATGGCCGCCGTGATCCCCGAGTTCACCAAGATCTTCACCAGCTCCAACTCCCTGCACGTGCGCGAGGTGGTCGACTCCAGCCGGGAGGGCGGGGCCTCCCTGAACATCCTCTCAGGCATGGTGGCGGGCAACTTCTCGGCGTTCTGGATGGGTCTGGCCCTCCTTCTGCTCATGACCGTGGCCTACCTGACCAGCAACGCCATGCCCGGGGACCTGATGGACTACCCGGCGGTCTTCGCCTTCGGCCTGGTGGCCTTCGGGATGCTGGGCATGGGACCGGTCACCATCGCCGTGGACTCCTACGGCCCGGTGACCGACAACGCCCAGTCGGTCTACGAGCTCTCCCTGATCGAGGAGATCCCCGAACTCGAGCAGGAACTGCAGCGGGACTTCGGCCTGAACCCGGTGCTGGACCGCGCCAAGCACCTCCTGGAAGACAATGACGGCGCGGGGAACACCTTCAAGGCCACCGCCAAGCCGGTGCTGATCGGCACCGCCGTGGTGGGGGCCACCACGATGATCTTCTCGATCATCCTGGCCATCAAGACCTACCACCCCGGCCAGATGGACCAGCTCAGCCTGATCGACCCCAAGATCCTCTTGGGCCTGATGATGGGCGGCGCGGTGATCTACTGGTTCTGCGGGGCTTCCATGCAGGCGGTCACCACCGGCGCCTATCGGGCGGTGGAGTTCATCAAGGCCAATATCAGGCTGGAGGGGACCACCCGGGCCTCGGTCGAGGACTCGACCCGCGTGGTGACCATCTGCACACGCTACGCCCAGACCGGGATGATCAACATCTTCATCACCGTCTTCTTCCTGACCCTGGCCTTCGCGTTCACCAACCCCTTCTTCTTCGTCGCCTACCTGATCTCGATCGCGCTCTTCGGGCTGTACCAGGCGGTGTACATGGCCAACGCCGGGGGGGCCTGGGACAACGCCAAGAAGGTGGTCGAGGTCGAGCTCAAGGAGAAGGGCACCGAACTGCATGCCGCCACGGTGGTGGGCGATACGGTCGGAGACCCCTACAAGGACACCTCGTCGGTCGCCCTCAACCCCATCATCAAGTTCACCACCCTCTTCGGCCTGCTGGCCACCGAGATCGCCCTGCAGATGACCCAGACCGGCCAGAGCGGCCTGAAGAACGGGCTGGCCCTGGTCTTCTTCATCATCGGGATGGTCTTCGTCTGGCGCTCCTTCTATGCGATGAGGATCCGTTCGGGAGAGCCCGCCGGGCGTTCCTGAAGAGCCGGACTCCAGGCCCCGGGGCGAGCCGGGAGGGCTATCCTCCGATTCCCGCCATGTCCCGCCCCGGGCGGAGGTATCCCGGCTCGTTGACGCGGTGGCCGCGCTCGCGTCCCAGGACGGCGCGCCGGATGCTCTCGAGCAGTTCGGAGTCCTCGACGCCTTGGCGCATCAGGCCGCGCAGATCGGTCTCTTCCAGAGCGAAAAGGCATGTCCGCAGGTGCCCGTCCGCCGTCAGGCGGACCCGATTGCAGCGGGCGCAGAACGGGGCCGTCACGCTGGAGATCACCCCCACCTCCCCGCCTCCGGGCAGGCGGAAGCGCGAGGCCGTCTCGGCCGGGTTCCGGGCCGGGATCTCCTCGAGGTCGAGAGACTCTCGGAGCCGGGAGAGGATCTCGGCCGCCGGGACCACCCTCTCGGGGCCCCATTCCGATCCCGAATCCAGGGGCATGAACTCGATGAAACGGACAGCCAGCCCCTGCTGATCCGCGAAGCGGGCGAAATCGAGGATCTCGTGGTCGTTGAGTCCACGGATCACCACGCAGTTCACCTTGGTCCCCCGGAAACCAGCCTCATGGGCGGCCTTGAGACCCTCCAGGAAGAGGTCCAGGCCGTCGCGGCCGGTCAGGGCCTTGAAGCCTTCCCTGCGAAGCGAGTCGCAGGAGAGGTTCAGCCGATCCACCCCGGACCGGCGCAGGAGACCCGCCAGAGGGGCCAGCAAGGAACCGTTGCTGGTCAGGACCAGCTCTTGGAGGCCCTGCCCCTTCAAGCCCGCCAGGCGTCTCAAGAGGAGGGGGAGATCACGCCGGACCAGGGGCTCGCCTCCGGTCACGCGGATCTTGCGGATTCCCAAGGACACGAAGAGTCGGGCCAGCCTCTCGATCTCGTCGAAGGAGAGGATCTCCTCCCGGGGGAGCCCCGGAATGCCGGTCGGGCGGCAGTAGCGACAACGGAAGTTGCAGCGATCCGTCACCGAGAGGCGGAGATCTCCGAGCTGACGCCCGAAACCGTCCTGAAGAGGCACCTGTTCCACATCCTTCATCCTAGGCAATCCCGGTTCTTGCGGCAATCCCCGCAGGGAGGGGTCCCAGGTACCAACAAGACCACGGCCCCGGATCGCTCCGGGGCCGTGGTCGGTTCGGTTGGCGCCTGGACCTCAGCGAATGCTTGAGAAGGTCCCCGCCGGAGACTCATGGATCAGGCTGGCCCTGGCCTTCAGGGGCAGGACCACGTCGAGGTTCAAGGGCGACCCGTCCCCGCCCAGGAACTGGAAGAGCGCCGTCGACCAGGGCTGGAGGACCTGTTCGATCCAGGCCGTCGGCTCGGAGGAGGAGACGAACCCGGCCGCCGGCAGGGCGTGAGGGGTCGGAGACCCATCCGACCGGAGCGGGCGATAGTGGTTCAGGCCGCCCGGCTTGAGCTGGGAGAAGTCATACTGGGCGGGAACACCGGCCAGCGACGAGGCGTGAAGCGCGATGTTGAAGCCGTGGAAGATGTCCTCGGGAGCCGCGCCCAGGATGGTGTTGAGGTTCAAAAGGCCGATATGCTGCGAGCTGGTCAGCTCGCCCCACCTGGCGGCCCCGTAGCGGTTGATCAGGTGGAGTCCGAAGAGGTGGCCGATCCCGTAGGGGTCTGAATTCTGGGGCTCGAGGAAGGGCGTCCAGAAGTTCGTCCCGATGGTGGTGACGCCGGTCATCCCGGAGACCAGCAGGCTCTCGCCTCCCAGGAAGAGGTTGATCGGGTCATAGGAGAGCAGATCCGCCCCTCCGGTGGCCGAAGCATCCAGGGCCTTGTGGACCCCGAACCCGCACACGGTGGCAGCGGCCTCGGCGAAGCCCTCAGCCATGGTCCGGCGCTCCCACAGCGAGTAGGCACTGTTGTTGGGATCCGGAGTCTGGGGGTCGAAGTGCGGGAAGGTCCCGTCGCGGGAGATCTTGGTGTTGACCTGGATCACGTGCAGGAACTCGTGGGCCAGGGTGCCGTACAGGCTGTAGTTCTCCAGCGGGGTTCCGCCAGGAATGCCGAGGAATTCGTAGTTCAGGTAGAGATACTCGCCCTGGTTGGAAGTGGGGTCGATCTCGCTTCCGAAGACGTCCTCGAAGCGGACCAGGCCGAAGAGGACTCCTCCGTCGATGCCCATCGTGGCGGCCGAGCAGATGACCAGGTTCACGCGGAGATCGCCGTCCCGGCCACCCACCGGGTTGGTCTGCCATTCGTTGCCGCAGAGCCCGGTGATCCGGTCATAGATGCCGATGGCCCCGGGAGCCGTCGGGTCGAAGGGGTTGGCCGAGTCGAAGACCTGGGCCAGGGCCAGGGCATCGGCCTCGGTGATGACGCCGGGCTCGGCCAGGATGTTGCAGTGGACCGTCTGGGAGTCATCCAGCATCTTGACGACCTGGATCTTCACCTCGGTGTCGTTGGCCAGGGGATGGAAGAGTTCGCCCGGGGTTCCCTTGGGGAGGCCATCCCAGCGGGGCTGCACCTCGCGGGGGCGGAGCTCCTCCGCACGCTCCCGGACCTTCTGCAGGCCGATCCTCTCGTCAAAGGACTGGATCGATCGGTTCAGGCCGCAGGGGTCGGCGAAAGTGCCCCGGCTCTGGTGGCCTTCGTGCGCGCACTCGGCCTGGCGGGCGTTGGCCGCGTTGATCTGGATGGTGTTCGGGGCCGGATCGAACTCATCCCCGCTGACCGGAGTGAAGACCAGCACCGCCTGGTCGCCTGCGTTGTAGGCAGGCAGGTTGAAGTTCACCTGCCGCTGCGGCGCAGGGGTCGGGCCGGGAGGCGGGTCGTAGTGGAAGCTCGAAGCATCGCCTCCCCCTGAACCGCATCCGGCCACCAGGAACCCCGAGAGCACGGCGGCCGTCATCCAACCGAGGAACGTCCTTCGCATCCAACACCTCCAGGCAATTACCCACCCTGCGGAGCCCCCCGGACGGACCGGTGGCGGACTCTCGGCGGCGGAGCCTCCGTGCTCGGGATCCGGGCACGGGAATCCGGGCGCGATCTTCGCAATGGCTCTCGAGATTCCTCGTGCCCGCCAGGAGCGCATGGCGCGTCGGTCAGGCCCGGAGGCTCGGGGTCAGGCGGCCCCGGTGGCCTTCAGTTCCCGAAGATCCCAGGTTCCGTCCGGATGACCCGTCAGGATCGCATGGGCCAGACCCGGAAAGAGCCCCGTCTCGACCACTCCGGAGAGCCCCTTGATCCGGGCGTGAAGGGAAGCGGGGTCTGGAATTCCCGGAATGCGACAATCGACCACGAGGTTGCCCTGGTCGGTGCGGAAGAATCCTTCCCCCTGCCGGCGGATCTCGGGTTCGGCCCCCAGGCCCTCCAAGGCCTCGAGGGTCCGGGACCACCCGAAGGGGACCACCTCGACGGGAAGTCGGAAGGTGTGCCCCAACTCCGGGACATGCTTCTCCGGATCGACCACGATGATCACCCGTCGGCTGGCCAGGGCCACCAGTTTCTCGCGCAGGAGCGCGCCGCCGCCGCCCTTGATCAGGTTGCCGGCCGGGTCGACCTCATCGGCCCCGTCGACCGTCAGATCGACCGGGCCGAAATCGGGAAACCCGGAGACCATGGGCAGCCCTCGAATCCCCGCCTCCCGGCCGATCCCCTCGGAGGTGGCCACGCAGGTGATCTCCAGGCCTTCCCGGCGGACCCGTTCGGCCAGCAGGTCCAGGAACTTGATCGCCGTCGAGCCCGTCCCCAGGCCCACGACCATCCCGGACTCCACCAGGGTGCTGGCAGCGCGGGCTGCCGCCCACTTTGCCTGTTCGCGCTCGTCGGACATCTGCGGTCCACCTTTCGGGAAATCTCTGGTTCTCAGGAATCGGCCACCAGTTCCTGGTGCCCTCCCCGGCCGGGTCGCCGGCGCCGCCGTCGTCGCGGCGCGGAGGCGCCGGCTTCGCTCTCCGAGCGGTCGGCGGGCCCCGGGGAGGGGCGGGCCGAGACCTGCCCGGTTCCCCGCAATTCCTCGAGCCTCTCGTTCCACCAGGCCAGCTCGGCCTCTCCGGTCCCCGTGGCCTCCACCAGCATCTCGAAGAGGGCGAAGGCCTCGGGGAAGTAGGAGCGCTCCACCAGGGCCTTGGGGAAGGTGCGCTTGCGCTTGCGGGGCAGGATTCGTCTCTGGGAAAGCAGGATCTGGGCCACACGCTCCTGATCCTTCCTCGAGACTCCCAGCCGGGGGACCAGTTCCTTCATGAGGCGCCGGACCAGGGCGTCGGGCGGCTCGGCCCCCAGAAGTCCGGCCTCCAGGCAGAGCGGAGCCAGCATGACCGCGAAGAGCAGGGGGCGGGCCTTCAGGGAGGCGGGAAGTTCGTCCACTGCACTCAGCAGGCGGAAATAGAGTTGACCGTCGGGGTCCTCCGGAACCTGGCCACGGTCGGCCCGCTCGAGATAGGCGAAGACCTCGGGAATCATGACCTCCAGCAGGCCCGAATCGTCCAGAAGCTCCATGCAGCGCCGGGCCGTGCCGCTCTCCAACAATCGGGCGATCTCCTCCTGGACGCGGGGGGATGCCGCCCTCTCGATGGCCCAGCGATGGGCCACCATCCCTTCCCAGGTGGCCCGGTCCATCTTGAAGCCCAGGCGGGCGCAGAACTTGATGGCCCGGATCATCCGGACGGGGTCTTCCTGGAAGCGCAGGTCCGGATCCCCGATGGTGCGGATGATGCTGCGGTGGAGATCCTCGACCCCGCCCACGTAGTCCAGGATCGAGTAGTCGCCGATATCGTAGAAAAGACCGTTGACCGTGAAGTCCCGGCGGCGGGCATCCTCTTCGGGGCTGCCGAAGGTGTTGTCCATCCGGATCTGCAGGTCCACGCCGCCGGCCTCGTCGGCCTCGGGCAACCCATCCTCCAGGTCCGGCTCGCGCCTGAAGGTCGAGACCTCCAGGATCTTCTCGCCTCCGAAATGCACGTGGGCCAGGCGGAAACGCCGACCGATCAGCCGGCAATTCCGAAAGAGCTTCTTGATCTGCGAGGGGCGGGCCGAGGTGGCGATATCGAAATCTTTGGGTTCCCGACCCAGGATCAGATCGCGCACCCCGCCTCCGACCAGGTAGGCCGTGTGCCCTGCCCGATACAGGCGATACAAGACCTTCAAAGCGTCTGGATCGATGTTCTTTCGGGACACGGGGTGCCGAGTCCGTGGATAGACCTTGGGTCGCATGCCCTTCCTCTTCCCGACGGGCGGGTCCGGAGAAATGCCGTTCCCCGTGGCCTCGGAATCCCGAGCCGGGAAGCCAGGACACCGCACACAGGAAGGCTCGCATCCGAGCCCTCTTGGGTAGGGTGCCCCTCCCGGCCCTCCTCTCCGGAGGCCCTGGGGGCAGGTCCGGGGGCATTCTCCGCGCGCCCCCGAAAAACCCTCCACCCTTCCCGGAGGAACGCGGACGACGAAGCTCGAAGGCCTGCCCTGAAATCGAATTGTTCAAAGGAGGCCCGGGATGAACCTGGTGACCCGGATTTTTCTGGCTCTTGCGATGCTTGTGATTCCGGCTTCCGTGGTGGCGGCAGAGCTGTCCACGGGGACCGACGCCCACCGGGACATCAACGGGGCCCAGGTGGACAAGATGCGCGGCCTGAAGGGCGTGCGCTACCACCTGGCCGAAGGGGCAGCCGTCCTGGTCATGCCCAACGACGAGTGGGCCGTCAACCACACCGGCCAGGGCCTGGAATTCCTCAGCGACAAGCGTCGGGCCCGCCTGGGCGTGGAGGCCCACCTGGCAGGCTCCAGGTGGTCGGCGCCCCGGGCCCTCCAGGCGACCATGGACCGATTGAAGACGGCCCACGGCGGCACCTGGACCAGCCCCCAGAACGTCCATGTCGGCGGAATCCCCGCCCTGAAGGCGTCGGGAAGGGATGTCTTCGGCAACTACCACTACGAGATCTACGCCGTGGAACGGGCCGGGATCCAGTTCCTGGTCTGGATGCGCACTCCCTACCAGAACCGCTGGAACAAGGACCTCAACGCGGACGTGGCCTGGGTGATCCAGAACCTGCACCCCTCGAGCCGGACCGTGACCGAATCGCTGAAGAAGTAGCCTTCCTCATCCCGATGGCCCTGGCGCCTGGCGACCAGGGCCCTTTGATGTACCAGACCCGAACCCCGAAAGGCGAGCATGCCCAGAATCCCAGCCCTCAGGTTCGTCGCCGCGCTGGCCCTGCCGGCCCTGCTGCTCGTGCTCGCCGCGATCCCGGCCGGGGCGGGGCCTCTCTCTGAGCTGATCCTCTTCGCCTCCAGGACGGACCGCTACACCCAGATCTACACGGTCCGTCCCGACGGCCGGGACCTGGGCATCCTGATCCGGCTTCGGGGGGATTGCCGCCAGCCCGACCTGTGCCCCCAGACCGGCCAGGTCGTCTTCGCAGTCCAGGAGCACGGTTCTTGGAACCTCTACCGGGTCGATCTCTCGGGGCGGAACCTCCAACGCCTGACCAGCTCTCCCTCCGACGACCGTCACCCCTCCTGGTCGCCGGATGGCACCCGGATCGTCTTCGAGACCAACCGCTGGGGCTCCGAGGAGCTGGCCGTGATGAACGCCGACGGAACCGATCTGCGCCGGCTGACCTCCGACCAGACGCTGAACCGCTTCCCCACCTGGTCGCCCGACGGAAGCCGGATCGCCTTCGTGGGGTGGAGGCAAGGCTCATCCGATGTGTATACGATGCCTGCGGAAGGCTCGCAGACCCCCACCCGGCTGACCAGCAACTTCTACGCCGATGTCACCCCGGCCTGGTCACCGGACGGGGAGCAACTGGTCTACGGAAGCTGGAACCACCTGCGCGGCTTCCTGGCGGTGATCGGTCCCGAGAAGGTTCCCCGCCGGCTTCTTCAGGGAACCGAGTCCGCCAGCTACCCGGCCTGGTCTCCGGATGGCCGCACCCTGCTGTTCACGGCCCGGGCCGGTCACGGAGTGGCGCTGTACACGGTTCCGGTGGAAGGCGGGGCTCCGGAGTTCTTCCCCACTCCCCTATTCACCGCGGTCTACGACCTGGTCTGGAAGCGCCGCCCCCTGCCCTGGTGAGCCGCCCGCCGAATCCGAACTGATCGCCCCCAAATCCAGGAAGGCCTGGCGCAACCGGGCCAGGACCCGGTCCACCTGCTGGCGCACCGGCACCCTCGCCTGCAGACGCCCCGGGTCCAGGGGAGGCCCGAAGCTCATGGTCTTGGGGTGGGGGCGCAGCCGACGGGCCCCGAGAGGCAGCATCCGATCGGTTCCCTGGACCACGGCCGGCACGACCGGACATCCCTCGCGCAGGGCCAGGGCCGCCACCCCGGGGAAGAGCGGCCCCAGGCGGCCATCGGCACTGCAGCGACCTTCCGGGAAGATGACCACCGCCTGCCCCTGGCGGAGAAGGGCCCGGCAGCGGGCCAGGGCCTCGGGATCCTGCTGGCCACGGCGGACCGGGAAGGCCTGCAGGAAACGGATGGTGGCTCCCAGGACCGGCAGCTCGTGCAGTTCCTGGGCGGCCATGTAGTACAGGGCACGAGGGCTGGCCCCCAGCATGGCCACGGGGTCGGCCAGGCTGATGTGGTTGCAGGCCACCAGGGCCGCCCCCTGGCGGGGGATGTTCTCGGCTCCGCGCACCTGATAGCCTCCCAGGCCTCGATAGAAGGCGTAGGCGGCACCGCGGATCAGGGGATGCAGGCAGGCGTACAGGCTCACGGTCTTTCAGGGTTCGGGTTCGGAAGAGGTCCGGCTCAGGGCTGCCCGGCAGCCTCCTGGACCTCGTAGCCCAGGCTGATCAGGCTGCCGGCCAGGGTCCCGGGCTCGGCCAGCATCAGGGCGGCCACCTGCCCATGCTGGAGCAGGACCACCATGTCCGAGCGGATCGAGGCGTAGAAGCAGGCCTTGAGGCCCTTCTCGGGGTGCACGAAGATCTTCCAGGGCAGCCCCAGCAGGGCGCGAAGCTCCTCCTCGGAAGAGCCGGTCCGGATGGTCGGCTTCCCCGCCACCCCCAAGGTCCATCGACCGTCGAGGTCGAAGGCCGAGAGGTTCACCACCCGGCCCTGACGGGTGCGGACCAGCAGGTTCCCCGGATAGAGCTTCAACTGCTCGTCCACTTCCTTCTCGGGAGCCCCCAGGGCAGCGTCGACTTCTCCCTCGGGCATCTCCAGGCTCAGTCCGTTGAGGTCCAGGCTGGCCTCGGCATCCCAGGTGACGGGAGAGGCCAGGACGGGGAGATGGAGGAGGCAGAGCCACAAGGCCAGTGTGAGCAGAGGCTTCATGCGTGTCATTCTAGCACGAATCCAGGGCGCCGTGCGGAAGAGGAGCGGTGTGGGGCGCCCGGTTCCTGGTCCAGGACGGTCAGGGTCCGCGAAGCCTCCTCCAGCCCCGCGGCCCTCAAGACCAGGGTGTGCACGCCGGGGCTCAGGGTCCAGCGGGTGGAGAACGGTGGCCCGCAGCGGGCCAGAAGCTGCCCGTCGACCCACCACTCGACCTGCGTGGTCCCCTCGGGGACCACGGCGCGCAGGGTGACCCTCTGGAACTCCCGGCGCAGGACGGGATCCAGACGGAAGACCGCCTCGTCCTCGGGACTGGCGATGGCCAGGCGAACCGGCTCGGCGGTGGGCGGTTCTCCGATTTCGCCAGGACCCTGGTCCCGGGGTGCGGGCCCGGGCAGGACCGGACGGGTCGAGCGCACCGGTGAGGCCGGGGTCGGGCCCTCGGGAGGAAGGGGAAGCCCGACCTCGGCCATCCAGGCCCGATACAGGGGCGGATGGACCTCGAAGACCCGCTCCAGGCGATCCTCGGGCGCGGTTTCGGGGCCGGCCCGCTCCCCCGTCCGGCGATCCAGCGCGACCCGGCGATGCACGGTGCAGGGCGTCGCGGGAAGGGTCCCGGACAGGAACCATTCGGACATGGTCCCGGGGCAGTCCGGACCGGGCCGCTCGCCCGAGACCGGGCAGATCGCCGCCTGCTGCAGGCCCGCCGGCGCGACGAACCCGGGCCTGGCGGACCGGGGGGGCGCCTTGGCCTCCTCCCGGGCCGCCAGGGCCAGCATGAGGTCCCGAAAGAGGGGAGCCGCCCCGGTGACGCCGGAGGCCCCGACCATCGAGCGGCCATCGAAGTTGCCCACCCAGACGCCGACCACGTGGCGGGGGGTATAGCCCAGGGTCCAGTTGTCGCGGTAATCCTTCGAGGTCCCGGTCTTGGCGGCGCAGGGGAAGGGCAGGCTCAAGGGCCCGTGGCGCCCGAAGGCTGGAGCCCGGGCTTCGGGATCGGAAAGGATGTCGCCCAGCACGAAGCAGGCGCCGGGATCCATCACCTGGCGGTCGGCAAGCGTCGGGACCGGTTTCCAGGCTCCCCCCTCCGCCGTCGAGAGCACCGTCCGGGCCGGACCGAAGAGCCCGCCCCGGGCCAGGGCCCGGTAGGCCAGGGCCAGATCCAGCAGGCTGACCTCGCCATCGCCCAGGGTCAACCCCGTCCCGTAGTGGCTGGCGGGCCGGTCCAGGCAGGTGAAGCCCAGCTCGTGCAGTCGGGCCAGCAGGGCCTGAGGGCCCAGATCCTGCAGGGTGCGGACGGCCGCCAGGTTATAGGAACAGGCCAGGGCCGTGCGCAGGCGCACCGGACCGTGATGGGTCCAGTCGTAGTTGCGGGGAAGGAACCCGTCCCGGGCCCCGTCGGGGTGGAATTCCAGATCCGGAAGCACGCTGGCCGCCGTCCTCCCCCGCTCCAGGGCCAGACCGTACATGAAGGGCTTGAGGGTCGAGCCGGGCGAGCGCAGGGCCAGGGCCCCGTTGACCTGCCCGGCCTCGGGTTCGAAGTAGTCCCGCGAGCCCACCATGGCCAGGATCTCGCCCGTGGACGCGTCCAGGACCACCACCGCGCCGTTCCCCACGTTCCGCCCGGCCAGCCGGGCCAGGTGGGTTTCCAGCAGATCCTCGGCCAGGGCCTGCAAGGAAGCGTCCAGGCTGGTGCGCACCTGTCGATGACCCGGAGCCGGAGGCAACCCGGCCAGGACCAGATCGCAGAAGTGCGGCGCCGCGAAGCGCTCATGCAGGGGAGCCGCCTGGAGGGGGACCTCCAGGGCCTCCCGCAGATCCTCGGGCCCCAGGACGCCGGCCTCCCCCATCTGCTTCAGGAGTCCCCTCTGCAGGGAGACGACCTCCTGGGGACGGGAGGCCAGATCCAGGGCCTCAGGAGCCCGGGGCAGCACCGCCAGGGCCGCCGCCTCGGCGGGCGAAAGCAGGCTTGCGGACTTCCTGAAGTAGCGCCAGGAGGCCGCCTCGATCCCGTAGGCTCCGTTCCCGTAGGGGATGCGGTTGAGGTAGGCCTGCCCCCGCTCAGAACCCTTCCCGAGCGCAGGTTGAGCCAGGCGGCGCGCATCAGGGCCAGCGGGTCCACGCCGGGATGCAGGTAGAAGCGACGATCCTCGGCCAGGATCGTGGCCTGGACCAGCGCTGGAGCCACCTGATCCAGCCCCACCCAACGGCTCACCCCGTTGCGGGTGGAGGGAACCTCCCGGAGCACCTCGCCGTGCCGATCCAGCAGGACCAGCGAGGCCTCCTGGCGCGGCCGGGCCAGCTCCTCGGGGAGCGGCCAGGCCGCCAGGAGGCCGGCCAGGAGCAGGGTCAGAGCCAACGCCCTGCCCAGCCTGCGGCGGATCATCGCCCGGGCCGGACCTCCACCACCTGCACCGGAGTGGTCCCGAAGATCTCGGGATGGTACATCTCCTCGGCCCGGGTGGCGGGAAGCCGGTAGGTCCCTGGCAACATGGCCCGGACCAGGTACTCGAAGGTGTGCTCGCCGGGCGCCAGCCCGTCGGCGAAGAGCAGCACCCGCGAATCCTCGATCTCGAAGTGGTTGAAGGTCCCCATCCAGGGCTTGGAGGCCCCCGCCTGCGCCAGGGTCCGACGCAGCTCGTCGCTCTCGGTCTCGAAGGTGGTCTGGACCACCTCGAATCCCGCGGGGACCGGCTCCTCGACCACCACGTAGCGGCGCTCGACCGGGCTGAGCACCGTCAGGGCCACCCGATAGGTCTCCCCCGCCTGGAAGGGGCCGGCATGGACCTTGGTCTCCTTCAGGGACCGCACCGTGCGGAAGACGGTGAAGCCCTGGTCGCGCGCGGGGGGGTCCTGCTCGGGGACGTAGCGCAGCCTCATGTCGTAGTGCAGGGTTCCCCGGCCCCGACGGCCGAAGAGCGCCTCGAGCTCCTCCCCGACCTTCCCGTCCTCCAGGGGAGTCCGGGCGGAGGCCAGGGGAGTCTTGGCATTCAGTCGGGCCCGAAGGATCTCCCGACCAGCCACCAGGACGGTGGCCTCGAGGTCGGCATCCTGGCTCTCGTAGCGCGCGCGGTAGGCCAGCAGGGCGCGCAGGGCCGCCGCATCCTTCTGGGTGGTGCCCCAGTGCCCCTCGCGGCGGGCCTCCATCAACCAGCGGGCCATCCGGGGGGCCAGGGGAGCCTCCCCCTGCTCCAGCATCGCCTCCAGCACCAGTCCGGTGGTCCGGACCGACGAGGCGAAGAGCCAGGGCTGGGGCACGGGATCCTCATACCAGGCCGTCTGGGCCTCCACCCGGGCCAGGTTCTCCAGATCCCGGCGGAGCTCGCGGAGCACCGCGGCGTTGCCCATCCGCCAGGCGGCCCGGAACAGGTGGACCTTGGCGTCCAACGAGAGGTTCTCGCGTTCCTTGAAGAGGGCCGAGAGGGTGGCCGGGTCGCGGTAGTCCATCCGGGTCAGGGCCTCGAGGAGACTGGCCCGGACGGTCAGGGCCTCGGCCGGGCTGAGCGGATAATCGCCGCCGGCCTGGTTCATGGCCTTCTTCATGGCGGCCCGGGCCCGCGTGAGCATGGCCTCTTCGACCCGGTATCCCCGCTCCCGGGCCTCCAGGAGCGTGCGCACCGCATAGGCCGTCAACTCGTCGTGGACCCGGTCTCCACCGGCCCACAACGAGAAGCCACCGGCCTCGACCTGGAAGGAGGCCAGCTCGTCAAGCTCGGCCTGGACCCGGGCCTTCAAGGCCGATTCGTCGAGATCCGCGCGGGCCGAGGCCGTCAGCAGATCCCCGGCCAGGAGCAGGGGGACCAGGCGGGAAAGGCGCTGCTCCAGACAGCCGTAGGGATACTCGAGGAGCCAGTTGAGGGCCGCCTCCACCCCCGAGAGGGCCGAGGAGGAGACGGTGGTCTCCAGCTCCGCCGTCCCCGGCAGCGCGCCCCCGGGAACCCGCACCCGCTCGGCCTGGGAACCCGACTCGACGGTCCCGTTGGTGGCCACCGTCTCGAAACGCTGCGAGAGGTGGACCGGAAGCGGCATCTTCAGGGAATCACGGTGGGAGCCCAGGGAGGCCCGGAAGCCGATCTCCGAATCCCCCTGGCCGGGAGCCTCGAACTCGAAGAGGATCTCCCGGTTCTGGCCGGGAGCCAGGCGCAGCTTCGCCGAGCGGGTTCCCAGGATCGAGACGCCCGCGGCCTCGGCCTCGAGCAGGACCTCTCCCGAGGCCCCGGTGTGGTTGAAGACCAGCACTCCGGCCTGGAAGCGGTCCCCCCTTCGCGCGAAGCGCGGGACGGAAGGCTGCAGCAACAAAGGCTTGCGGACCTCCAGGGCGGCCTTCCCCGATCCGAATTGCCCGTCCCGGGTCTGGGCCACGGCCATGACCCGAAAACGGGTCAGGCTGTCGGGAAGCTGGAAGCGGACCTGGGCGCGCCCCTGCTCGTCGGTCAGAAGGCGGGGACTCCAGAAGGCCGTGGCCACGAAGTCCTCCCGATAATCCCCCACCAGGCTTCCGCCGCCTCCGCCCTGGTCGGCCCCCTTGGCCCCGTAGGAGCGCTGTCCGATCACGTCCAGGCGCGCCTCGGAGGTGCGCACCGAGAGGGGTCGGGGCCCGTAGAAGGCCGGGAAGTAGTCGGGAGTCTCGTAGCCGATCAGGCTCAGGACCCCCTCGTCCACCACCGCCAGGCAGACCTCGCCGGGAGCCGGGTTTCCCCGGGCGTCGCGGACCTGGATCTGCATCTGGACCTGCTCGCGGGGCTCCCAGACCTCCTTGGTGGGCGTCACCTGGACCTGCAATCGCCTCTCGGCGGATTCCACAGGCAGGTTGAGATAGCCGATCTTGAAGGAGGGCTTGCCCAGGTCGAGTCCATCCGGACCGAAGCCGGCCTCGGGGAGGCGACCCTGCAGCAGGATCACCGAGACGAAGATATTGGGCACATGGTCGGAGCGGATGGGGACCTCCACGGTGCCCGCGGTGCCCTCCACGTCCACCACGAAGCGGTCCAGGACCGTCTCCCTCTCCACGGTCACCAGGGCCCGAGCCTTCTCATAGGGGGACTGGACCAGGATCCGGGCGGTCTGTCCCGGGGCATAGCGCTTCTGGTCGCTGACCAGGTCGATGCGATCCTCATCCTGCCGGGCCCAGGCCACATAGTCCCCGCCCCAGGCGTAGAGCATGCCCTCGGCCACCGTCCGGCGCCCCTTGGAATCGGTGGCCTGGGCGCGGACGACGTACAGGCCGGCCTGGGGCGGGGTCAGCATGAGGCGCTCGGGCTTCACGCCGGTCCGGGCGGTCCGGGTCAAGACCTCGGTGTCCCGGGCCTGCGAGACCCACTCGTAACGCCCGCCGCTTCCGGCCTTGCGGACCGAGTCCCACTCCCGGCGCAGCAGTTGCACCTGCACCTGGCTCGCGGCCACCGCCTTCCCCTGCGGATCGACGGCCACCAGGTCCACGGGAACCTGGGCGCCGGCCTGGCGCAGGCTTCCACCCGTCTTCAGGCCCAGGGCGAAGGAGGCCGGATGGACCAGGGCGGAAGTGCGTCCGGAGATCGCCTGGCGGCTGGCCGAGGTGACCGTCCCCTCGAGGCTCAGACGGGCGGGGCCTTCAAAAGAGACGCCCTCCAGCGAGACCGAGACCTGGCGCTGGCCCCGTTCGTCCAGGCTCCCCTCCTCGCGCAGGAGGATCCGCTCCTGATCGCGCTGGTCCTCGCCCCAGAGGCGCAGGGCCCCGAATTCGAAGCCCTCCCAACCCTCCGGTTCGAAGGACGCGGGCTCCAGGCGCGCCGAGAAGCGGACCGGATCGCCCGACATGGGGGCCCCGAAGAGGTAACGTCCGCGAATCGTGGCCCGCGCCGAGTCCCCCTGCACGTAGGCCGGGGAATCCGACTCCACCTGGACCTCGAACTGGGCGGGCCGGTAGGCCTCGACCCGGAAGGTGGTCTCGACCAGGCTCCCGTCCACGCCCGCGGCCAGGCGCATCTTGGGGGGCAGGCTCCAGACCGCCCGGTAGAATCCCGAAGGCGCCCCTTCTTCCAGCTTCAGGGTCTGGTCGAAGGAGCCGAAGGCGGAGACCGGGGTGCTGCCGTTGGCCAGCTTCTGGTCCCGCGAGTCGTAGATCTCATACTCCAGGGTCTGGACCTCTTCGGGCACGACCCAGCGTCCGGCCTTCGAGCGCCGGAGGGTCCCCTTGAAGTGGACCTGCTCCCCGGCCCGGTACAGACCCCTCTCGGTGAAGGCCTGGGACTGATAGATCCGGGCCGCGGGATTCCACTCATGGTCCAGGTCGAAGTCCCATGGCGAGATTCCGGTCGAACCCTCGGGGCTCAGGCAGGCCACGTCCTGTCCGTCGCGGACCAGGACGTAGTGGGCGGGAAGCCCCCAACGCTCGCCTTTCTCCAGCCCCATTCCAGCCCAGCCGGGGGCCGCCGCCAGCCCCTTGGAATCGGTGCGGCCGCTCCAGCGGACCCGGTTGGCGGCGTCGCGGATCTCGACGGAAAGGCCCGGTCGGGGCTCGGCCCCGGACAGGCTGGTGGTCCAGACCAGGGTGTCCTCGGCCGAGAACTTGCCCGTCAACCCCAGATCGGTCACCTGCACCAGCATCCTCTGGTCCCAGGACCACTCCCCTTCACCGGCCTGGATCTGGAGATAGACCAGGCCCGTCCGGCGCCCTCCCAGGGCCCGGGACAGGTCCAGGGGGCGATCCACCATCTGGTTCCGGGGAACCACGGGGGTCCACTCCTCGTCCACCTGGTAGCCCCCCGGTGGGGTGAAGGGGCGAGATGACCAGAAGGCTTCTTCGTTCTCGAGCAGCGGAACCAGGTCTTCGGGAGCGACCCGAGCCATGCGGACCCGCAGGCTCTCGAGGTTCCTCAGACCCACCGGGAGCCGGAGATCCCCCCTGGCCTCCAGGATCCCCTGAGCTCCGGAAAGGTTCAGGGCCGGCGAGAAGTCCGTCGTGGTGAAGCGCTTCTCCCAGGCGGCTCCCAGCGGATTCCCGAACTCATCCTTCAGGTCCTTGGCCAGGATGGCCCGGTAGGCCGTGCGCGCCTTCAAGGGCAGGTAGAGGTAGATCTCGGTCCGCGCGGAGTCGTCCCTGGCATACCATTCGGGAAGCCGGACCTCGGGCTCGAAGCGCAGGCTTCCGACGAGCTGCTTCGGCGAAACCGGGTTGGAGAACTTCAGGACCAGGGCCCCGTCGGGCCGCCAGCCGGATTCGGTGGAAAGGCCGGAGACGGCAAACCTGTTCAGGGTGCGGAAACGGACGGTCCGGGTCTTCTCCAGGCCCAGCTCCGCGCCGGAGGCCCCCTTCAGGCCGGCGGCGATCTCCAGGGTATGCTCGGTGCCCAGGGCCATGGGGGAAGAGGGCTGGACCACCAGGAGATTCCTGCGGGCCGAATCGGGCGGCGCCTCCTCCCCGGTGGAGCGATCCTGGAAGGTCTTCCATTCCTCCTCGGTCGGGGGCCGGACCTGAACCGCCAGGCTGGTCCTGCCCGCCCGCAGGGTGATCGCCTGGGCCGCCGGGGTGGCCTCGACAGGCTGATTGAAGGCCAGCAGCAAGGCGGCCTCGGGACGCACGAACTCGGCCCCGTTGGCCGGGACCGAGCGGGCCAGATCGGGGCGAGGTGTGGTGAAGCTGAACTCGTATCCCTTTGCCAGGGCCTGGCCCGAGAAGGACTTCAGGCCGGCGGGAACGCCCACCTCGAATCGGGTGGCCCGGGGAAGCTCACCCTCCGGGCGGAAGACCAGGGTGGCCGTCCCCTTCCACTCCCAGCGGCCTGGAATCGCAGGCCGGATCGTGACGTCGGGAGGCGCTCCCGGGTCGCCCAGGCCCTCCAGGGGAACCATGGGCTGATTGAAGATCAGGGTGGCGGCGGCCCCTTCGGGGAGCTCCTTGAGCTGCCCCTGGGGAGAGGAGAAGACCACCTCGAGGGGTCGGGTGGCGCCCTGGGGCAGGAGGAAGGCCGGAATCTCCGGGGGTTCTCCCCCGCCTGGGCCACACGCCAGCGCCAGCAGGAGCAGGGCGGCCCCCAGGAGGCCCAGACCACGGCTGGAGATCATGCGCATCGGTTCCTCCAAACTGCCCCCGCAAGGGAAGGTCCCCCGGCCGCCCGGGTCAGGAGGGATTCCACGCCGGCGGCGGCGGGGCCTGCGTGGCGGCTCCCTTGACGTGCCCTCCCGCCAGGACTGCCTGGAGAAGCCCGAACCGGGTCCGGAGGGTCTCGGTCGTGGCCTCGGAGGCTCCGACCTGGAGGTTCCCGCCGGGCTCGTCGGGAAATCAGTGGGACCGGGGGGGCGCGTCTCCTCGGGGGAATTCCGGAGGTGTGCGCTGATGACCAAGAAGCCTGAGGGGGGGACCCCCCCTGCGCCGCGGGTGGCCCGCCGCGCGACCCACAAGCCCCAGGTGCTGACCGGCCAGGTGGACCGGAACATGCAGACCTCGACCGAGCCTGAGCCTGGTGGCCCTCATGCCGAGGGTCACCAGGTCGCGGTGGTGATCGAGGACGATCGCACCGGGATGAGCGCGGCGGTCCTGCGCCGTGCCTACAAGGACAACCTGTACTACCTGCAGGGCAAGGATGAGTACACCGCGACCCCCCACGACCGCTACCTGGCCTTGGCCTACACCGTGCGGGATCGCCTGATCCAGCGCTGGATCCGCACCCAGCAGGCCTACAAGGCCAAGGATCTCAAGCGGGTGAACTACCTCTCGGCCGAGTTCCTGATGGGGCGGGCCCTGGCCAGCAACCTGCTGGCCCTGGGGATCACCGAGGAGACCCGACAGGCCCTGGACGACCTGGGCGTCGACCTCAAGAGCCTCATGGAACAGGAACCCGATGCCGGCCTGGGCAACGGCGGCCTGGGGCGCCTGGCCGCATGCTTCTTGGACTCGCTGGCCACCCTGGCCTATCCGGCCATGGGCTACGGCCTGCGCTACGAGTATGGGATCTTCGCCCAGCACATCGTCCAGGGCGAGCAGGTCGAACAGCCCGACGAGTGGCTCCGCTACGGCAATCCCTGGGAGGTGCCCCGCCCCGAGTACGTCCAGAGGATCCAGTTCGGCGGCAGCGTCGAGCCCTGGCAGGACGAACGCGGCGATCTCCGCTACCGCTGGGTGGGCACCGAGGATGTCCTGGGTCTGCCCTACGACACCCCGATTCCGGGCTACCGCAACAACACCGTGAACACCCTGAGGCTGTGGAGCGCCCGGGCGGTGCAGGAGTTCGACTTCGAAGAATTCGACCGCGGCGACTACGCCGACGCGGTGCACCAGAAGACCGTCTGGGAGAACATCTCCAAGGTCCTCTACCCCAACGACAACTCGATGCAGGGCAAGGAGCTGCGCTTCAAGCAGCAGTACTTCTTCGTCTCATGCTCGATCAAGGACATCCTGCGCCGATATCGGCAGGCCCACAAGTCGATGGAGCTTCTCCCCGACCGGGCGGCCATCCAGATGAACGACACCCATCCCAGCATCGCCATCGCCGAGCTGATGCGCCTGTTGCTGGACGAGGACGGCCTGGCCTGGGAGGTGGCCTGGCGCATCACGGTCCGCTGCTTCGGCTACACCAACCACACCCTGCTCTCGGAGGCCCTGGAGAAGTGGCCGGTGGAGATGTTCCAGCGATCAACCGCCGCTTCCTCGAGGAGGTCCGAGCGCGCTTCCCGGGGGACGAGGCCCGGGTGCAGAGGATGTCCCTGTTCCAGGACCAGCCGCGGCTGGTCCGGATGGCCCACCTGGCCAGCGTCGGTTCGCACTCGGTGAACGGCGTGGCCGCCCTGCACAGCGAACTGCTGAGAACCGAAGTCTTGCGGGACTTCGCCGAGATGTGGCCGGAGCGCTTCAACAACCGGACCAACGGGGTCACCCCCCGGCGCTTCCTGGCCCAATGCAACCCCCGTCTGGCGCGCCTGTTGACCGAGGCCTTGGGAGATGAGGGGTGGATCACGGATCTCTCGCGGCTGAAAGCCCTGGAGCCCCTGGCCGAGGACGCCCGCTTCCGGGCCCGGTTCCGCCGGATCAAGCGCGAGAACAAGGCCATGCTGGCCGACTGGATCCGGACCCACAACGGCCTGGAGGTGAACCTGGACTCGCTTTTCGACGTCCAGGTCAAACGCTTCCACGAATACAAGCGCCAGCACCTGAACGCCCTGCATGTCCTGCACCTGTACAACCGGATCAAGAGGGACCCGCAGATCGACCTGGTCCCGCGCACCTTCCTCTTCGCGGGCAAGTCGGCTCCGGGTTATTACCTGGCCAAGAAGATCATCCACCTGATCAACGCCATCGGCGAGCTGGTCAACCACGACCACGACGTGGCCGGTCGGCTCAAGGTGGTCTTCCTCGAGAACTACTCGGTCACCCTGGCCGAGCAGATCGTCCCCGCCGCCGAGCTCTCCGAGCAGATCTCCACCGCAGGCAAGGAAGCCTCGGGGACGGGCAACATGAAGTTCGGCCTGAACGGTGCCCTGACGATTGGAACGCTGGACGGGGCCAACGTGGAGATCCGCGACCTGGTCGGGCCCGAGAACTTCTTCCTCTTCGGCCTGACGGCCCCCGAGGTCGCCGAGCGCCGGGCCCGGGGCTACAATCCCGTGGACTGCATCCAGGCCAGCCCCGAGCTGCGCGAGGTGATCGACCGACTGGCCCGCAACGAGGTCTGCCCCCAACAACCCGACGTGTTCCGCCCGCTTCTCGACAACCTCGTCGGCAGCGACCCCTACTTCGTGCTGGCCGATTTCGCCGCCTACCTCCGGGCCCAGGAGGAGGTCTCGCGGCTGTACCGGGACCAGGAGGAATGGACCCGCCGGGCCATCCTCAACGTGGCCCGTCTGGGGCACTTCTCCTCGGACCGGACCATCCAGGAATACGCCCGCGAGATCTGGGATCTGGAACCCTGCCCGATCGCCCTGCCCCACTACGTGCAGGAATGAAGCCCTGAGGGGCCCTCTCCGGGAGAGGGCCCCTCAGGGTCTGCGGGCCAGCAGGCTGGCCCGGGCCTCGCCGTGCTCGGGATCCTCGATCTCGCGATAGGAGAGGATCTCCAGGTCCCGGAAGGCCTGGCGCAGTTCGCCGGGTTCCAGCAGATGCTCCGGATTCCGGGGCCCGTACTTCAGGTAATCCCGGGTGAAGCTCTCATAGACCAGGATCCCCCCCGGCGCCAGGACCCGAGCGAGCGGTTCGAAGAGGCTGCGCTGCAGGTAGCGCATGACCAGCACCACCTGGAAGGGGCCGGCGGGCAGTTCGCATGCCTCGAGATCGGCCCGCAGGAGCTCGAGTTCGAGACCCTCCTCCCGGGCCCGGGCCCGAGCCGTAGCCAGGGCCGTGGGGGAACGATCGACCCCCGTGACCTCGAAGCCTCTCCGGGCCAGGAACAAGGCGTTGCGCCCCTCCCCCATGGCCACGTCCAGGGCCCGACCTCGCGGCAGGCGATCCGCGTGGGTCACCAGCCAGGCCGAGGGTCCGCGTCGGGGCCGACGCCGCGGCGAGGAATAGCGTTCCTCCCAGGTCCAGAAGTCGCCGGAAATGCACAGTTCCAAAGCCTGGGGAAGGGTCCGCAGCCCCTCCACCTCAGGGCTCCGCCCCGTTGTTCAGGGCCGATTCGACCAGGGCCAGGACCCGCCAGGCCAGCAGGCCGAAGAGCGCCCCCGCCAGGATCCGCGAGGCCAGCATGACGGCCAGGAGGCCCAGGAACGGAGCCCGGGTCGCGAAGTCCTCGTTGACCAGGCGGGCCAGGGTGACGGCGGGCTCGATCCCGACGAAGACCCAGGCCGTGGTCAGCCTCCAGCCCAAGGAGAAGACGCTGGCCAGCACCCCGGAGAGCATCAGCGTGACCCGGTTCAGGCCCCCGCTGGAGACGACCCGATCGATCAGGGCCGCCTCCAGGACGATGGCCGGCAGGGCCAGCATCTTGAAGGAGCCCGCCAACGCGAACTTCAGGAAGGCCGTTCCCACCCCGATCACCAGGATCGCCCCGGGGCGGGGAACCCGCAGATGGCCCATGGCGTAGACCACCAGGTTCAATCCCACCAGCAACGAGCCGGTCATGGGAGAGCGAATCGCGTGGAGGAGATTGCCCAGGGTCAACTCGATGGCGGCATTGCAGGCCACCAGCATGGCCAGGGTGGCCATCTCGCGGGTCGTGAAGTGCAGCCTCATCCCCGGCCCTCCCCCTGCGAAGCCCCCAGGGCCAGGGGTGCCTGGCGGGAAGCCAGCTCGCCGCAGAAGCGGCCGAAGGCCTCCTCCTCGTCGCGGGCCCGAGCCTGGAGCGCCTGACACACCCGGGTATAGCGCTCGAGGAACTCGATCCCCTCAGGCGTCAGCCCCGCCCCGCCATGCTCGGCGCCGCCGATGCGCCGGGTCAGGAGCCTCACACCCAGGGCCTGCTCCAGACGCCCCAGCAGGCGGTGGGCCTTGGCGTAGGACATCCCCATGGCCAGGGCCGCCTGGCGGATCGAACCCGTCTGGCGGATCCCCTCCAGAAGCCACATGGGACCCGCCCCCATGAAGCGCTCGCCCTGCGCGTCCAGCAGGGCCACCTTCACCTCGATGCGCATGCCCGTTATCTTAGCACGAAGAGAACGGGGCGGAAAAGGTTGAAGAAGAGGGGGGAGCTCCCAGGGAAAGCTATGGCAGGCTCCTGGCAACACGAAATCCGAGATCGTCGTTATGACAATCGGGGGGCCAGAAACTGCGGCAGGCCGCCCGTGCGCATCGTGCCTGACCGCGCCACGAGCCACCGCGATTTACCCGATAGGTGCCCGAATCAGGGCCCAACGGATCCACCGTCGGGCCGGAGCCAGGGTTCCCATACCAATCCCAGCACCACTCCCAGACATTCCCGATCATATCGTGCAGACCCCAAGCGTTGGGCTGTTTCCATCGCACGGGATGAGTCTCGAATTCAGAGTTGAGGTCGTACCAGGCCTCATTGTCCAGGTTCTCCGGGTGGATCTCATCCTTGGTGCCCGCCCGGCAGGCATATTCCCACTCAGCCTCGGTGGGCAGGCGGAATCCGGGAGACGACAATCCCTTCCAGACCACCTCTGCCCCATTCATCACATAGGCTTCCTCGAGCCCGACACCCCGAGACAGGGCGTTGCAGTACTGGACCGCTTCCAGCCAGGAAACCCTCTCGACCGGCCGCGCAGAGCCCTGCCGCCCGGAGGGCCGGGTTCGCATCACCATCGCGAAATCCGCCTGCGTCACGGGCGCCTCGCCCAACAGGAATCCCTGGCTCAGGACCACCTCGCGCGGAACCTCGTCAGGCCAGCGTCCCTCCTCGTCGGGTGGACTCCCCATCTTGAACCGCCCTGCCGGTATAGCCACCAGCACCGGACCCCCCCCCTGCACCTGATAGCGCTCCCGCCCCTGAGCATTCGGCTTCAAGGTCACCAAGCCGCTGAGACCTGGCGAGGAACTCCTCGGATCGCCAATGAACATGACGGGCGATCCGGCGCCCTCAATGACATCCGTCCACACCGCAGCAGCAACGACCACCATCAGCACACACAACAGGATTGACAGAAGCGGGCCGCGTCCTCTGGACCCGTTGCGGCGCATTGCCCGGTTTCCTTCCACGCCACTGGAATCCAGGAAACCGTCTCCTCCACCCCAGCCCTGGGCGAAGGCCAGGAGCCCGCCCTGAGAGACCAGCGAGTACGGTGCCAGACGGAGTGCGAGTTCGGGCAGAATTCCTTGCGACAAGCGGTCCCATTGCACGTCTGGATGCGGCAGAACAGGTATGCCACAGACTTTGCCCAGCTTGATCATCTCCATGCCTCCCAGTCGGACCCGGTTCGCCGCGACCGTCCGGCGTGACTGGCAACGGCCCCTCCTGTCACGCCAGACTCAAGAAGCAGTCGACCGGAATCTCGCTTCGGTCCCTCCAACTGGCATGGACCTGCCTCGTCAGATGGTATTACAGGATTGTGGCGAATCTTCTTGGCAACAGCAGAATGGATCGCCTTGAGGCAGCCTTCGGAACGGAGCCTCGTCACGCATCCGTCGCCATCGAAATCAATGAGCCTGTGTGGAGTATCCGGACCCAGCATCGCCGAGGGATCTTGTGCTCCCCGCGATGAGCGAAAAGTCCAGAATTGCTGAAGGCAAACAGAACCTTCTACGACACAGCGGGGGTGTAAGAGACCCGGCGAGGCAACCGACGCAGCATTCGCGCCAGCGCCCAACTCAGGGAGCAACGCTTCAGAGGCTGCTGACCCGGGCGCCCGACCTCAGAACATCCACCAGAGGTGGCGGGCCACCTTGCTGCAGGCCGAGCGAAGGATGCCCTTGGATCCCTTGAGGCTCCAGCGGGTACGCCGCAGAATCACGAGATTCTCGAACGTGAGGGATTCCTTCGCGGTCAACGGATCCCTCGGGCAGGACTGAGCCCGTTCGAAAGCCTGCCGAACCAGGTCCCAAGAGCCAAAGAACCGGGCAAAATTGGTCAGGAAGTATACCAGGAGCTTGGGGTAGGCCCGAGTGTTGATGGTTGCGAAATTCTGGTGTGTTATGCCCAGCCTGGGCGCCAGTTCGGCAAGCGGGCTCTTGGGGTGGTCCAACCGCAACAACAGGACCTGGACCTCCAGTCCGCTCAGGAAATTCTCAGAGCCGGCCTCGGGGATCACCGCCCGCATGACACCAGGGGGTAACGTACTCCCGTGTTGGATCTCGGAACTGGCATCGCGGATGACGGGATGCCCAGGATTCGTCTCCAGGATTGACTCCAACGAAGAAAGAGAGACTGGCTGTTTCAGCCGATGCGAGGGAAGACCTGGCTCGCGGCGAGGGAGCTCGTTACGAGCGATCCTGAGAATCCAATGTAAGAACCGACCTTCGCCGCGAAAGGTCGCAAAGCTGCGCCATGCACGCTCCGAGACAATCTGGAAGAGGTCCTCGGCGCGCTGAAGACTCTCAGTCCTCCTGCGGCAGAAGGACAAGAGCCTCGGCCGGATTTCCACAAACAGACGTTCAAATTCCTGCCTGTCAACTGGAGGGTCATCAGGTGGCCCATCGCAAGAAGTCTCCCCAGAATTCAACCCATCGCACTCTTGCATGCTCTGATCCATTCCCCATGCCATCTGCCCCCCAGAATGCCAGCCCTGACCATGCTCTCACCTTATGGCAGGCACCATGACCAAGGTGGCACCCACCTGTGCCCCCGACTGAGCGGCTTTCGAGAAATCTACCCGGTTCCTCCTGCTTGCAACGGTGACTCTTGTTGTCATCGTCACCCCTTCGAATGAAGCAATGCAAAGAAAACCGCCATTGGAGGTCGCCCCCGGATTCACGCACTCGCGGGTTGCCGGGGTGCCCTCAGAGGGCACCCCGGCAACCAACCCAGGCGGACGCTCCGTCGCCTGGCCCGGGGCCGGCTTCGCTACGGCCCTGGGCCGGGCGACTCCGCTGATTGACAAAGGGCCGAGGGTTCCAGGGTTCAAGAGTCAATGGTCCAAGCCCGCTGCCTACGGCAGCGACCTGGCAAGGCGGAAGCCGAGAATGCCGTCGCGGTGGCCGGGGGCCCAGTAGTCGCGACAGGCCGCGCGAGCGCACCGCGCCTCGCGGCGCCACGAACCGCCCCGGCCCACCCGGAACGAGTCCGAATCAGGGCCAACAGGATCCGTCACCACACCCTGCGGATACGAAGCATACCAGTCCCAGCACCACTCCCATACGTTCCCAAGCGTGTCATACAAGCCCCAGGCGTTGGGCTGCTTGCCTCGCACGGGATGGGTGGTGGTAAGGCCGGAGTTGCCGTTGTACCAGGCCACGGCGTCCAGCTCCCCGTAACGCGCACCCGTCGTCCCCGCACGGCAGGCATACTCCCACTCGGCCTCCGTCGGCAAACGGAACCCCGAGCACGACAAACCCCTCCACGTCAC
>JALHDH010000038.1 GCA_022839105.1 bacterium
GAAGGAAAGATTGCCGGGTCGTCTAGTGGTAGGACAGCGGACTCTGGATCCGTACGCGAGGGTTCGAATCCTTCCCCGGCAGCCAGTTCGCGCCGCGTTGGTCTAGAGGCTTAGGACGCCGCCCTCTCACGGCGGAAATCAGGGGTTCGAATCCCCTACGCGGTACCAACCAAGGTCGGTCTTCGGGCCGGCCTTCTTCTTTTACAGGGGAATGGTTGTGGCCTCCGGAGGGGGCGTGATAAGATGGCTCGGCCGCGCAGCGCTCGCGCTCACGAGCCGTCCGCCTGTCGGGCGTGTTCTGCTCCCGCCCCTTCTCGGGACCTTCCAGGAACACCGATGGGTCCAAGGGGTTGGACGAGTCGGGGAGGTCCGGGGCCCCCGGGCCCACCTGTCTTCAAAGAAAGGGAGGACCTGCCAGGTGTCCAGGCCGAGCCCTCAGTCCGAATCCATCTCTTGCCGTTGCGCCCGGCCCTCCGGGGTCCATCCCGACCCGCCCGTGAGCCTGGCCCGACGCGGAGTCCGCCGCGCCCGCACCCTGGTTCTGGGGCTCGTGCTGCTGCTGGGCGCGGCCCTGCCCGCCCTCGCCCTGGAGAAGCCCCATCGCGAGCTCCTTCCCAATGGGGCCACCCTGCTGGTCCTGCCGACGCGTTCCTCGCCCACGGTCTCTGTGAACGTCTTCGTCAAGGTGGGCAGCTTCGAAGAGACCGCCCAGACCAGCGGGATCACCCACTTCTACGAGCATCTCTTCTTCCGGGGAACCCCTGAGCTTTCGGGGCATCAGTTCAAGAGGGCCATCGAGGCCATCGGCGGCACGACCAATGCCTCCACCACCCGGGACTTCACCCACTTCTACATCAACCTGCCCCGGATGCAGGTGGATCAGGGGATGAGCCTGCTGGCGGATGCCTTGATCCACGCGGAGCTGTCCGAGGACTCGGTGGACCAGGAACGCAAGGCCGTCCTGGAGGAATACCGCCTGGGTTCCGAGAGTCCGTTGCGGGTGATGGGCACCCGGCTGTATGAGATGGCCTACGCCCAGCATCCCTACGCCAAGCCGATCATCGGCACCGAGGAGAACATCACCCGCTTCCAGCGCCAGGACTTCCTGGATTTTCGCGATTCCTTCTATGCTCCCGAGAGGACCAGCGTGGTGATCGTCGGGGACGTGGAACTTCAGGAGGTGCTGCCTCGGGCCCGCGAGCTCTTCGGAACCTTCCGCCGCGAGAATGCCGTCCCGGAAGTCCTGCCGGAGCCCGTTGCGCCTCCCGATCAGGAGGTCCTGGCCGTCGAGACCTCGCCTTCAACCCGGACCAGTTTCGTGCTCCTGGGCTATCCCGGCCCCTCGGTGAAGGATCGTCCCGACATCTACCAGGTCGATGTCCTGGCCTTCATGCTGGGAATCGGCCGGGGCTCGCTTCTGGGTCGGGAGCTGGTGGACACCCGGAAGGCCATGGAGGCCGGCGTGGACTTCCTGACCCAGCGCCACCCGGGGCTGATCGTGGTTTCGGGGGTGGCACCCGCGGGCAAGGAAGAGGCCCTTCGCGAAGAATTGCTGGCGGTGATCGAGAAGGTCCGGGAAGGGAACTTCAGCGACCGGGACCTGGTGCGGGCCAAGAACTTCCTGCGCAGCACCTATCTCCTGGGCAACGAGACGAACTCCGGGAAGGCCGACAGCCTGGGATTCTATGCGGCCATCGACGAGGTGGACTTTGCGACGGGGTATCTGGAGGAGATCGAGAAGGTGACCCGTCAGGACGTGATCCAGGCGGCCCGAAAGTACCTCGGGTCGGGGCGCTATTGCCTGGTCGTCAAGGCCCGCGGCGCCACCCGGGATGAAGAGAGGGCGACGCGATGAGGTCCTCCGTCTTCCGCAAGGCCTGGCCCCGCTCTTCCTGGAACCTGGTCTGTCTTCTGGCATTGGGGCTTCTCCTCCGGGGGGCGCCGGCCTCGGCGCAGTTGCCCGATCTGCCGCAACTGGCCTCTCCGCGGCCTGCTCCGGCCTCGCTCGGCACCATCCCGACCCCGCCGGTCACGCGCACCGTGCTGCCCAACGGGCTGGTCCTGCTGGTGCAGGAGTCGCCCTTCGAGGAGATCGTGGCCCTGGAGCTTCTGGTTCGCGCCGGAGTCCAACAGGAAGGGAGCAACCTGACCGGGTTGACCAGCCTGATCCAGGACATCCTCTCCGACCGGATCACCAAGGACCCCTCCGGCGAGGACGTGGTGGAGATCACCGGAAGCGTGGTCACCACCCGCGCCGAGGCGGACTATGCCCGGATCAGCGTGTTGACGACTCCAGAACACCTCGAGTTGTTGGTGACCCGGCTGGGGCAGGCCTTGCGCCAGCGTTCCAGCACCACGCCCGAGGTGGAACAGGCTCGCGAGCGTGCCCTGGTGGCCCTCCAGGGCAATCAGGGGGCCTTCTCGGCGCTCTACGAGGTCTTCCTGGATACCTTCTATCGCTACCACCCCTACAAGCGGACTCCCTCGGGAGTCGAAGGGGCTGTCCGGAAGATGGACCCGCAGGCGGTAGACACCTACTTCCAGCGCTACTACGTGCCCAACCGGATGGTCCTTTCGGTCTCCGGCAAGGTGGATGGAGCGGCCCTGGCAACCCTGGTGCGTCGGGAATTCACGGGACTCGAGGCGCTGCGCGAGACCTCGCTCAACATCCAGTGGGAGCCCAAGGCCTCGGAGAAGGAGGTCTTCCTTTCCGCTGGCTCGCGGCTGGCCTGGGTCTTCCTGGGCTATCCGGCCCCCAGCCTCTCGTCGCGGGACTACGCCGCCATGCGGGTGGTGCATGGCCTGCTGGGAGAAGGTCTGTCCTCACGCTTGTGGACGGAGTTGCGCGAGAAGCGGGGACTGGCCTATGAGCTGGGTTCGATCTATCCGGACCTGGAGGGGCCCTCGCACATGCTGGCCTATATCATCACCCGGCCCAACAGCGTCGGGGAGAGCCGGCGCCGGATCCTGGCCGAGGTGGATCGGCTCAAGAAGGAGGGAGTCTCGCAGCGCGAGCTGGAGGATACCCGGCGCAAGCTGGTCGGCAACTACCTCCTGGAGCGCGAGACCAATCAGGGGAAGGCCTTCCATCTGGCCCAGGCCGAGATCCTGGGTCTGGGCTACGAGTCCGATGTCTACTATCTGCGCCATCTCCAGCAGGTCACGCCGCAAGATGTGCAGAGGGTGGCCAGGCTCTACCTGGACAGCGCCACACTGGTGGTGGCCCGGCCGGGCGGCCGTTTCTACCTGGATTTCTGATCTGGAGGAGCCAGGGGCTCGGGGTCAGAATCCCCGCTGTCGGCCCGATGCCAGAAAACCTGGGGCCTGAGGCACTCATGACGAAGCTTCCCAATATCGCCATCGACGGACCCGCGGCCAGCGGGAAGACCACGGTGGCCCGGCTCGTGGCCTCGCGCCTGGGCCTGGTCTACCTGGATACCGGGGCCATGTACCGCGCGGTGACCTTCCAGGCCCTCCAACGGGGACTGGACCTGGCCGACCAGGCCGCCCTGGAGGAGTTGTCCTGCGGGATGCGCCTGGACATGGAGCCGGATCCCGAGTCGGCCGCCGGGCATCGCCTGCTGGTCGACGGGGTGGACATCACCGCCGAGCTCCACTCGCCCGAGGTCTCCCGGGCCGTCCCCCGGGTGGCCAGCGTTCCGGGGGTGCGGCGGGACATGGTCCGGAGGCAGCGCTTGAAATCCGAGCAGGGCGGGGTGATCATGGCCGGCCGCGACATCGGCACCGTGGTCCTGCCCGAGGCCCGTCTGAAGTTCTATCTCGACGCGGACCTGGCCGAGCGGGCTCGCCGTCGCCTGGGGGACCTCCTCTCGGAGGGGCGCAACTTCTCCCGGGAGGAGGTGTCGCGTCAGTTGCGCGAGCGCGACGACATCGACTCGTCCCGGGAGGATTCGCCCCTGCGGGTGGCCGAGGACGCCGAGCGGTTGGACTGTACCGCGATGAGCGCCGAGGAGGTCGTGGACCTGGTGGTGGCCAGGTTCCAGGAGTCCTCGCGATGAGGTCCCGCAAACCCGTCGAGAGGATCCTGCCCACCTACCGCTTCGGGCAGGTGACCCTCCGGGGTTTCTTCCGCCTGCTCTATCGGGCCTGGGAAGAGGGCCTGGAGAACATCCCCGACCAGGGGGCCTGTGTCGTGGCCAGCAACCACGAGTCCTTCCTGGACCCCCCCCTCCTGGCCACGGCCATCCCGCATCGCCAGGTCTTCTTCATGGCCAAGCGGGAGCTCTTCGCGCTTCCCCTCCTGGGACGTTTCCTGCGGGCCTGCGGCTGCCTGGAGGTGGACCGCCAGGGAAGTCGGCCCACGCAGCGTCCGGCCCTGGAGAGCGCTCGGGCCCACCTGGAGGGTGGGCGTCTGGTGGGGATCTATCCGGAGGGGACCCGCTCGCGGGATGGCCGCCTGCGCCCGGCCCGCACCGGGGTGGCGGTCCTGGCCCTGCGGACCGGGGCTCCGGTGGTCCCGGTCGCGGTGTTTCGGACGCGTGAGACGCTCCGCCGTCGGATGCTGCCGGGCGGGCCGCCCCTGGGGATTCGCTTCGGGCCTCCGCTGCGCTTCAAGAAGGAGCCAGAGCCCTCCAAGGAACGCATCCAGGAGGTCCGTGACCAGGTCATGGCCAGCATCCAGTCCTTGATCGACCAGGGGCCTCCGCCTTGCGGCCGAGCCCGGAAGGAAGGAAGAAATTGAACCAGCCCCATCCTCGCATCGCCTCCCGGAATACGCCCGTGGTGGCCATCGTGGGCCGCCCCAACGTGGGCAAGTCGGCCCTCTTCAATCGCCTGGTGGGCCGCCGCACGGCCATCGTCCAGGATACCCCAGGGATCACCCGGGACCGGATCTATGGCCTCTGCGAGTGGTCCGGACGCACCTTCACCCTGGTGGACACCGGAGGCATCGACCCCAAGGATCCCGATGTGCTGCGCCGGCAGGTCCATCAGCAGGCCCGCAAGGCCGTCGAGGAGGCGGCCCTGATCCTGTTCCTGGTGGACGCGCGATCCGGAGTCCATCCTCTTGACGAGGAGGTCGCCGACATCCTGCGTCGCCAGAAAGCCCCCGTCCTGCTGGTGGCCAACAAGGCCGAGACCCTCACCGTCGAGGCTTCGGCCTTCGAGTTCTATTCTCTGGGCCTGGGCGAGCCGCTGACCGTCTCGGCCATCCACGGCGTGAGCACGGGCGACCTGCTGGACCGCGTCCTGGAACTTTTGCCCGAGGCCGAGTCGGATGCCGACCTCGACGAGATTTCGGTGGTCCTGATGGGCCGCCCCAACGTGGGCAAGTCCTCGATGCTCAACCGCCTGATCGGCGAGGAGCGGGCCATCGTCCACCACGAGGCGGGAACCACCCGGGACTCCGTGGACACCCTGATCGAGTATGAGGGGCGCCCGATCCGCCTGGTGGATACCGCCGGACTGCGCCGCAAGGCGAAGGTCGAGGAGGACGTCGAGTTCTTCAGCGGGGTCCGGGCCGCCCAATCCCTGGAACGAGCCGACGTGGCGTTGCTGGTCCTGGATGCCCGGGACGGCGTGGTGGCCCAGGATCAGCGGGTGGCCGGCGAGATCCACGAGGCCGGCAAAGCCTCCGTGATCCTGGTCAACAAGTGGGATCTCCTCCATGAGATGGCGCCGCCGGATCGGGTGGCCGCCTGGAAGCAGGAGTTCACCCGCAAACTGGCGGCCGACCTGGAGTTCCTGTCCTACGCGCCGGTCCTGTTCGTGTCGGCCCTGACGGGGGAGGGAACCCACGAGATCCTGGACGCGGCGCTGGAATCCGCCGACGAGGCGGCCCGGCGCGTTCCCACCCCCCTGCTCAACCAGGTGATCCGGGAGGCCATGGCCTTGCGCCCGCCGCCCGGCTACAAGGGGGAATACCTCAAGGTGAAGTATGTCAGCCAGCGGGGGGTCCAACCGCCCACCTTCGCCCTGAAGTGCAACTCTCCCAAGCTGGTCCACTTCTCCTATCGGCGCTATCTGGAAAACCAGTTGCGCGAAGCCTTTGGTTTCGTGGGCACCCCGATCGAGCTGAAGTTCGTCAAGTGAGGTGAATTCATGTTCCCGCTCTGGACCCTCCTCGTGCTGCTGGTCTGTTATCTGCTGGGCTCTCTCCCCTCAGGAGTGATCCTGGCCCGTCGTCTGAAGGGAGTCGACCTGCGCCTGCACGGCAGCGGGAACGTGGGAGCGACCAATGCCTTCCGGGCCCTGGGCCTGGCCGGGGGGATCCTGGTCCTGGCCGCCGACCTGCTCAAAGGCTTCCTGGCCGTGAAACTGGCGGTCTTCGCCCTGGCCCCGGACCTCCTGGCCCCCGTCGTGGCGGTGGCCTGCGGCCTGGCGGCCATCGCCGGGCACAACTGGTCGGTCTTCCTGGGCTTCCGCGGAGGCAAGGGAGTGGCCACCTCCTTCGGGGTCCTTCTGGGGCTGACCCCGTTGGTGGCGGCGATGGCGGGCCTGCTCTGGGTCGCCGTGGTGGCCCTGACCCGCTACAGTTCGCTGGCTTCCCTGGCGGCGCTGCTCAGCGTCCCCGTGCTGATGATCGTCTACGGGGATTCCCCGGTCTACATCGCCTTCGGGGTGCTGGCCGCAGCCTTTGCGCTCTTCAAGCACCGGGGCAATATCCAGCGCCTGCTGCAAGGAAAGGAACTCGCCTTGGGCCAATCGGCCGATCGCGAAGCCTGACCGGGAAGGGCGCCAGGACCCGGCGCTCGAAATGCAAGGGTCGATGAGAGGCATCGGGGGGCTTCCTGAATGGGCGCCTTCCGAACCGGCCTGAGGAGGAAGCATGGAAGTCGAGAACCTGCGCCAGTTATTGGACCAGGTCCTGACGGTTTCGGTCCGCGAGAAGGCCTCGGACGTCTACATCAAGGCCAACAGCGTCCCGTTCCTGAGGATCCAGGGCAACATGTATCCGGTCGAGTGCCAGCCCCTGATCCCCCAGATGACTGAGCATCTGGCCTACACCATCATGCCGGTTCGCCAGCGCGAGGGCTTCGACCGCGATCACCCCGAGGCCAACTTCGTCTACGCCCTGGACGGGGTGGGGCGCTTCCGGGTCAACGCCTACAAGCAGAAGGGCACCGTGGCCATGGTGCTGAGGCGGGTGGAGGACGAGATCCTCGAGTTCGAGCAGTTGGGGCTTCCCGAGGTCCTCAAGACCCTGGCGATGCAGAAGCGCGGGCTGGTCCTCATGACCGGCCCCACCGGCTCGGGCAAGTCGACCACCCTGGCCTCGATGATCCGCTATCGCAAGGAGAATGCTCCCGGGCACATCGTCACCATCGAGGACCCCATCGAGTATCTCCACGAGGATGAACCCACCTGCATCGTGAGTCAGCGCGAGGTGGGCAGCGACACCATGTGCTTCAAGGACGCCCTGGAGAGCGCGCTGCGCCAGGCTCCCGACGTGCTGCTGATCGGCGAGATGCGCGATGTCAGTTCGGTCGAGGCCGCCGTCTACTTCGCCGAGACCGGCCACCTGGTTCTCTCGACCCTGCACGCCAACAACGCCGTGCAGACCATCGAGCGCGTCCTGCAGTTCTTCCCCGACGAGATGCACAACCCCGTGCTCCAGCAATTGTCCATGAACATCCGGGGCATCGTGGCCCAGCGCCTGATTCCCGGCGTCGACGGCAAGAGGGTCGCGGCCGTGGAGGTCATGCTGGGCAACGCCCGCATGACCGAGCTGCTGCGCGAGGGCTCGCTCACCACGATCAAGCGGGAGCTCGACTCCTTCCATCCCGAGGGGATGCAGAGCTTCGACCACTGCCTGCTGGAGCTCTTCAAGGCGGGCAAGATCACCGCCGACGAGGCCATCCGCAACTCGGACAACGCCAACGACATGCGCCTGAAGCTCCGCCACCTGCGGGTGACCATCACCGGCCAGGGGGATGATCGCTACGGCGGGGCCGGCCAGGCCCAGGTCTAGCCATGGAACCAGCAGGAATCCCGGAGTCCACTCCTCCCGGGCCGGACCCCGAGGCCACGACGAGGGATTACCAGCCCCCCCTGCCCGGCTTCGTGCTGCGCGAGGAGGTCGACCGCCCTCGAGGTCCCCTGCGTCACGAGCGTTCCTTGCCCCTGCCGATGCGGGTCAAGACCGGCGCCTTCCGGGACGATCGCCTGGTGGTGGAGACAGCCCAGGAGACCCTGGAGATCCCCTGGGAACTGGTGCGCCTGGTCGCCCTCGGGGCCGTGCTCGAACACCGCGAGACCGATACGGACGCCTACAACATCGAGAAGATGATGGGTGGGGTCTCCCGCATGCTGCGCGGGGGAGTCGACAAGAGCAAGGTCGTCTCCAAGCACGAGTCCTTCTATCTGGACCTCTACGTTCAAGGGCTGCACGAACCCCTGCGCTTCGATGCCGCCCTGGTTAATTACCGGGCCTTCCTGGGTCGGGTCTCCTACGTCTCGTTCCAGAACTTCTTCCGCCTGGTCCACGGGATCGCCGAACGCGCCCGCTCGGCCCGTTATACCCCGAATGCCAGGCATTTCCTGGCCTGGAGGCGGGATCACCTGCACCATTCCTCCGCCCTGCACGAGTTCGAAGCCGATTCCATGGCCCGCCTGGCCGACCTGGAAGCCCAGCAGGCCTGGTCGGATCTGGACCTGAGTCGGACCACCTGGGCGGAGGAGTGGGCCGAGGACTGAAGAGACCTCCCTCCAGAGGACTCTCCCAGGTCGACTCGAACCGCCGCCAGAGCGGAGGTCCCTGGTATTGAGCGAGCCTGAAACCCGCCTTCCCCTGCGGGAAGTGGACCACGTGGCCCGGCTGGCCCGGTTGGATCTCGAGCCGGAAGAGCGCGAATGCTTCGCCCTTCAACTCGGCTCGGTCCTGGAGTATGTGGGGCGCCTGGCCGAGGTCCCCGTGGAGGGCGTGCCCTCGACCCTCCAGGCGCCAGCCAACGTCCTGCGCGAGGATGAGCCGGCGGCGGGCCTGGGTCCGGAGGTCGCCCTGGCCAATGCTCCGGACCGCCAAGGGGACTATTTCCGGATTCCGCGGATCCTCGAGGAAGATTGAGTGTACCGGCTCCCTGCCCACCAGCTCCTGCCCCTTCTGCGCGCTCGTCAGCTTCGGGCTCGGGATCTTCTCGAGAAGGCCCTGGCCCGGATCGACGGACTGGACCCGACCCTCCACGCCTTTCTGGCCCTCCGGGCCGACCAGGCCCGGGCCCAGGCCGACCAGGTGGACGCCGAGCTCGATGCCGGCCGGGATCCGGGTCCGCTGGCGGGCCTCCCGGTGGCCCTGAAGGACAACCTGTGCCTGAAGGGGACGCCGACCACCTGCGGCTCGCGCATGCTCGAGACCTTCGTGCCCCCCTATGACGCCACGGTGGTCCGCAGGTTGCAGGATGCGGGCGCCATCGTGGTGGGGAAGACCAACCTCGACGAGTTCGCCATGGGCTCCTCCACCGAGAACTCGGCCTTCGGGCCGACCCGGAATCCCTGGGATCCCCAGCGGGTCCCCGGGGGATCCAGCGGAGGTTCGGCGGTGGCCGTGGCGGCCGGGATGGTCCCCTTGGCCCTGGGCTCCGATACCGGAGGCTCCATCCGCCAGCCGGCGGCCTTCTGCGGGGTCAGCGGCCTGAAGCCGACCTATGGTCGGGTCTCTCGCCATGGCCTGGTGGCCTTCGCCTCTTCGTTGGACCAGGTCGGCCCGCTGGCTCGAGATGCCCGGGACTGCGCCTTGTTGCTGGGGGTCCTGGCGGGGCATGACCCGATGGACTCCACATGCCGGGATCTCCCGGTTCCGGACTATCAGGCCCTGATGGACCGGGGGATCGAGGGGCTGCGCCTGGGAATCCCCCGAGCCTTCCTGGGGGGGCTGGACCCCGAGATGGCGACCTCCTTCGAGGAGGCCGGCCGGGCCCTGGTCGGGTGCGGGGCCGAACTGGTGGATGTCGAGTTGCCCCACCTGGAATACGCCCTTCCCGCCTACTATATCCTGGCTCCGGCCGAGGCCTCATCCAACCTGGCCCGCTTCGACGGGGTCCGCTACGGGCTGAGGGTTCCCGGGCCGGATGTGGCGACGATGATGCGCCGGACGCGGGCAGCCGGGTTCGGGCCTGAGGTCAAGCGGAGGATCATGCTGGGCACCTATACCCTCTCGGCGGGCTACCACGAGGCCTACTACTCGCGCGCCCAGAAGGTGCGCTCGGTCGTGGGCGAGGACTTCCGGAAGGCCCTGGCCCGGGTCGATCTCCTGGTGCTGCCCACCACCCCCGTTCCGGCCTTCCCCCTGGGCGAGAAGACCTCCAACCCCCTGGAGATGTACCTTTCCGATGTCTACACGGTGGGCGTCAACCTGGCCGGCCTGCCGGGACTTTCGGTCCCGATGGCGCCCGTACGGGGGTTGCCCGCCGGCCTGCAGATCATCGGTCGGGCCTGGGACGAAGGCGGGGTCCTGGCCTGCGGGGAGGCTTTTCAGTCGGCAACGGGCTTCCATCTGGCGGCGGCCGAGCTCGGCCCGTCTTCCGGAGGGCCGGCATGAGCGACCCCCCTGGAGTCCGACCGGTCGACGCGACGGCCTACGAGACGGTCATCGGCCTGGAGGTCCACGTCGAACTGGCCACCCGGACCAAGCTCTTCTGCGGCTGCCCCAACCGCTACGGCGCGCCTCCGAACTCGGCTGTGTGCCCGGTCTGCCTGGGCCTTCCCGGGACCCTGCCGGTGCCCAATCGCCGGGCCATCGAGCTTCTGGTCCTGGCGGCCCGGGCCCTGGGTTGCCAGATCCCGCCCACCTCGAAGTTTGATCGCAAGAACTACTTCTACCCCGACATGCCCAAGAACTTCCAGACCTCCCAGTATGATTGCCCGCTGGCCGGGCAGGGAACCCTGGAGTTCGAGCTGGGTTCGCAGCCGCACCGGGTTCGGATCCACAGGATCCACCTGGAGGAGGATGCCGGCAAGTCCGTCCACCTCGCAGAGGATCGCCAGGACGTGGCGGCCCGCCTGGGCGAGGCCGACTACACCCTGTTGGACTACAACAGGGCGGGCGTTCCGCTTCTGGAGATCGTCAGCGAGCCGGACCTTCGGGCGCCCGAGGAGGCTGCCGCCTACCTGGAGGCCCTGCGCGATCTCCTGCGCTGGCTGGAGGTGAGCGACTGCAAGATGGAGGAAGGCTCGCTTCGCTGCGACGCCAATGTTTCGCTGCGTCCGGTGGGAACCAGGGAGCTGGGCACCAAGGTCGAGATCAAGAACATGAACTCGTTCCGCTCGGTCTCCTCGGCGTTGGCCTTCGAGGTGGAGCGTCAGCGCGCACGGCTCGAGAGGGGCGAGCCGGTTCGTCAGGAGACGCGCACCTGGGACGAGGAGCGAGGCCTCACCGTCTCGATGCGCGGGAAGGAACACGCCCACGACTACCGGTACTTCCCCGAGCCGGACCTGGCGATCCTGTCGCTTGAACGCGGCTGGCTCGACCAGGTGGACGCCTGGATCCCTGAGCTCCCCGCGACTCGAGCCCGACGCTTCAGGGAAGAATCCGGCCTGAGCCGGGCCCAGGCGGCCTGGCTGGTCTCCAGCCGGGAGCTGGCCGATTTCTTCGAGGCGGCTGGAGGCACCCTCGAGGTGGCCACATGGATGGCCAACGAGATCCCGAGGCTGATCCGGGAGTCGGGGATCGGATTGTCCCAGGGGAGGCTTCTTCCTCAGGCCCTGGCCGAGGTTCTCGTGCTGGTCGAGGAGGGAACCCTGTCCAACAAGGGGGGACGTGAGCTTCTCGAGCACCTCTTCCATCAGGGAGGCCAGCCCGGCGAGCTGGTCGAGCGCCTGGGCCTGACCCAGATCTCGGGCGAGGAGGCCCTCCAGGAGGAGGTCCTCGCGGTGCTCCGGGAACATCCCCAGGCCGCAGAGGAATACCGCTCGGGCAAGGACAAGGCATTGAACGTCCTGGTCGGCCAACTGATGAAGCGCACGCGGGGCCGCGCCAACCCCCAGGTGGCCCGCCGCCTGCTGGCGCAGGCCGTGGCTCGAGACAAGGGAGGATAGGCGGATGCCGCAGAGTCTCTTCGCAGGCCTGGAACGGCCGGAGGTTCCCCTGGATGAGGCGCGCGAGCGCTGGATCTCCGAGCTGCTGTTCCTGCGCGCCCTGCGCCGGGCCGACTTCGAGGAGATCCCGGCCGGGGAGGCGACCGGTCGGGTGACCAGCCAGTCGGTGACCGCGCAGATCTCCTCGCCGCACTACTACGCGGCGGCCATCGACGGGCTGGCCCTGCGCTCTCGGGACACCGTGGGGGCCGCCCCCGGCTCACCGCGTGCCTTGCGCCTGGGTCGGGACGGCGCCTTCGTCGATACGGGCTCCGCCCTGCCCGAAGGGTTCGATGCCGTGGTCCCCATCCACGAGATCCGGCTGGCCAGCACCGAGACGGTCGAGGTGGATCGGGCCTCGACGCCCTGGCGCAACGTCCGACCTGCCGGTGAGGACCTGGCCGACCGCGAGGTGATCCTGCCCAGGGATTATCGGATCGGGCCCCTGGAGGTGGGAGCCATGCTGGCCGGGGGGGTGCTGACCGTCCAGGTCTATCGCCGTCCCCGCGTGGCCATCCTGGCGGTGGGTTCCAACCTGGTCCCGGCCAGCGTCCCACCCGGGGTCGGCGAGATGATCGACTCCAACTCGCCCATCCTGACGGGGCTGGTCCACTGGGCGGGCGCCGAGCCCTGTCCCCTGGGCGTGGTCGGCGAGCGCCTGGAGGTGGTCGAGGAGGCCTTGCGTCGAGCCGCGCGGAGCCACGACATGGTGCTCGTGGTGGCGGGACCTTCCCACCGGACTCCGCTGCTGGCCAACCTCTTCGAGCGCCTGGGCGAGCTGATCGTCCACGGGGTGGCCATCAAGCCCGGCCACTCGGTGGCCCTGGGGGCCATCGAGCGCAAGCCCGTCCTGGGGCTTCCCTTCTATCCGGTCTCGGCGTTCCTGACCTTTGAACTCTTCGCGCGCCCGGTGATCGAGGCCATGCTGGGGCAGCGTCCCCGCGAGCCCGTCGTGGACGAGGCTGTCCTGGCGGATGACCTGTGCTCTCCGGCCGGGGTCGAAGAATTCCTGCGGGTGAAGGTGGGGATCGTGGATGGGCGCCGGGTGGCGGTTCCCATCTCGAGGGGGGCGGCCCTGCTGATGTCCCTGGTGCGTGCCGACGGCCTGGTGCACGTCCCGGCCAAGGTCTGCTCCTTGGAGGCCGGCGAGCCCGTGGCGGTTCGCCGTCTGGATCCGGTCCGCCGGATCGACGGCAATATCCTGCTCCTGGGCACCCATGACGTGTGTTATGACCTGTTGCGCACGCATCTTCTGCACGTGAACCCCGACCTCCATCTCTTCTCGGCCAACACCGGCAGCGAGGCGGGAATCGAGCGCCTTCGACGAGGCCTGTGCCATCTGGCGGCGGCCCATATCTTCGACTCCCGGACCGGGGAATACAATATCCCCTACCTGTGCGAGAAGGCCGCCGATCTGCCCGTGGTCCTGGTCAACCTCTTCCAGCGCTTCCTGGGGCTGGTGGTGGCCCCGGGGAACCCCAAGGGCATCTCGTCGCTCCGGGACCTGGCCCGGCCCGAGGTCCGCATGGTGAACCGCCAGGCCGGTTCCGGCACGCGCTGCCTCCTGGACCACCATCTGGCCCTCCAGGGCCTGGACCCCTCCAGCCTTCGGGGCTACGACCTCGAGACCCACACCCACATGTCCGTGGCCGCGACCGTGTCCAGCGGGGCGGCCGACGTCGGCCTGGTCATCCCGGCCGCGGCCAAGGCCTTGCGGCTGGATTTCGTCCCTTGTCTTCCGGAGAGGCTGGATCTGGCGATCCCCAAGAAGCTCTTCAACTCCTACTCGATGCAGGCGCTCCTGGGGGTGATCCGTTCCAGGGATTTCCAGGAATGCGCCGAGCGCCTTCTGGAAGGCTATGACTTCAGCCGGGCGGGGACGGTGCTGTGGGAGACTCCCTGACCCACCTGAGCCCGGCGGGCGAGGCCCGGATGGTGGGGGTGGGCCACAAGCCCGAGACCGAGCGGGAGGCCCTGGCCTCGGCCTGGCTGCGCATGAGCCCCGAGACCCTGGAGCGGCTCATGGAGGGCTCCGTCCCCAAGGGCGATGCCGCCGCGGTGGCCCGGATCGCCGGCATCATGGCGGCCAAGCGCACCCCCGAGCTGATCCCCCTGTGCCACCCCTTGAGCCTGTCCGGAGTGGACCTGGAGGTCCGGTGCCATCCTCCTCGTCAGGTCGAGGTCCGCGCCCGGGTCTCCACCCGCGGCCGGACCGGGGTGGAGATGGAGGCCCTGACCGCTGTGTCGGTGGCGGCCCTGGCCCTGTATGACATGCTCAAGGGCCTGGAGAAAGGGATCGAGATCGGCCCGATCCGCCTGGAGGAGAAGCGGGGGGGGCGGGGAGGGGAGTGGATCGCGCCCGGATCGGGGGAGGGCCGCGACCCGGAGGCTGCGAAGGGTTCCTGATGCCTCTGTACCTGACCGAATCCGAAGTCTCGAGCCTCCTGGAACCCCGTGAGCTGACCGATGCCCTGGAGGCGTCCTTCCGCGGGCTGGCCCGGGGGGAGGCGGTCCAGCTTCCCCGTTTCCGCGTCCGTCACCACAAGGAGATGCTCCACACGCTTCCCGGCCTCTCGCGCCCGGATGGGGTGGCCGGAGTCAAGACCTATCTTTCGGGCCCCTCCGGCGTCCGCTTCGTGACCCTGCTCTTCGGTCTGGAATCGGGCGGCCTGGAGGCGGTGGTCGAGTCGGATCGCCTGGGGCAACTGCGCACCGGCGCGGCGACGGCACTCAGCGCCCGTTATCTGGCCCCTCCCGGCCCCCTGGTCTTGGGGCTGTTGGGGGCGGGGACCGTGGCCTGGGGGCAGTTGGAGGCCCTGGCCGCCGAGTTGAGCCTCTCCGAGGTCCGGGTCCTGAGCCGCTCGGCCAGCCGGCGCGAGGAGTTCTGCCGACGGGCTGCCGAGGAACTGGGGCTGAAGGCGCGACCCGTCGATTCGGCCGCCGAGGCCGTCGCAGGGGCAGGCCTGGTGGTGACCGCGACCTGGACCCGCGATCCTGTTCTGACCGAGGACATGCTGGCCCCGATCTGCCATGTCTGCCCGGTGGGGTCCAACAAACCCGATCGTCGGGAGGTGGACGAGGCGGTGATCCGCCGCTCGGGACTGGTGGTGGTCGACGATCTGGAATCCGCCCGCACCGAGGCCGGCGACCTTCTGGCCGTCCCCGATCTCGACTGGTCCTCGCTCAGGACCCTGGCCGATCTGGTGGCCGGAGGCCCCCTGGCTCGACCCGACCGGACCCTCTTCAAGTCGGTCGGGGTGGCCCTGGAGGATCTCTCGGCAGCCGCCCTGGTCTGGCGCAAGGCGCGCGAGCGCGGCGTGGGCCTCTCGATCGGCTGAAGCCGTTCCAGGCCAGGAACCCTCCCCGGGCACGGGGAACCTCTTGCCATGTCGCACTTCACCCGCATCCAGACCCGCCTGGTGGCCCGCGAACACCTTCTCGGGGCGCTGCGCGACCTGGGCTTCGCCCCCCAGGTGGGCCGCCTGGAGATCCGAGGATTCATGGGGGTCACCCGGGTGGCCGAGATCCGGATCGCCAGCGGAACCCCGGGCTACGACATCGGTTTCGCCCAGGTGGGGGACACCTTCGAGATGGTGGCCGACTTCTGGGGGATCCAGGACCTCCGACAGGAAGAGTTCGTGCAGCGCCTGACCCAGGCCTACGCCCGGCGGGCCGTACGCGCGCAACTGGCCGAGCAGGGCTTCTCGGTGGCCGAGGAGGTCCGGACCGCCGAGGGGGGAGTCCGGCTGGTCCTGCGCCGGGTGGTCTGAGGCTCACCGTGCGCCCCGGCTTCACGGGCAGGAGGGGTTGCGGGGCAGGGAAGGAGGACGCGCTTGGAGATCCAGGAGGTCCAGGTCGACATCGCAGCGGACGGAGAGGTCCGGCTCTCGGTGCGTGGGGTCAAGGGCCCGGGGTGCCTGGCGCTCACCGAGGCCCTGGAGGCTCAACTGGGGGGGCAGGTCCTGCTTCGGGAACTGACCCTCGAGCACGAGGAAGAGGCGGAGCTGGCCGATCAGGCCTCCCAGGATCTCCGCCCGGGTTGGTGACATGGCCGGTCGGCTTGCCGTGGACTTCGGCACCTGCAACACAGTCGTCGCCCTCTGGGACCCGGAAGCCGGGCAGGGGCAAACGCCGGCCCTGGCCGAACTGGCGCTGGCCGGTTCCTGGCAGGGTCGGGACTTCCATCAGGTTCCCTCCCTGATCCACTACCAGGGGAGCCGCGTGCGCGTGGGGCGCCAGGTCCTGTTTCCCGAGGATCTGCGGGCGGCGCCGGCCACCTTCTGCTGGATGAAGCACTACCTGGGCCAGGGGATGAGGCTGCCCCGAGCGCTGCCTGGAGGGCGGGTGGACTATTTCCAGGCCGGGGCCGATTTTCTCCGCCAGATCCTCGTGGCGGCCGGCGGGCTGGTGGATCTCTCCTCCGAGGAGGTGGCCTTCACGGTCCCCGTCGAGGCCTTCGAGCACTATCAGGACTGGCTGGACGAGGTGGTGCGCTCGGCGGGGGTGGCCCGCCCGCTCTTCCTGGACGAGCCCTCGGCGGCGGCGCTGGGCTATGGTGGGGGGATTCGGCCCGGAGAGGCCTTCATGGTCTTCGATTTCGGAGGCGGGACGGCGGATGCCACGGTGGTGCGGGTCGAGCCGGACCCGGCCCGCCTGCGTTGCCGGGTCCTGGGGAAGGCCGGGGCCCAGGTGGGAGGCGCCACGATCGACGGCTGGATCGTGCGCCAGGTTCTCGAGAGGTCCGGTCGGAGCCAGGGCCAGGGGAGGGGCGCCGCCAACCAGCTCCTGTGGGAGGCGGAACGGGTCAAGAAGGCCTTGAGCGAAGGCGAGTCCGAGGACTTCCGCCTGCCCGACCCGGCCACCGGCGAGGAGCTCAGGCTGCCTTGGACCCGCACGGCCCTGGACGACCTGCTCGAAGAGAACGGCCTGTTCTCGAAGCTGAACTCGGTACTGGAACTGGCCGAGGCCCAGGCCACCGAGCACGGCTATCGCCGGGGGGATCTCCGGGCCTGCCTGATGATCGGGGGTTCCAGCTTCATCCCTTCGGTTCGCCGACTGCTGCGCACCCGCTATGGCGAGATCGCCCGTTTCGATCGCCCCTTCGACGCCGTGGCCCTGGGGGCGGCGGCCTATGCGGCCGGAGCCGGCTTCGACGATCGCATCCGACACGAGTATGCTCTTCGCCCCTATGACAGGAAGCAGGGAGACTATGTGCTCAAGACCATCGTGCCGGCAGGCACCCCGTATCCCTGTTCCATATCCCGCCCGGATCGCCCCGAGGAGGAGCTGGTCCTGACCCTCAAGGCCAGCCATGCCGAGCAGTCGCGCCTCGGCCTGCAGATCTACGAGGTGGCCCGGCCCGAGGCGGCCTCCTGTGGAGGCGGCGGCTTCGAACTGGTCTTCACCGAGAACGGCTCGGCTCGCTACAGCCCGCGCGAAGACGTGGAGGACTTCCGAAGCCGACCGATCGGCTCGACGGCCTTCATCCACGCCGACCCGCCCGCGGCTCGAGGCGAGCCGCGCTTCGAGGCCCGCTTCTCGATCGACCGCGAGAAGCGTCTGTGCGTGACCGTCCGGGATCTCCTCTCGGGGAAGACCCTGATGCGGGAGGCGCCCATGGTCAAGTTGAGATGACCCCTCCATCCCAGGGAGGTCTGCGACCCGGAACCCGCGCCTTCTATGAGGGGCTCTTCTCGCTGGCCTCCTTCTGGCCCGAGGACTGGGCCGCCGAGCCGCTGGACCGCGCGGTGCAGCAGGCGGACCGCGTCCTGATCGAGAACCCGCGGGACGGGACTTTATTGCTGCTGGTGCCGGAGGGGGTCTTCCTGGCCGGGGGGGCGGGGCGGGATGAGGGGGGCGCCGAACCCTTCCCGGTGAACCTTCCGGCCTGCTATCTGGCCCTTCACCCCGTGACCAACCAGCAGTACGCCCGCTTCCTGGAGGAGGTCCAACCCGAGAAGGCCGAGCGGGAACGCTGGATCCTCATGGATCGGGACTGCGCGGTCCAGCGCGCCGAGGAAGGCTATACCGTGCGCGCGGGCTTGGAGGAACACCCGGTGATCCAGGTCTCCTGGCCGGGGGCCGAGGCCTATGCGCGCTGGTCCGGCCTGCGACTGCCCTCGGAGCTGGAGTGGGAGAAGGCGGCGCGAGGGGTCGATGGCCGCCGCCATCCCTGGGGAAACGACTGGGATCCGTCCCGCTGTCGCCACCTGGGCTGCTATTCGAAGGACTCGGAGCGCTCTCCGGAGGCCCCCATGACCTGTCCGGTCTGGGCCCACCCCTCGGGCTGCAGTCCTTGGGGCCACTACCAGATGGCGGGGAACGTCCTGGAATGGTGTGCGGATGGTTATGATGTCGCTGCGTATGCACGCTATCGGAGGGGAGTGCTGGTGCCTCCCGACGGCCCGAACCGGGTGGTGCGCGGGGGCTCCTGGCGCGATGAGTCCCCGGACTCTTTCGCCTGCGCCCGGCGCCGTTTCGAGAGGGATGGTCCGCCGCTCCTCAATCGTCCCTATGATTTCGGCTTCCGCCTGGCCAGGAGCCTCTGAGGCCTTGCCGTTCCTGGCATCCTCCGCTGCGGGGAGCCGCCCCCGATTCCGGGAGATCTGAGTTGTCCGAGCCGAGGCCCCGGGACTTCGAGCGCTGGGGACGTTGGACTGTCTCGAGGGAACCCCTGATCGGAGGAATCCTGGGCTGGCTGGCCCTGCGAGCCCTGGAGCGGAATTCGGCCTCGGCACAGGCCATTCCGGCTTTGCTCCAGGCCCTGGATTCCCCCCGGCCGGCCCTGGCGGCCCGGGCCGAGGTGGCCCTGAGGGGCCTCCGGGAACCGGCCGCGGTGGAGGCCTTGTGTCGGTTCTGGGCCTCGCGCCGCGATCCCCGTCTGGCCCGGATCCTCGAAGCCTGCGGCCATGTGGCCCGAGAGCCCTTGGAACTCCGGGTCCTCTCCAGCCTGGGGGCGGCCCGGCTCGACGAGCTGGAGGCTTCGGACGGGCCGGAGATCCCCGTCCTGGTGGCCGCCCTGGAGGACCGGGACCCGGTGATCCGGGCCCGGGCCGAGCAGGTCCTGAGGCGGTGTCGGCGGCCGGGCGCCATCGACGCGATGATCGACCTGGTCCTGGCCGGTGAGGGCGGCGAGCCCCTGGTCCGCCTGATCGAGGAGGCCGGGCATGCGCACTCGCAGGAGGGCAGGACCTTCCTGTATCTGGTGCTGGTCGGGCGCATGGAGGATTATCTGGGGGCCGACCACGAGTTCCAGGTCCTGCGCGCCGAGTTCCAGGCCGCTCCTCCCGATCTGCAGGCCCGAGTGCGCGAATCCATCGTCCACAGCGGCAACGTGCGGATGAACGGTCTTTTCGTCGTGCCCCGGCGCGAGAAGGCCCTGGGGGACCTGACCGAGGCGGATGCGGACCTGCTGGTCCGGGTCAACGCCCGCAACCGGAACCATGACGCCCTCTTCCGCTTCCTGTGGGTCCTTCCCGCCCGCCACATCGCCCGTGCCGTCCAGGCCATGGTCGCCGGGCGCTACCAGCCCGAGGACCCGGACCGGGCCCGCCTGCTCCAGGAACTCTCGGGTCTGGTCCGCGAGATCGGCGGGGTTCCCGAGGGGAGCCCGGGCCCTCTCCCGCTGGGTCCCGTGCTCTCGGGCTGGCTGGTCGGAGAAGGGGCTTCGGGACGGGCCGAGGGCCCCGAGGACCCGCGCCAGGTCCTGGCCCGGGCCGCTCTTCCGACCGAACAGGTCGCCGCCCTGGGCGCCCTGCACTCTCGCGGTCTGCTGCAGGCAGAAGACCTGGAACTGGCCGGAGCCAGCCCCCACTGGCCCGTCCGCTACGTGGCCGCGGCCCTGGGCGGGCGCTTCCGGCCACCTGACGAGGGGGGGGCTTTGTGGTTGGAGCGCCTGGCTCGGGTCTGCGCGGCGGAGAGGGTCTGGGGAGGCAAGCCCTGCGAGCTGACGAGGGAGGGCCTGGAGGCCTTGCAGGAGGGGCTGGCCGGTCTGCCGGATCGCCGGGTGGCCGGGGGGCTCCTGCTGCTCCAGGCGATCTATGCCCACTATACGGCCCACGACATCGAGCTGGAGGTGGGGACCCACGTGGTGCTCGAGGAGGACTCCTACGAGATCGAGGGCTGACCGCGCCCTCCTGGTCCAGGACCCGCCCGCCCTCCCGCGAAGGGGCCGCAAACACGCTGGTTCCCGGTCGACCCCTGCCCGGCCCGGGGCGGAGCCTCCGGGGACATGGAGGTTCCCGATGGACTTCAGCCAGGAGATCGAGACCTTCCTGCGGGCCCGCTTCACGGTGATCTGGGTGGTCACCCACGAAGAGGCACGTCTGGTGGAGGAGTTCCGGCGGATCTGCGAGGCGGGGCGGCGGATGCTCCTGACCTGGGACCTGGCGGCCGGCTTCACGGCGGAGGTCCACCCCCCCCCGGTCTGCCCCGAGGCCCGGGATCCCAGGACCGCCCTGGAGGCCATCGACAAGGCGGATGAGACCCGGGACTCGGTCTTCCTGCTGAAGGACTTCCACCTCTGTCTGGATCGTCAACCGGTCATCGTCCGTCAGTTGCGCAACCTGGCCGCCCGCCTGAAGCTCACGCGCAAGAGCCTGGTCGTGTGCTCGCCGGTCTCGAGGATCCCCGAAGAGCTCAAGGACGAGGTCTTCCTGATGGAGTTGCCTCCCCCCGAGATTCCCCAGCTCGAGCAGATCCTGGATCGCCTGGTGGCCGGGACCCGAATCCGGGTGGATCTGACCCCCCTGGGGCGCGAGAAGATCCTCCAGGCCGCCCTGGGCCTGTCTGCAAACCAGGCCCGACGGGTCTTCGGCAAGGCCATCGTGGCCGAGGTCCGGGATGGACTGGGCCGCGTGCTCAAGCCGGCGGGCTGCCTGGACGAGCGGGGAATCGACATGATCATGGCCGAGAAGAAGGCCATCATCCGCGAATCCGGCGCCCTGGAGTTCTATTCCCCCGAAGAGACCCTCTCCGATGTGGGCGGTCTCGAGGTGCTCAAGGAATGGCTTCGTCAGCGCGAGAAGGCCTTCTCGCAGGAGGCCCGGGACTATGGGCTGCCCGCCCCCAAGGGGATCGCCCTGATCGGCATTCCGGGCACGGGCAAGAGCCTGACGGCCCGGATGGTGGCGGGACTCTGGCATCTTCCCCTGGTCCGGCTGGACATGGGAGCGCTCTTCGGAGGCCTGGTGGGGCAATCCGAAGAGAATACCCGGCGGGCCCTGGCCCTGGTGGAGACCATCTCGCCGTGTCTTCTGTGGATCGACGAGATGGAGAAGGGGTTCGCCTTCGGCGGGGGGGATGGGGGGACCAGCCAGCGCGTCTTCCAGAGCTTCCTGACCTGGATGCAGGAGAAACGCAAGCCCGTCTTCGTCATCGGCACGGCCAACAACATCGCGGCCCTGCCTCCCGAGTTCCTGCGGCGGGGTCGCTTTGACGAGGTCTTCTTCCTGGACCTGCCGACCGCCCTGGAGAGGCGCGAGATCTTCCAGGTCCACCTCGAGAAGCGCAGGCGCCCCCCCCAGATGTACGATCTGGAGGCCCTGGCTCAAGCCTCCGAGGGCTACGTGGGCGCCGAGATCGAACAGGCGGTGGTGGATGCCATGTACCTGGCCTTCAACGATCGCGAGGTCCCCGGACGGGACTTCACCACGGAGGACATCCTCCAGGCCCTGGCTCGTCAGGTTCCCTTGTCCCGCTCCCAGGTCGAGGCCATCCAGGCCCTGCGCCTGTGGCTTGTGGAGGGAAGGGCCCAGTCTGCCTCCTATGCCGAAACTTCCAGATGGCAGGAGAATGCCGTGGTCCTTGGGCCTCCGACCCCGGCCGGGTCCTCGGTCCCCCAGGCATGAGGCCCTCCTCGCCAGGGTGGAGGAGCCCGCCGCGAGAGGAAGGTCCGCAGTTGCGTCTGCACGATTTCATCCCCTCCAGTCGGGCCAACGGTCCGGGCCTGCGGGCGGTCCTGTGGCTGCAGGGCTGCTCGCGGCGCTGTCCGGGGTGCTGCAACCCCGCCACCCATCCTCCGCAGGGTGGAATCTCGATGGGGGTCGCGGATCTCTGGCGTGGCTTGAAGCCCCTTTCCGGAGCCCTCGAGGGCCTGACCCTCAGCGGCGGCGAGCCCCTCGAGCAGCTTCAGGGCCTTCTGGCCCTGCTCCAAGGCGTCCGCCTCGAGAGCCGGCTCTCGGTGATCCTCTTCACCGGCTGGACCTTCGAGGAGGTGGGCGCCCTCCCCCAGGCCGATTCCCTGCTCTCATGTGTGGATCTGCTGATCGCTGGCCCCTACGACCCCAGGCGACATCTGGCAAGCCGCCTGCGGGGCTCGTCCAACCAGACCCTCCACTTCCTGACCGATCGATATTGCGCCGCCGACCTGGAGCGGGTCCCCGAGGCCGAGGTCCTGATCACCCCTGCGGGAGAGGTCCTGTGCACCGGGGTGGACGGGGCCAGACCGGCTGCAGGCCTGGCCCCCCACCCAGGCGAAGGGGGGGCGCCATGACCCGTCGTGACCTGGTCGAACTGGGGATTCCCCCGGGCGAGATCCTGGCCCTGGCCGGCTTCCTGGTCCGCCATGCCCGGGAACGAGGCCTGGGAGAGGAGGAGATCCGGACCCGGCTCCGGGCCCTCCTGGAAAGTCCGGAGCAGAACCTGGAAGACGACTGCTTCGGTTCCCTGGCCAGGGCCCTGCGGACGGGAGGAGATCCCGGCTGAGGGGCCTGTCCGGGCCCGTCTAAAACTCTCCTCGCCTCGCGGAGGACTGGGGAGATCGATGCGGAAGGTGCGCTGGCCATGTGGCTTGCTGCTGACGAAGTACTTGATACCCTCCGGATGATCGAGTCCGAGCATCTCGACATCCGTACCGTGACGCTCGGAATCAGCCTGCAGGACTGCGCCGCACCGACGATGCGCTCGGCCTGCGAGCGGGTGGTCCGCAAGATCCTCACCGTGGGCCGGGAACTGGTCCGCGTGGTCGAGCAGGTCTCGGATGAGTTCGGGATCCCGATCGTCAACAAGCGGATCGCGGTCTCTCCGGTCTCCTATGTGGGGGCCGCCACCGGCGAGAAGTCCTATGTCCCCCTGGCCTGCGCGATCGACCGCGCCGCGGCCGAGGTCGGCGTGGATTATATCGGCGGGTTCTCGGCCCTGGTCCACAAAGGCTTCAAGGACAGCGACCGGGTCCTCTTCGATTCGATCCCCGAGGCGCTCAACGCGACCGAACGGGTCTGCTCCTCGCTCTCGCTGGCCTCCACCCGGGCGGGGATCAACATGGATGCCGTCCGTCGCTTCGGCGAGATCGTCCTGGAGACGGCCTTCATGAAGCCCGAGTTGCTGGGCCTGCCCTGCTGTCGGCTGGTCTCGTTCTGCAACATGGCCGAGGACAACCCCTTCATCGCCGGAGCCCTGCACGGCCTGGGCGAAGCCGAGACGACCATCAACGTCGGCATCAGCGGCCCCGGAGTGGTCCGCTCGGCAATCCTGCGCCTGGGGCCCACGGCCGATCTGGGTCAGGTGGCCGAGGCGGTCAAGCGCACGGCCTTCAAGATCACCCGCATGGGTGAGCTGGTCGGTCGGGAGGTCTCGCGTCGCCTGGGGGTCCCCTTCGGGATCCTGGACCTCTCCCTGGCCCCAACGCCCGCCCGAGGCGACTCGGTGGCCGAGGTGCTGGAAGCCATGGGGCTGGAACGCTGCGGGACCCATGGGACCACTGCGGCCCTGGCGCTTCTCAACGATGCCGTCAAGAAGGGCGGGGCCATGGCCTCTTCCTACGTAGGTGGCCTCTCGGGAGCCTTCATCCCCCTCTCCGAGGACGAGGAGATGGCCCGTTGCGCCGGCATGGGAGCCCTTTCCCTGGACAAGCTCGAGGCCATGACCTGCGTGTGTTCGGTGGGTCTGGACATGATCGCCATTCCGGGCGACACCCCCCCGGAGACCATCTCGGGCATCGTGGCCGACGAGATGGCCATCGGGATGGTCAACAACAAGACCACCGCGGTCCGGTTGCTGCCGATCCCGGGCAAGAAGGCGGGGGAGGAGGTCTCCTATGGAGGTCTCCTGGGAGCCGCCCCGATCATTCCGGTCAATCCCTTCTCGTCGGCTGGCTTCATCCACAGGGCCGGTCGGATTCCGGCCCCTCTGCAGGCCTTGAGGAACTAGGTCCAGGACCCGATGATGGAGATTGTGCTGGTCCGCCACGGCCAACCCCAGTGGGAGCCGGGCGGCAAGGCGGATGATGACCCCGAGCTGACGCCTCTCGGCCTGGAGCAGGCCGAGAGGGTCGGCCAGGCCCTCGGTGGGGAGCATTTCGACGCGTTCTACGTCTCGCCCCTCTTGAGAAGCCGTCAGACCGCGGCACCCCTGGCCCGTGAGCTGGGGATGGAACCCACGGTCGTCCCCTGGCTCGAGGAGATTCGCACCCCCCGGATGGAGGGGACTCCGGCCGAGAAGGTCCGCCGCTACATGGAGGAGTTCCGGGCCCAGGACCTGGAGAAGTGGTGGGAAGGCCCACCCGGTGGCGAGTCCTTCCGGCACTTCCACGAGCGCATCGTGGGCGGCGTCGAGCCTCTGCTGACCGACTCCCACCGGATGGGAATCCACGAGGGTGGAGCCTGGCGCCTGTGGCGGGTCCCACCCAACCCGCAGCGGCTGGTCGTGGTCAGCCACGCCGGGGTCAGCGCGGTCCTGGTCTCGCATCTGCTGGGCATCGAGGCGGTCCCCTGGGAGTGGGAACGCTTCCACCTGGGTTGGGCCGGCATCGCCCGCCTGGTCACCAATCGCCTGGCTGGAGCGGCCATCTGGCGCCTGTTCTCTTTCGACGAGAGGACCCATCTGGCCGGACTTCCCGATCCGCCGGGTTGAGCCCGCTCCTGAATCCTTTCCGGATCCTCCTCATCCATCCATGCTGAGACACAAGACACGGAGGTCTTTGAAGATGAGTCTGCACGAAATCACGGACCAGCAGTTCCAGTCCGAGGTCCTGGAGGCCCCCGAGCTGGTCCTGGTCGACTTCTGGGCCCCCTGGTGCGGGCCTTGCCGCATGATGGCCCCGACCCTGGAGAAGGTGGCCGGACAATTCGCCGGTCGCCTCAAGGTGGTCAAGGTCAACGTCGATTCCAACCAGGAATGGGCCACCCGGTACTCGGTCCGGGGGATCCCCGCGCTCTTCTTCTTCCGGGCCGGCGAGCCCGTCGACAACGCGGTGGGCGTCCAGTCCGAACCCGCGCTCATCCAGCGGATCGAGAAGCTGCTGGCCGCGGTGTCCTGAGGCCGGCCCGTCATGCCGGCCGGTTTGGGGACCGTGACCCTCTCCACCCTGATCGGGGCTTTGTTGGGTGTGGGCTTTTCCTGGGGGCTCGGCTTCCTGGGGGCGCCCACCTGAAACCTCTTCTGCGATCCCTGGAATGCGGCCCTCTTCGGAGGGATCCTGGGGTTGCTGGGGTCTGCAGTTGGCAGGCCATCGACTTGAAGGCTTCAAGGGCGAAGGCGCGACCGGGCGCTTTCGCCCTTGAGCATTCCTTGACGGAGGAGATCGCCGGGGGTCGTCGCAGAGACCTGCACATCAGTCCCGGGCCGCTCCATGCCAGGACCGGGAGGGCGGAGGCTCCGGTGAATCCCGAGATCAGCATCATCCTGCCGACCCACAACGGGGCCCGCTACCTGGCTGGGAGCATCCAGAGCTGCCTGGACCAGACCTTCCGGGATTTCGAGCTGATCGTGGTCGATGACGCCTCGGGGGATTCCACCCCCGAGATCCTCGCCGGGTTCGCCGCCGACCCCCGGGTGCGGGCCTTGCGCTCCGAGCAGAACCTGAAGTTGCCCGGCGCCCTGAACCTTGGGTTCTCGAAGGCCCGGGGCCGCCTGCTGACCTGGACTTCGGATGACAACCTCTACGAGCCCGGGGCCCTGGAGGCCATGCGCTCGGTGCTCGCGGAACGCCCGGAGATCGGTCTGGTCTACGCGGATTACGCGGTCATCGATTCCGAGGGCCAGGTTCTCCGCGAGCACCGTTGCGCCGAGCCGGACTATCTGGTGGAGCGCAACATCATCGGGGCTTGTTTCCTGTACCGCCGCTCGGTGATGGAACGGGTGGGCTCCTATGCGACCGAGACCTTCCTGGCCGAGGACTACGACTTCTTCCTGCGGGTCTTCCTGGCAGGCCAGCGGATGCGCCACCTGCCCGAGACGCTCTACCGTTATCGGGTTCACGAGTCTTCCCTTGGCTCGACCTTCGGAGCCGGGCAGGTCGACGGAGTCGCCGAGGCCGTGCGCCGCCGCCACCTCAAGCCCTGGAAGCGCGAGTGGGTCCGCCTGCGCCGCCGCCTTCGCAAGGCGCTGAGAATCCTGGTCGGGCAGGAGCGGGGCCGTTGAGCCCCCCCGGCGGGGAGCCAGGAGGGCCCCGGACGCGCCCGCTCCGAGGAGGCGCGAACCCGGTCCTGGCATGCCTGGAAAAAAAACTGTTGACAGCTCCGAGAGGAGGAGGCTATAATCCTCCAGTCGCGGGCACGTGGCAGAGAGGACAATTGCATCAGACTGTAAATCTGACGCGCGACGCGCTACGGAGGTTCGAATCCTTC
>JALHDH010000154.1 GCA_022839105.1 bacterium
CGCCACCTGGCTTGCCGCGGTCGAGCTGGCCCGGCGCCGCGAGGGTCGCGACCTGGGCCTGGTGAACGTGCTGGAGCAGATCCTGGCCGAGTTCGCGGCCGCCCGGCCGCTTGATGCCCAGCTCCCCTGCCAGGAGGATCCTCGATGGCCGGCCGCAGAGCCCGAGGCGGGCTGTGAGGAGGCTACCTCGGCTCCACCTCCCTTCCAGCGTGATCCCCGGTGGCCGACCACGGCGTCGGTCTCGGCGCTCGACGCGGGCGGCCCGGAGGTCGGAGCGGGCAGTGCGCGGACCGGGCCGGAGGGCGCCGAATCCGGCGCAGGCCGAGCGACGCCCGACAGCGCGCAGGCCCCCCGTCCTCGGAACTCCCCTGCCTTCTGCGCCAGGAGCTTCCCCGCAGCCCCCGCAAGCTGACCCGTCTGGCCCGCCGGCTGCTGGCCTCGCGAGAGCGCCTGGAACTGCAGCGCGGCCGCATCTTGCGCCGGGTCCAGGAGGGAAGGCTGTACCGCGAGGCAGGGTTCCGCTCGTTGCGCGCCTGGCTGGAGAGCCGGGGGATCGCCGCCAGCACCGCCTTCCAGGCCACCGCCCGGGACCAGCGCCTGGAGAAGCACGGCGTGCTGCGCCAGGCGCTTTGCGAAGGGCGTCTCTCCCCCACCAAGGTGGACCTGCTGCTGCGATTGCCTCGGCGGGCGGATGCCGAGAACTGGGTGGCCTACGCCGAAGAGCACACCTGCCGTCGCCTGGAGGACGCGGTCGAGGCTGCCCGGGTCCTGGCCAGTCGCTTCCCCGTCACATGGAATCTTCGGAAGGGCACAGCCCCGGGGAACGAGGAGACCCTGGAGGAGTTCCGCCTGCAGGCCGGCCTGCAGGGCTTCGAAGCAACCCTCGAAGACCTGGCCCAAGCCTTCCAGCAGGCGGACTCCAGCCGCAGCACGCCGGAAGGAGTCCAGACATCCGCAGCGCCCCCACCGGCGCCCGCCCCAGGCTTCTCCCCCGATGGGACCGCCCCGAAGGGAGAGCCTCTCGGCTCGAGGTCCCTGGCGGCGGCCTCCCAGGGCCGCGACACCCTCCAAACGGAGGTCGGCCTCCCCGGCACCTCAAGCGAACCGGCCCGCCAGCCGGCTCTCGAAGCTCCCGAGACCGCCGAGCCTCCGCCCACCATCCGCCTGCGCCTGGTCCTGCCGGAATCCCTGGACCGGTTGCTGCAGGCTGCGGAGGCCCGGTTGCGACGGGACGCCGACGAGGCCCTACCCCCCGAGGAGTGCCTGTACGTGCTGTGCCTGGTCTTCCTGCGCCAGGCGGGCCAGGAAGATTCGGGCCACCTGAATCCGCTGCCTGGCGTGAGAACCGAGGGCTTCGAGGCGGGTCTGGATGCAAGGAAGGCGTGCATCGAGGAGCGGAGCGTAGTTGGAAACTACGTGAGCACCGCAGAGGTGCGCCTGACGACGCAGACGGCCCGAGACGGCTTCCGAATGCCACGGTAGGTGGCGGATTCAGGTGTGAGGGTCGGGTGCGCCGTCAGGCCCTGGAACGGGCCGGCTACCGCTGCGAGGTTCCGGGCTGCGCCTGCCGGACCAACCTGCATGTCCACCACATCCAGCGGCGCTCCCAGGGCGGGTCGGATGAGCTCTCGAACCTGGCCGTGGTCTGCGCGAGCCACCACCTTCGCCACCTGCACGGCGGAACGATGCGGGTGGAGGGCGAGGACCCGAGCACCCGCATCTGGGAGATCGGCCTTGAGGAGGGCGAACCCTGGCGGGTCTGGTGCGACGAGCGACTGGTGGACGGAGAGGCGCTGGCCTGGGAGGGGGACGAGGCCGAGCCGCCCCGCGCCGACGACCGGATCTGCGAGGCCACGCCCGAGTACCGGTGCGGGCCTGCCGCCTCCGGGTCGGAGATCCGCGCTGCCTGAAACCCCGCCTCCGGGGCCGGCCTGGGGCCGCGACCCCGAACCCGGCCGGGCCGGGCAGGAGGTGCTGGCCCGATTCCGGGAAAGACTGCACGCCCAGTAGAACCCGGAGGAGCACCCACTTGAACCAGATCGACCGCATCTTCGAGCGCCTGCGCTCCGGCGTGGTGCCCGATCAGGGCCTGGACGCCTTCGCGGTGGGAATCGAGAAGCACCGGGACGAGCTGCACCGCCAACTGGAGCTCGCCGCCTCGGGCACCGGCTGCTTCAAGTTCCTGCGCGGCGGCTACGGGTGCGGCAAGACCTTCATGGCTCGGCTGGCCGTCCTCGACGCCCTGCAGCGCGGCTTCGCGGCCAGCTTCGTGGTGGTCTCGGACAACGACCTGCACTTCCACAAGTTCGACGAGCTGTACCGCAAGGTGATGCAGGAGCTGTCCACGGCCTGGTGCGAGAAAGCCGCCATGGCCGACATCCTGGACCGCTGGATCGCCGGCATCGAAGAGGCCCTGGTCTCCGCCGGTGTCGACGAGGACGCCCCCGACTTCGACGACCGCGTCCGCGTCCGCCTGGAGCAGGACCTGGCCTCCAAGACCGGCGGGAAGGTGCCGGAAGACATGGTCCGGGCGCTGCGCACCGTGTTCACCCTGAAGCAGGAGGGCCGCCTGGCCGACGCCGGAGCCCTCCTCTCGTGGCTCTCGGGTTCCCGGAACGTCGCGTCCTCGGTGAAGAAGCTGGCCGGGGTGAAGGGCGACATCGGAAGCAACGAATCCCTGGACTACCTGCACGGCATCCTGGAAATCGTCAAAGCCGCGGGCTACAAGGGGCTCGTCATCGTCATCGACGAGGCGGAGACCATCCTGCGTATGAAGCGGGACGTGCGCGAAAAGTCCCTCAACGGAATCCGCCAGATCCTGGATGCCAGCGACCGGTTCCCCGGCCTGGTCTGGATCTTCACGGGAACCCCCGACTTCTTCGACACCCAGCGAGGCGTCGCGGGGCTTCCCCCGCTCTCCGACCGGATCAGGTTCCAGGAGCGCGAGGGTTTCGTCAACCTGCGCCAGCCCCAACTGCAGTTGAAGCCCTTCGATCGCGAGCGGCTGTCCCAGGTGGCCCTGAAGCTCCGCGAACTCTACCCGGCCCGGGATCCCGTGGAGCTGCGCAGGAAGGTGAGCCCGGAGGTCATCAAGGCCCTGGTGGATCGGGTCACGGAGGGTTTCCGGGGCAACGTGGGAGTGGTCCCACGGCACTTCCTCCGCGAGTTCGTGGACGTCATGGACCTCGTCGGGCAGGAGAAGGACTACGACCCGGCCGCCGAGCTGAACCTGCACCTGGAATTGACCGAGGACGAGCGGCGTGTGGCGGAGGGACAACCCGCCTGGGACCCGGAGCCCGAGGACGGCCGGGGATACTCCCTCGTCTCGTTCTGACGTGACCTCCGCCTTCGCCCGCTTCCCCGCACGACTCCAGGAGGCCATCGTGGCGCGCCTCGGCTGGACGTCCCTGCGTCCCGTTCAGGAAGAGGCCTCCCACGCGCTGCTGGACGGCTGCAACGCCGTCATCCTGGCCCCGACGGCCGGCGGCAAGACCGAGGCCTCCATCTTCCCGCTGCTGGCGGGGATGGTCGACGACGAGCCGACAGCGGTCGGCATCCTCTACGTGGCTCCGATCAAGGCCTTGCTCAACAACCAGGCGGAGCGCCTGAAGGCCTACGCCGAGATGGTGGGCCTCCGCCGCTTCCTCTGGCACGGCGACACGACGGCCGCGGAGAGGCGGGCCTTCCTCCGCGAGCCCGCCCAGATCCTGATGACCACCCCCGAGTCCCTGGAGGTGATGCTGCTTTCCGGCCGCGTCCCTCACCAGCGTCTGTTCTCGGACCTGCGAGCGGTGGTCGTCGACGAGATCCATGCCATGGCAGGCCTTGACCGGGGGGCCCACCTGATGTCGATCCTCGAACGATTGGCTCCCCTGTCGCGCCACGACCTGCAGCGGGTGGGCCTCTCGGCAACCGTCGGGAATCCCGCCGACATCCTCGCGTGGCTGCAGGGGACCTCCCGCCGGCCTGGCCGGGTCGTGGACCCGCGGGGGCCGGGCAGCCAGAAAGAGCTCGGCATCCGCCTCTTCGATGACCGCCAGACGCTGGCCCGTTCCGCGTCGGCTCTGGCCGAGAGCCAGAAGAGCCTCTTCTTCTGCCAGAGCCGGGCCCTGACCGAGGAGGTGGCCGAGAAGCTCCGGGACCGCGGCACGGACGTGTTCGTCCACCACAGCTCCGTCTCCCTGGAAGAGCGCGCGGCCGCCGAGGAGCGCTTCCACCGGGGACGCAACGCCGTCATCGTGTGCACCTCCACCCTGGAACTGGGGATCGACGTGGGCGACCTGGACAGGGTCCTGCAGGCCAACGCGCCCTCCACGGTCTCGTCCTTCCTGCAGCGGATGGGGCGCACCGGCCGCCGCGCCGGTCAGCGGGCCAATACGATGTTCCTGTGCGAGGACCGCGAGGTGGTCCTCCAGGCGGCCGCCCTGATCGAGTTGGCTCGCGAGGGCTGGGTCGAATCCGTCGGGGTCCAGACCAGGTGCTGGCCCGTCCTGGTGCACCAACTCCTGGCCCTCGCCCTCGAGCACGGAGCCGTGAGCCCCGAGCACTGCTGGGACCAGCTCTGCCGGGTTCCCGACTTCAAGGACATCACGCGCCAGGAGTTCGACGACCTGGTCCGCCACCTGGTGCGAGAGGACTACCTCTTCCCCGTGGACGGCAAGCTTTCCATGGGGGACGCGGCGGAGCGGGCCTTCGGCCGGAAGAACTTCCTGGAACTCTATGCGGTGTTCAGCACTCCCCAGCTCTATTCCGTGGTGACCCGGGGAGGCAAGCCCCTGGGTTCCCTGGAGCAGAGCTTCGTCGACAAGCTCGTGGAGAAGGTCACCTGCTTCCTCCTGGGCGGTCGGCCCTGGGTGGCTGAAGTCATCCTGCACTCGGAACGGAAGGTGGTGGTGAGCCCGGCTCCCCGGGGCCGCAAGCCCAGTTGGGGAGGATACGTACCCCAGTTCCTGGGATACGAGCTGTGCCAGAAGATGGCCGAGATCCTCGCGGGCGACGCTCCTATCCCCTACCTGGATGCCCCCTCGGCCGCAGCACTGGGGCAGATGAGGGCAGAACTGGGCCGAAGCCTGCGAAGCCAGCGGTGGTATGGGGCGAAGACCCCGGACGGAGAGTACCTGTGGACCTTCGCGGGCGGCGCCGTCAACCTGACCCTGAAGTACGGCCTGCAACTCCTCCGCAACTGGACCGCCGCCAGCGACAACTTCCGGCTGAAGTTCCCGGAGGGAGAGGCGACCCCGCGGGAACTGCAAGACGCCCTGGAGCGCCTGGCCGACCCGTGCTTCTGGGAGGAGCCCGAGCTGCGGGAGCGCCTGCTCTCCATCCTGCCGGAGTACCGCCTGAGCAAGTTCCAGCGCGCCCTTCCCCACAAGTGGGCCATGGAGATGGTGGAGCGCTACCTCCTCGACGTTCCGACGACCCTGCAGTTCCTGAAGGCCCCCCTGCCCCGGCCCCTCCCGGATTCCACCCCGGATCGCAAGACACAAATGGGGGGGGTGAGCACGGGGGCGGGCGGATGGCAGGTTGGGGCTTGGGGGAGGTGATCCGGAGGCCTTGGGCTGGAAGTGATGGTTGCTGTGCGGCTCAGGGGAGGCTGTCAATCCTGGAGCCGGCGGCTCACGGGCGATTGTTGGCGGAAGATGACCGCCTCCGGCGAAGCGACCGGGATGCAAGCCTACGATCCCGAGGAATTCCGCCGCTTCGGCCACGCCGCCGTCGACCTGCTCGCCGACTCCCTGAGCCAGGCCCAGAGCGGCATCGGGCCCGTCCTGCCGCCCCGGAGGCCTGAGGCCGTGCTGGAGCGGTGGCCCGCCCCAACGGAGCGCCAGCCCCTGCTGGAAACCCTCCGGCAGGCCCTGGAGCAATCCAACCACCTGCACCACCCCCGGTACCTGGGGCACCAGGTGTCGGCGCCCCTCCCGGCGGCCGCGCTCTGCGATCTGGTGGGGTCGCTGCTGAACAACGGGACTGCGGTCTTCGAGATGGGGCCCGTGACC
>JALHDH010000155.1 GCA_022839105.1 bacterium
AGCATGCGGGAGTACCCGACGGACGTCTTGGCCGCCCAGCGGAAGATGGTCCGCTTCAGGCCCTTGCCCGCCTTGAGTTCCGCACCGTTGTACACCTTTTCCCAGACCCGGGGCACGCTCAGGAGGAACGTGGGCCTGAACGAGGGCAGATCGGCGACCGCATCCTTCACATCCGCCGTGTGGCCCATCGGAACCCTGGCGATGAGCAGGAGGACCTCGACGAATCGCGCGAACACGTGCGCGAGAGGCAGGAAGAGGAGGGAGCAGGCCCCGGGCTCCTGCAGGATCTCCGGCATCAGGACCACGGCCTCCTCGGCCAGCTCGGCGAAGTTGCCGTGGGTGAGGACCACGCCCTTGGGACGGCCGGTGGTTCCCGAGGTGTAGATGATGGTCGCCGTGGCGCCGAGGCCCCCGTGCGCGCCCTCGTCCGCGACGGCGTCGTCCAGGGCCCGTCCCGCGGCCGTCAGCGTCTCCAGCGCGCCGTCGTCGAACACCCAGACGTGGGTGACGCCGTGACCCGCCTCCTCCTGGCGGGCCTGCTCGACGACGCCGGCGAGGCCCGCGTTCTCCACGAACACGCCCGTGCATCCCGCGTCGGAGAGGATCCACTGGGCCTGGGAGGGTGAGGAGCTCTCGTAGATCGGGACGGCGATGGCGCCGATGTGCCAGATGGCGAGGTCGGCGAGTGTCCACTCGAGGCGGGTCCGCGACATGATCGCGATGCGGTCCCCGGGACCGAAACCGAGGGAGCGCAGGCCCTTGGCGATGCCCCGCACCACGGCGAGCGTCCGGGCGGCCGACCAGTCCTGCCACGCACCGCCCACCTTCTGGCGATAGAGCGTCGCCTGCGGGTCCTCGGTTCCCCAGCGGATGAGATAGCTGCTGATCGACGTGCCGGGGTCGACACTCACCGCACGTGGGACGTGGAACTCGGACATTGTGGTGCTCCTCGGGGACCGCTCCAACCTGGTTCTGCCAGACTACCGGGCAATGTGATCCCGCTCGCACCCGAGAGGTGACATGAGCAGTAGCATGACGTTGTGCCGCAGGCACAAAGCCGGATCTGACGGGAGGGTGGCACATGCTGACGATCGGCGTGGACATCGGTGGTACGAAGATCGCAGCGGGTGTGGTGGACGAGGACGGGTCGATCCTGGCCCGTACCCGGTGGGACACCGATCCGGAGAACCCCCAGCAGATCGACGCGTCGATCGTCGCGGCGGTCGTGGAACTGCGCGGCGCGTTCGACGTGGGTGCCGTCGGCGTCGCAGCGGCGGGCTTCGTGGCGCCCAGCCGGGACACCGTGATGTTCGCACCCAACCTCGCGTGGCGCGACTATCCGCTCCGCGATCGGCTCTCCGCCGTCATCGAGCTCCCCATCGTGGTGGAGAACGACGCGAACGCGGCCGGCTGGGCCGAGTTCCGGTTCGGGGCGGGCCGCGACGTCTCTCACATGGTCATGGTCACCGTGGGGACCGGCGTCGGCGGAGCCATCATCATCGACGGGCACCTGCTGCGCGGGGCGTTCGGAGTGGCCGGCGAGATCGGGCATTTGAAGGTGGTGCCGCACGGGCACTACTGCGGCTGCGGCCACGAGGGCTGCTGGGAGCGTTACGCCTCCGGTCAGGCACTCACCCTCGCGGCACGGCACCTGGTCACCACCGATCCCGATGGCAGCCGGCGCCTGCAGGAGATCGCCGGTGTGGGTCGCCGGATCAAGGGTCCACACGTCGCGGCCGCCGCAGCCGAGGGCGATGCGGCCGCGCTCGAACTCTTCCGGGATCTGGGGTACTGGATCGGGATGGGGAGCGCGAGCCTGGCCGCCGTCCTGGACCCGGAGCTGATCGTCATCGGCGGGGGCGTGGCCGACTCCGGGGAGTTCTTCCTCGACGCGGCGCGTGCGGGCTTCCTCGACCACCTGTCCGCCCGCGGCCACCGTCCGGAGGCGCGGATCGAGCTCGCCCTCCTCGGCAACGACGCCGGCATCATCGGGGCGGGCGACCTGGCGCGCTTCTGAGAGACGGGAACCGGGACGTCGCGCTCACACCTGCGCGCCGTCGTCGTTCCGCTCGCTGTGGCGCGGCAGCCGCACGACCAGGGAGAGGAGCCCTCCCACGGCAACAACGGTACTGAGCACGCCCCACATGGTGGCCGCGCCCGTCAGGAAGACCACGAAGACGCCGAGGATGCCGATGCCGAGAGCGAGCCACCCGAGCGCGGTCGCGGGATCGGGGGAGCCGATGGCGGGATCGGGCTCCTCGAAGCCGGAATCGTCCTCCACGACCTCGTAGTCGCGCGGTCCGGGGCCCGCGGTCGGTTGTGGGGCTCCTTCAGCCTCCGGAGGCAGCCCCAAAGGGCCCAGGCGGGACGTAAGATCGTTCCACCGGGCGTCCAGCTCTTCCGGATCGAAACCGTCGGGCGTGCGTGCCATGGCCTCGACTCTAGGGGGTCCACCCGGTGCTGTAACCTGTGGCCCGTGCCTCGGACCGGGTCGATGTCAGACGGAGGTAGCCGCGTGTTCTACAGCTTCATGAAAGCGACACTCGGTAACGCGATGAAGCTGTTCTACCAGCCGTGGATCCGTGGCCAGCAGCACATCCCGGACGAGGGTCCCGCGATCCTGGCGTCGAACCACCTCGCGGTCATCGACTCCTTCTTCCTCCCGCTCATGATCCGGCGCGAGGTCGTGTTCATGGGGAAGTCGGACTACTTCACGGGGAAGGGGATCAAGGGGAAGGCTGTCGCCGCGTTCATGCGGGGAGTGGGGACCGTGCCGGTCGACCGGTCAGGGGGCAAGGCGTCCGAGGCCGCGCTGCGCACCGGGCTGAAGCGTCTCGCCGAGGGCGAGCTCTTCGGGATCTATCCCGAGGGGACGCGCAGCCCCGACGGCCGGCTGTACCGCGGCAAGACCGGGGTGGCCCGGCTCGCCCTCGAATCGGGGGCACCCGTGATCCCGGTGGCGATGATCGGCACCAACATCGCCCAGCCCATTGGTCGCAAGATCCCGAAGCTGCACCGGATCGGTGTCGTGATCGGCGAACCCCTCGACTTCTCCCGGTACGCCGGCATGGCGAGCGACCGTTTCGTGCTCCGCTCGATCACCGACGAGATCATGTACGAGATCATGCGGCTGTCCGGGCAGGAGTACGTGGACGTCTACGCGGCGAGCATGAAGGCTCGCCTGGCCGCGGCCAAGAAGGAGGCCGCCAGGAAGGAGAAGGAGGCGGTCAGGGCAGCGCCCCAGCGGGTCGGCGCACCCGGAGGCCGCCCGGTCCCGGAGGTCGGTGTGCCCGAGCCGACGGAGGACGAGATCCGGGAAGGCATGGAGCGTCTCGAGGCCGCCCGCGCGGAGCTGGGCGTTCGGGGTGAGGAGGAACCGGAAATCGTCGTCGACACCGGCGAGGCCGTGGAGCGAACCCAATAGACTGGCGAAGGACGCCCGTCGGGCGCACGACTACCCACTGATCATGAGAGGTGTGGCGATGGTTCGTCGCGTTGCTTTGCTCACGGCCGGGGGCTTCGCCCCGTGCCTGTCGTCCGCCGTCGGAGGCCTCATCGAGCGGTACTCCGCCGTATCGCCCGACACCGAGATCATCGCCTACGAGTACGGCTACCACGGTCTCCTCACCGGAACGCACCTCGTCGTCGATGACGCCGCCCGGCAGCACGCCGAGGATCGAGCCGAGCACGGCGACGATGAGCGTGAGCGGCGGGATCAGCGCGACGATGACCTCCTTGACCAGCCCCTTCTTCTCCTCCTCCGGCACCGGCGTCGCCGGGCAGGAACTCAAGCTCGAAGCCGCAGCCCAGGACGCCCTGCGTCATGCCGTGGCCAAGGCCGATCCGAAGAAGACGCCGGACGGAACCGTCACCCGCATCGTGCGCGAGGTGCTGCGGGGCCTCTTGCCGTTGAAGTGATCCGGAGGACGGACCGTGATCGAGACACAGGACCGGCAGCACGAGGAACGTTACAAGAACCGCTGGTACGGCAAATACCGGGCGTTCTTGCGGGACAACAACGATCCGGAGCGGCTCGGCCGTTGCCGGCTCGAAATCCCGGCCGTGCTCGGCACCGGCAAGGAGAACTGGTCGGAATGGGCGTGGCCCTGCTTTGCCTACGGAGGCAACGAAGACATCGGCGTGTTTCTCATCCCCGAGGAAGGGGCTTCCGTCTGGGCCGAGTTCGAGGGCGGCATCGTCCAATACCCGATCTGGTCCGGCGTGTGGCTGGCCAAGACCAACCCCGGCGAACAACCGGAAGAATCGAAGCGCCTGTGCTCCGATCCGACCTGCACCGACTGTGAGGACAAGCTCGAACACAAGCCCGACCGGCGGGACGACCTGGAGCACAAGAAACACCACGGCCACCCGCCGTACTACTGCCCGCGCCGCAAGGTTCTTCTCAAGACCGAAACCGGTCACACCATCGTTCTCGACGACCGGGACGAGGAGGAGTTCCTCAAGGTCATCGACCGGGCCGGGCAGATTCTCCACATGGAATGCCGCGTGAAGCGCGACGTTCAGACCGGCAATGCGCGCCGCCGGGGAACCAAGGACGCCGAGCA
>JALHDH010000039.1 GCA_022839105.1 bacterium
GTACAAGATCGGCTACTGGCTGGGCTCGACCCCGCGGACCATCGAGATCTCCAACATCGTGGGCTGCGTGGCGGCCTCGTTCGCGACCACCGCGGTGATCCTGCTCATGGCCGAGGTCTACGGGTTCAGCAAGACCCCCATGCACCCCACCCCCCTGCCGGCCCCCCAGCCCAACGCCATGGCCGCCGTCTTGACCGGTGTCATGGGCGACGGAGGAGCCCCCTGGTTCCTGTACGTCATCGGCGCCGTCTTCGCCATCGCCTCCGAGATGTGCGGCATCTCGGGCCTGGCCTTCGCCCTGGGGATGTACCTGCCGATGGACCTGAACTCGCCACTGGTCCTGGGGGCCTTCGTCTCCTGGATGCTCTCGCGCTCCAAGGGCAGCGAGGCCACCCGCAAGGCCCGCCTGGACAAGGGGACCCTGGTCGCCTCGGGCTTCATCGCCGGAGGAGCCCTGATCGGGGTCTTCACGGCGCTGCTGAAGTTCCTGGAGGACCAGTGGCGCGTCACCCTGATCCCGGATCTGACGGCTGTTCCCGGCCTGGGCCTGTGGCTTGCGGAGTGGGCCAACTGGAACGGCCTGGCTTTGTTCTGCGTCCTGGGAGCCTGGCTCTACTGGAACTCCTGGAAGGCCCGCTCGGAAGAAGCCACCGACTGAGCCTTCAGCTTCCCGGGGTCCGGGGCCGCCCCGGCACCCCGGGAAGCAGGCCTTTCTCGAGCAGGAAATCGCCGATCTCGGTGGCCTGCATGATCGTCCCCTCGACGGTCGGATGGCTGTCATCCTGCAGGTACTGCGCGATGTCGGGGCGCATCCTCCAGTCCTCGTGGATGTCGATATGGGGGATGTCATAGAGGTAGGCCAGGTCCTGCATCCGGAGATCCGGATCGTCTGGTTTCAAGGCACTGGAATGCGCCTTCTTCTGCAGTTCGGGGTCCCGCATCCGCCGGTACAGGGCGACCAGTTCGGCATCGGGCCTGGGGGGGCCGGGAACCATGAAGTGGTCCTCGGAATGACTGTAGGGAGAATACAACACGAGCTGGATGCCGCGTTCCTGGCATTCGCGCATGAACCAGCGGAAGTACCTCGCATTGAAACGGGACTGCAGCCGGCTGGTCCCATCATGCAAGGGATGCGGCGGGAGGATCGGTTCGGTTCGGGCCATGGCCGCCAGGACGGACTGACGACACGTCATGTAGAGCATGCTCTCGAAGGCCAGCGCACGCAGACTGCTGAAGGGCCACCGGTGGGACGGCTCTGGATCCCCGTTCTCGTCCACCAGGTGGACATCGAAATAGGAGAAGCCCAGGATCACCAGATCCGGCTTGTAGACGTCCACGAGGTCCTCGAAGACCATCTGCCCCTGCCAGATGGAGTATCCGAAGACCGCTCCGTTCTGCACCCGGATCCAGGCCTCGGGGCACTTCTTGCGCAGGTACCCCTGCATGACGAAGGGATAGGTCTGGGTCTCGGAGAGGTTGTCGCCCGCCGAGACCGAGTTTCCCAGGCACAGGATTCGAAACTCTCCGGGTCGGCGATCCGGATCGATCTCGAGTCCCCGAAGACCGTAGGAGTTCACGGTGAAGTCCGGGTGCGTCGTGTGGCGATTGAAGGTCCAGTAGCGGGCGGCGTGAGGGGCCAGGTAATTCTCCTCCCGATAGGACCACAGCCTGCCCTGAATCGAGAATTCGGCACCAAGAGTGCCTCCGAGCACAAGCAGCACCTGCGCCAGAACCATCACCCAGACCCGCGGGCGCACCCGCGCCGGCAGGAGGATCGCGAGCAACTCGAGGAAGACCAGGGCCGCCAGCACGACCATCGCCAGGAAGACGATCTCCATCTCGAGGGCCGGCAGAAGCCCGGTTGGCGGAAAGGTCCCGCCACCACCGACCGGGTGGCCTTCGAGAGTCGACCAGTGGGCCTGCGGATTGGCCCGGAGCCTGAAATAGAAGATCCCCACCCCCAGAAGGGCGAGGTTCAGGAGGAGGGCGTTGATCCTGGCTTTGACGACGCGTTCCATGGTTCCGGGGACCTCGCGGGGACGCGAGAGGGTTCTAAACCTCTCGGTTCCAGGATTCCCCCCTCCAGGATCGGCCCATCCCCCTTGCCTGCACCCGCATCAGGCCGACAGGAATTCTTCGCCCCCCTGGCAGGCGTTCCGCCCCTGCCTCCCCTTCAAGCCAGAAGGGAGTCTCCCACCGGAGGCGCCGGAACCTTGAAGACCTGGGCCAGGGTGGCCGCCAGGTCGGCAAAGGTCCCTCGAATCCCGTAGTCCCGGCCTCCGGGCAGAGAAGGCGAGTAGAGAACGAGCGGGGCGTACTCACGGGCGTGGTCGGTACTGGGAGTGGTCGGATCATTGCCGTGGTCGGCCGTCAGGATCAGCAGATCCGTCGGAAGCATCCGGCCCAGAAGGTCCTCGAGGTAGCCATCGAAGGTCTCCAGGGCGCGGGCGAAGCCCGCCGCATCCTGGCGATGCCCGTAGAGCATGTCGAAGTCCTCGAAGTTGGTGAAGACCAGCCGGCAATCGGTCTGCATCGCCTCCAGGGTGGCCTCGTAGTGTTCCTGGTTGGTCTGGGTCCGGCGACTCCAGGCGAACCCCCGACCTCCGAAGACCTCGGGGACCACGCCGACCCCGGCGACCTGGATGCCGGCGGCGGCCAGGTGGTCCAGGACGTTCGTGGGAGGGTCCAGCGGGAAGTCCTTGCGGCGTTCGGTACGCCGGAAGGCGCCGGGCTGGCCCTCGAAGGGGCGCGCGATCACGCGCTGGACGCCGTGCTCTCCCTGCAGGATCCCCCGGGCGATCCGACAGAGCTCGTACAGACGCTCGATCGGCACGATCCCCTCATGGCAGGCCACCTGGAAGACGCTGTCGGCACTGGTGTAGAGGATCGGCTTGCCGGTCTGGAGGTGTTCTTCTCCAAGGTCGCGGATGATATCGGTGCCCGAGGCCGGGTAGTTGCCCAGGACTCCGACCCCCGCAGCCTCCTCGAAGGCTGCCACCAGTTCCCTGGGGAAGCCGTCGGGATAGGTCGGGAAGGGGCGATCCACCAGGATGCCCATCATCTCCCAGTGGCCGGTCACCGTGTCCTTGCCCCCCATGGAGCGCTCCTGAAGACGGCCGAACGAACCGATCGGCTCGGGGAAGGGGCCTGCCCCCTCCAGGTCCAGGGCATTGCCCAACCCCAGCCTGCGCAGGGTCGGGATCTTCAATCCTCCCACGGCGCGGGCCACGTTGACCAGGGTATTCCCCCGGTTGGCGCCCGTATCCCCAAAGAGCTCGGCGTCGGGGGCGGTGCCGGCGCCGCAGCCATCCATGACCAGAAGAAGAGTGCGTTCAATCATGTCCGGGCAATACGAGATCCCGGGTGAAGGCTCCTGCGCCAGCCAGGCGACGCATGGTTCCAGGAACCCCTGGACACGAGAGGCGGAAAAGGTCGAGGGTCCGGGAGCAGGCTCCCGGACCCTCGACCTGGTGGACCCCGCCCTACTCGACCGGAACGGGCTCCTCGGACTCCTCATCCTCAGGCTGCTCGGCCCGGGTGAAGGTCAGCTTCTCGGGGTTCTCGGGATCCACGTCCACCAGCACCGTGGACTCCTCGGGGAAGGTCCCGCGCAGGAACTCCTCGGCCAGGGGGTCCTCCACCATCCTCTGGATGGCGCGGCGCAGCGGCCGGGCTCCATACTGCGGGTCGTAACCCGCCTTGGCCAGGGCCTCCTTGGCCGCCTGGGTGATCTCCATGTGCCGCTGCTGGGCCTCGACCTCGTGGCGGACCTTCTGGATCATCAGATCGACGATCTTCTGGATCTCCTCCATCTCCAGGGAGTGGAAGACCACGATCTCGTCCAGGCGGTTGATGAACTCGGGCTTGAAGACCTTCTTGATCTCGTCGAGGATCTTCTTGCGCATCCGCTCATGACGGACCTCCCGAGGTCCCTCGTCCCGGGCGCCCCGGATGCCGATCTGCGGTCCGGCCTCGAGTCCGGCCACGCCGATATTCGAGGTCATCACGATCACGGCGTTCTTGAAGTCCACGGTGCGCCCCTGGGAGTCGGTCAGGCGGCCGTCCTCCAGGACCTGGAGCAGGATGTTGAAGACATCCGGGTGGGCCTTCTCGATCTCATCGAGCAGGACCACCGAATAGGGCTTGCGCCGGACCGACTCGGAAAGCTGGCCGCCCTCCTCGAAGCCGACGTATCCCGGAGGCGCGCCGACCAACCGCGAGACCGCGAACTTCTCCATGTATTCGGACATGTCGATGCGGACCATGGCCTCCTCGTCGTCGAAGAGGAACTCGGCCAGGGCCCGAGCCAGCTCGGTCTTGCCCACGCCCGTCGGGCCCAGGAAGAGGAAGGAGCCGATGGGACGCTTGGGATCCTTCAGCCCCGCCCGGGCGCGGCGGATGGCCCGGGTGATCACGGTGACCGGCTCTTCCTGGCCGATCACCCGCTCGTGCAGGGAAGCCTCCATGCCCAGCAGCTTCACGGTCTCGGCCTCGGCCAGCTTGCTGACCGGAACGCCCGTCCAGGTGGAGACGATGTGGGCGATGTCCTCCTCGGAGACCTTGTTCACGCTGTCGCGCACGTTGAACTTGCGGTCGCGGAACTCGCGCTCGAGGTCCTCGCGGCGCTTGCGGATCAGTTCCTCCTTCTCGCGGAGCTGGGCGGCCTTCTCATACTCCTGGTTCTTGATGACCGCTTCCTTCTCGCTGCGGATCTTGCGAAGCTCCGACTCCACCTCGCGAAGCTCGACGGGAGGCAGGGTGGCCTGCAGGCGGACCCGGCTGGCTGCCTCGTCCATCACGTCGATGGCCTTGTCGGGCAGGAAGCGATCCGAGATGTAGCGATCCGCCAGACGAGCCGCCGCGGTCAGGGCCTCATCGGTGATCTGGACCTTGTGGTGGGCCTCATAGCGATCTCGGAGACCCTTGAGGATCTCGATGGTCTCGTCCACCGTCGGCTCGCCCACCTGGATGGGCTGGAAGCGCCGCTCCAAGGCCGAATCCTTCTCGATGTACTTGCGGTATTCGTCGAGGGTGGTGGCTCCGATGCACTGCAGCTCGCCCCGGGCCAGGGAGGGTTTGAGGATGTTGGAGGCATCGATGGCCCCCTCGGCCGCCCCGGCGCCGACGATGGTGTGCAGCTCGTCCACGAAGAGAACGATCTCGCCGGCAGCCGCGCGGATCTCCTCCATCACCCTCTTGAGGCGCTCTTCGAACTCGCCGCGGTACTTGGTGCCTGCCACCAGACCGGCCAGGTCCAGGGCGATGACCCGCTTGTCGCGCAGGAGTTCGGGCACCTCGCTCTTGAGGATCCGCTGGGAGAGGCCCTCGACGATGGCCGTCTTGCCGACACCCGGCTCGCCGATCAGGGCCGGGTTGTTCTTGGTGCGCCGGGAGAGGACCTGGATGACCCTCTCGATCTCCTTGTTCCGGCCGATCACCGGATCGAGCTTGTTCTCGCGGGCCAGTTGGGTCAGATCCCGACCATAGGAATCCAGGGTCGGGGTCTTGGTCTTCTCGCGAGTCGGCGTGGCGGCCGTTTCGACGCCCAGAAGCTTGGTGATCTCCGAGCGGACCTTGGCGGGCTCGACTCCCAGGTTGGAGAGGACCCGCGCCGCCACGCCCTCCCCCTCGCGGACCAGGCCCAGGAGCAGGTGCTCGGTCCCGATATAGTTGTGGGCCAGGGCGCGGGCCTCCTCGAAGGCCAGCTCGATCACCCGCTTGGCTCGAGGCGTGAAGACCATCTCGTGCTGGGTGGGCTGTCCCCCCTTGCCGACGATCGACTCCACCTCGTTGCGGACCTTCTGGAGGTTGATGCCCAGGCCCTCAAGGACCTTGGCGGCGACGCTCTCGCCCTCCGAGATGATGCCCAGCAGCAGATGCTCGGTCCCGATATAGTTGTTGCCGAGTCTCTGGGCCTCTTCCTGGGCCAGCACGATCGAGCGCCGTGCCCTCTCAGTAAACGGCTCCCACATAAGACCTCCTAAATCCGACCTCTGGCGCAGGGGACGCGTCCCGTGTCCACCCGGAACCCGGGGTCACGACGTTCCCGGACGCCGGGCGAGAACCCTCCAGGGCTGCCATCCTGCGTTGAACCCCGCCTCCTTCTCGCGACACCGGCTGAACCCTGCGCCCGGAGGGCGCCCATTCAAATCGGCAGGTCCTCGATTGCCTCAATCATGAATCTCCCTCGAGGAGGGCTGTGCTCCAGCCGGATACGCCAATCCAGCGCCCCGCCGGCTCCCGGCCCCTCCTGCAGGCGCCGAAGGGCCTGCTCGGCCAGGTGGACGAGCAGGTGTGCGGGGGTCCCAGGCCGGGCCGCCAACAGGAGGTTCAGGTCGGGGGCCGCCACCTCCACGATCTCTGGAATGCCCAGACTGGCCGCTTCGCAAACCCCGGCCACGAGGCCCGGATGGCAGGCCAGGGATGCGGCGTCCGGCCCGATGAAGGCGGCGGCCCAGTGGGTGGGGTCGGCCAGGGCCAGCACCCGATAATGCCCCCCGGTGCGGTCCAGATCCCTCTCCAGCAGACCCGCCAGCTCTTCCTGGCGGATCCCGTGACGCTGCAAATCCGAGGTCTCCAGACAGACCAGGTGGTGGACGCACTCGCGCATCACGATCGCAGCAAGCCCCTGAACTTCCACCCGGACCAGGTCGGCGGCCCGCTCTGCAGGCACGGCTGCCAGCCAGGCGGGGCCGCGGACCTTGAGGGCCAGGTGGGCCGGCTGGCCACATCGACACGTCTCCAGGGTCTGCGATTCGGGACCCAGGTGGAACCTCAGATGGCGCTCGGGCCCTTCGGGACTGCCCAGGACGGCATCCAGATCCAGTTCGACGAGGTCCCCCCCGGGACGGCGCACGCGCAGACGCCTGGTCCGGGGCTCGACCTCGACTTCCCCCTGCGCCACGAGCGTCTCGGCCAGATCGACGGCAGAGCGCACCTGGTGCAGGGTCTGCCGGGCCCGGCGGACCGCTCCCACGGCGATCTCCTCGGGGTGGAGCCCAAGGCGGACTCCGGAATCCAGGGTTTCGCCCAGGTCCAGGGCGGCCCAGGATCGGTGTTCCTGCAACAAGAGACGCTCGGGGCACCGAGGGTCCGGGTCATGCGTGAGGCCCTCGGAGCGAAGGGCCTCACGCACCCTCCCGACGAAGCCCGGCCAATCCACCAGGGCCACGGCCCCGAGGCTCCCCTCCTCCAGGCGGGCGGTGAACTCTCCGGTCCAGGCCCGAAAGCCCGGTCCGGACCGAGGCCTCTGGCCCGCCAGCGAGATGGAGCGGGTGGTCCGGCCTCGCAGGCCCCGCAGGATCTCCTCCAGGCGTCGCGCCGTCGGCTCGGGATGGCCGGCCGGAAGAGCCACCAGCCAGGTCAAATCCCCGACCGGAGTGGCCTCGGCCTGCCCGCTGCGGCCAACCCGAGCCAGAAGACCGGTCCAGGAGGAGCACAGCGAGTCGCGCCTTCCCAGGACCTCGAAAAGGACCTCGACTTCAGGCAGGCCGGGCAAAAAGCGCGTCAGGCCGGCCGGTTCGTTCAGCGACCATGCCTCCAGAAGACGGCCGTTGGAGGCTCGCACGATCTCGACGCGCACATCCACCCCCGGCCAGGCCAGGCAGCGGGCGAACATCGCATGCTGAAGGTTCTTCTGGGAGAGCATGCCTCCGCAGGCGCAAGGGGACTCCCGGGAGGAGGCGGCCACGAGCCTCCGCGCCTGGAGGCGATCCCGCTCCAGGAAGAGCGCGGAGGGTTCCAGGGAGCGTACCTCCTGGTGGAGTCGACCGCACCTGGAGCAGCTCCAGGTCCTCGACAGCTCCGGAACATCCTCCAGCTCGCCGGCATCCAGCAGGGCCGAGCGCCGAGCTCGAGCGAGTTCGGCCGCCTCCCATCCTTCGGGTCCCTGCGCCGCCTCCGCCGGATCAGCCCACTCGATCCAGGCCAGCATCGACTCGGGGGGGAAGGCCGAGGGTTCCCTGGCCAGCAGGCCGGCCGTCCGGGCGGCCTCGGCCAGGAGCCCTCCGCCTTCAGGCCTCAAGAGGACCTCCCGGGCCACCTCCCCCGCGCGGAGCCTCAAGGGGCCGGCCGGAGTCCCGTACTCGAAGACCGGCAGGCCCTCGCCCAGAATCCGGCACTCCCCAGGAAGCATCAGGCTGGCCCCCAGGAAGAGACCCAGGGCCCGTGAGGCGGCGGGCAGGGTCGGCAACTCGGGTTGGGGTCGGGCCAGGGCGGTCATCTCGTCGTCCAGGACGCTCAGACCGGTGGGATTGGTCCGCACCTCCCGTCCCAGGGCCTCGGAGAGGACCGACTCGATGGCGGCGGCGTCCTGCAAGAGGCCGCCGCCCTGCGCCAGGATCAACGAGAAATGGAATCGACGCCTCGGCCCCGGCCTCGACAGCGCCCGGAGCGGGGTCTCGACGGTCCGGCCCAGCTCATCCAGGAAAAGGAGGGTATCGCCTGAGAGCGGGCCCAGGACCAGATGGGCCAGCCTTCGAGCATACCCGGGGGTCCCGACCTCCGGCCCGGCGCTCAGCAGGGTGGCCCTCTCCCCGCCCAGCAGGACGCGCCCCAGGGCCTGCAGGGGGCCATCCGGGGTGGAGAGGAGTTCCGGGCCGGCTTCCATGAACCAGGCCTCACCCAGGCCGGCCAGGAACCTGGAGACCGCGGGAGTGGGGACCAGACGTCTGGCCTTCATGGCAGGGGGGCCTCCAGGGCCTGGATCTCGCCGCGCACGAGGCGGACCGATTCGATCTCTGCGGGGAGCTCCTCGAGTCGGGTCCGCACCTTCTCGATCCGGGTCCGAAGTTCCCGAATCCGGGACCTTCCCTGGGAGTCCGGCCTGGAGGCGGCGGCTTCCTGGGCCAGGCTGCGCTCGAGCCGGGGCAGTTCCTGACGCGACAGGCGCCTGTGCTCGGACTCCAGGTTCCTCAGGATCTGGTCGAGTTCGGAGAGCTTGGCCTGGCGGGCCTCGTGGGAGCGCTCCAGGTCGCGGGCCTCCGGGGTGGACAGGGCGGCCGGCCCGCTCCTGGCCGGGCCTCCCGGCTGCATCAGGTGGTCCAGCCGATGGCCCCGCATCCGGGTCAGATGGGTCGCCCCCCACAGGCAGAACATCAGGCCACCCACGACCAGGAGCCCGTGGATCAGGGTCAGGCCGTCTACAGGCAGACGCCCGAGGAACTCCGGGGCCCCGTCGGCCCGCTGGCGAACCCGATAACGCCCCAGCGGGAGGATGGGCAGGTGCCCCACGATGAACATCAGGCGCGACTCATAGGAGTAGGTGGCCGGATCCACCTTCTCCATCCCGATCAGGGCCGTCCCCAGACCCGAGAACGAGATGACCAGGGGAGGGCGGGAGACCGGCTTGAGGCCCCGCACCACCAGGCGGGTGGCCATCTTGCGCCAGGCGTCCTCCACCCAACGAGCATCCGCAGGCAGGGTGGCCATGTCCCGGGCCCGCTGAATCGCCGCCTCGACGGCCTCCCGATTTCCTTCCCGGACGGCCTCCTCGGCTTCCTCCAGGGCGATCAGCATCCCGGCCCTTCGGGCCTGGTGGGTCTCGTAGCCGACCTCCTCCTGACCGATCCAACCGGGGCCGAAGAGCGGAATATGACCGCCTCCAGAGGCTCCACGGCGACCAGGCGAGAGGAGCTCCTGAAGCTCCCGAGCCGTCGATCGCTCCAGGCGGGCCAGCAACTCCTTGTCCGGAGCGGCCGCGCCCTCGCCATCCAGGAAGAGGGCTTCCAGCCGTCCCCCATCCACGACGTGACGCCACCAGACGCGTGCCAGTTCGGAATCGCGGATGGCGGCGGCCGGACCTCGAGGAGCCGAGAGCGCCCGGGAATGATAGAGCACCGCCAGGTTGTGGGCGGCGGTCGTGCGCCATCCAGGCTCTTCCTTCCATGCCCGCTGCCACAACTCGACGGCGACCTCGAAGCGTCCCGCCCGCGCGGCCTGCAAGGCCTCCCGGTCGACGGGAGTGCGTTCGTGGGGCCAGAGCAGACGCTCGCGGAGCCTTCCCTCCACCTCGACCAGGGCCGCGACGGCGCGACGCAAGTTCGCCTGGTCCTGACGGATCTCGGGAAGCCAGGGAAGATCCCCGTCCGGGCGGCGCCAGACCCCCCGGGCGGCCCGCGCCAGGGCCTCGCGCGCCGCCGCCTCCAGGGCCTCGGGTGGCTGCTCGGCGGAAAGACCCAGAACACGGAAGGCCGAGCGGGAATAGGCGCTCTCGGGAAGGGTCGGGATCCTGGTATTCATGGCTCCCCTACTCGGGCCAGCCAGGCCGCCGTGCGACGCGGATCCTCCGGGAAGGAGCGAGAACCGATGACCCCGTCGGGCCTCACGATCAGGACCTCGCCCGATCGCCCCTTGAGGGCACGCTGAAGGCTTCCATCCCGATCGAAGAGGACTCCCTGCCTTTCCCCCAGGCCCGAGACCCGGAACCCCACCTGCCCGGGCCCCTCTCCAAAGCGGAGGGTCAGGCACCCCCGACCGACCAGATCCAGGAGCCAGCACCGCCTGCCGGTCTCATCCTCGTAGCGCACCTCCGGCAGACGCATCCCCGGCAGGGGCGGAGGAGGACGCCGACCGGGCCGCTCGTCCAGACACCACGGCGAGGGGGGAAGCGCTCCCTGGAGCCCGCCCAGGAGCTGACCCAGGGGATGACGGAAGAGGCCCACCTGCAGGAAGGGAAGCAGGGCCCGGACGAGTCCGGGGCGGGAGAACCTCGGCAGCCAGTTCCTGGCCAGGGTCACCCTGGCCAGACTCTGGAGCCGCCTCTCCGAGTCGTAATCTTCCAGGAGGGCCTCGGGGGCTCCCCTGCGGACGGCATCCAGACGCCAGGCCAGGGCCTCCGCCTCGGCCACATCGGCGTCCACGCTCCTCCAGGCACCCGCGGGGACCCGGCGCGCGCCCTCGCCGAGCAGGAGGAGCGGACCCAGCTTCCAGGCGGCTGCCACGCCGGTCTCGGAATCCCCGGACTCCGACTCGAGCAGGAATCCTGCGGGCAATCGCAGCTCCCGGGCCAGCCGACCGGGCCCGATTCCCGGCTTCCAGGCCTCCGCCGCCAGGAAGGGGCTCTCGTCGCGACGAGGACAGGCCCAGGCCATCCCGGAAGGCCCCAGGAAGAGCCCGATCTCATCCCGGGCCAGCCCTGAAGCGTGGCCCGAGGCCCTCAGGTGGATCGTTGGAGCCGGGAGAAGCGGAATCCCCAGCATCCGTCGGAGTCCGGAGCAGGAGATGGCCAGGAAGCGGAAGGTTCGGGCAGCCCCATCCCCCAGCAGGATCCGGACCCGGCGCGAGTCGGCCTGGATCCCGACCACCCGGGCCGGAGGAGCCAGCTCCACGAGCCCCGTGGCTCGGGCCCGCTCGACCAGGAAGCCTCTGAGCCCCCCCCGGGTCGGACAGGCGAAGACCGGATGCCGGGTGGGCAGTTCGGAGGTCGCCACGCACCCCAGGTGCTGACCCTGATGGAAGACCCGAACCCGGCGCAGGTTGGGGCCCAGGGTTCGAACTCCATCAGCCAGCCCCCAACGGGCCAGGGCCTCCAAGGAGCGAGGGCCCAGGCTCACCGGTCCGCTCTGGAGGCGATCCGGGGCATGCTGGTCGAAGACGGCGCTGGGGACGCCCCGTTCGGCCAGCCCACAGGCCAGGGCCAATCCGGCTACCGTGGCGCCGACGATTCCCACGACTGCTGGCATGGGGATCGGGTTTGGACTGTCCGGCTCGGACTCCTGCGCGTTCATGAAGGCTCCGGCAGGCGAACCCGGACCACCAGGCCCCCCGCCTCGAGTTCCAGGCGCACCCCTCCGGCGCTGGCCGGCACCAGCAGGACCTCTCCGGCCCGGATCCCTTCAGCCTCTCCGTCGACCTCGAGGTGGCCCTCCCCCCGAACCACCGCCAGGATCTCGACGCTGAGTCCGCCGGGGCTCCAGTTCGCGGAGCCGGTCACGGTCTCCAGGACGAAGTGCGGACAGGCGAGCCGGGGCTGCCCCACTCCCCGGACGGGGAACTCGCCGGGGGGCTGGGGGCGGCTGTCCCGCAGGCAGCGCAGGGCCTCGGGAAGGTGGAGCGGACGCGGCGGCGCATCCAATCCGAGCCGGTCCCAGTCGTAGAGACGATAGGTCAGATCGCTGCTCTGCTGGACTTCCAACAACACGATCCCGGGGCCCAGGGCATGGACGGTTCCTGCCGGAGTGTAGAGGACCTGATCCGGGAGGGCCGGCCGACGCTGCAGGAATCTCAGGATCTCGCGCCCCCGAGCCTGGGCCAGATCGGCAACCGAGGCGCCCGGAACCAGTCCGTGGATCACCTCGGCCCCCTCCTCGGCTTCGGCGATATACCAACACTCGGTCTTGCCCGAAGCGGTGGAGTCCCCGGTCAGGCTGCGGGCCAAGGCGTCGTCCGGATGCACCTGCACCGAAAGCCAGTCCCGACAATCCAGCCACTTGACCAACAAGGGAAAGGTCCTCCCCGGAGGGCAGTGGCGACCCAGGAGAGCCTCTCCCGAGCGCCGCGCCAGCTCGTCGAGCGTCAGCCCGGGCTCGCCCTCCCCGGCGACCTCAAGCGCGCCGTGGACCTCCCAGGACTCTCCGATGGGAGCCCCGGTGCCCGGGCCACGGCCGAAGCGACGTGCCAGGAGATCCCCACCCCAGACCCGAGGGTGGAGGCGACGAACCAGACGGATGGGACGAGCTCGCATCGATTCAGGAGGACCTCAGGAGCAGGATCGTGACTTCCGGACGGCACAGGAAGCGAAAAGGCAACAAGGCCTTGCCCAGGCCTCGATTGACGTAGAGCCGGGTGCCCCCCACCTGGAAGAGGCCAGCCGCGAAACGACGGTAGAATCGCGAGAAGCAGTAGACCGGACCCAGGATCGGCAGGCAGACCTGCCCGCCATGGGTGTGCCCGCTCAGCATCAAGGGCACCTGCCGCTCCGAGACCTCCTCGACCAGGTCGGGGTTGTGGCACAGCAGGATGGAGGCTTCCCCTTCGGGCACCGCGCTCAAGGCCTCCTCCAGATCGTCATGCCCGGTCCCCACATCGTCCACCCCGATCAGCCACGCCCGCCCGGCCCCTCGGTGAAGGGGCACGGCCTGATTGCTCAGGAGCCGGATGCCGGCTTCCTCCAGTGCCCGGCGCACCGCAGCCGTCTCGGCAAAGTGGTCGTGGTTGCCCAGCACCGCGAAGACACCCAGGGGGGCTCTCAGGGCGGCAAGCTGGCTCGCCTCCCGCGGGGTGCCGCGCGTCCCGCCCGCAAAGAGATCTCCGGTCAGGACGATCAGATCGGGTTGGAGTTCTCCCACCTGGGCGAAGACCCGCCGCAGCCATCCCCCGGACGCGGCGAAGCCCAGGTGCAGATCGGACAGGAGCGCCACGCGGGTCCCTTCCCAGGTCTCGGGAAGGCCCCGGACCTGGACGGGAAGAGTCCGGAACTCGACCCAGAAGGGCTCCACCGCATAGGCGTAACCCATGGCCAGGACCACCAGGGCCCAGAAGATCCGGGCCAGGGTGGGGTGAATCCACCACAGCAGGACCGAGATCCCGATCACCACGACCGCGACCAGGACGACCATGACGAGGATCACCGTCTTGCGGCCACCGAGGGGACGATGGAACATCCGGCCTCCAGATGCGCTCAGGTCTCGAGGGGCAGGCCCAGCTCCTTCCAGCCCTCAGTTCCCCGGGCCACGGTGAACACCTCTCCGAAGCCCTGCTCCAGGAGCACCTGGCCCCCCTCCACGGAACGCTTCCCCTTCATGCAGACGACGTACACCGGACGGGAGGCGTCCAGCTCGTTCAGGCGCCGGGGCAGCCCGGCCAGGGGCATCGAGCGGGCTCCGGGGAGGTGGTAGGCCCGATGGGATTCGGGATCCCGCACGTCCACCACCTGGATCTCGGGTCGGGCCTGCATCTCGCGCCAGGCCTCTTCGGGTTGGATTTCCTTGATCTCCATCTTCGTCTCCTTGCTGGCAGGCCGCAGCCTGCGGATCTTGAGGTCTTCGGCCTGCACCGTGGCCGCCGGGCGGTCGCCACACGTCGGGCAGGCCCGATCCCGCGCGCGCTTCAAGAGCCTGTGCTCGCCGGAAAGACCATCCAGGATCAACAGGCGATCGTGCAGGGGGCGCCCGATGCCCAGCAGCACCTTGAGGACCTCCAGGGCCTCCAGGCACCCCAGGATCCCCGGCAGGGGCCCCAGGATTCCGCGGGCCGCCGCCATCCCGCCGACCTCCGGAGTCTCGGGAGGCCGGGGGAAGAGGCATCGCAGGCAGGGCGAGCCCGGAGAAAAGAGCGCCAGGCGCCCTTCGAAGCGCCGGACCGAGGCGTCCACCAGGGGCCTTGCGAGCGGCACACAGGCATCGTTGAGAGCATAACGCGCGGGATGATTGTCGCAAGCGGCGACCACGACGTCGTAGTCCCGTACGATCTCGAGGGCATTCCCGGAGTCCAGGCGCTGGGGATGGGTCCGAAGGCGCACCCTGGGATTCAACTCGGCCAGGGTCCTGGCCGCCACCTCGGCCTTGAGGAGTCCCAGGTCCCCCTGTCGATAGAGGACCTGCCGGTGCAGGTTGGACAACTCGACCCGGTCTCCATCCATCAGGCCCAGGGTCCCGATCCCGGCCGCAGCCAGATAGGTGCTGGCCGGACAGCCCAATCCCCCGAGCCCCACGACCAGGACCCGGGAGGCCGCCAGGCGCTCCTGGCCCTCGGGTCCGACTTCAGCAAGCAGCAGTTGCCGATCGTAGCGCTCCGACTTCTCGTCGGGGAAAGGGGTGCCCATGGCGGGGAGGCAATTCCCGCCGGGACGGCCCCTCCCTGCCGAGCAGGGGGAAGAACCCCGGCCGTGGGGTCCACCCGGTGGCCCTCCTCGGCGAGAAGCCGGCCCCGAGTCTCGGGAACGAAGGACTTCACTCCCGGGCAGACGAACGCGAATGCCCATGAGCACTGAACCCACCTCCGGACGAGTCCTGATCGTCGATGACGAGGCCGCCATGGTGGCCCTGGTCCAAGGGTGGGTCGAGACCCTGGGCCTGGAGACCGAATCCGCCTCGAATGGCGCCGAGGCCCTTCAGGTCGCGCGACGCTTCGTTCCCGACATCATCGTCATGGACGCGATGATGCCGATCATGGGTGGATTTGAAGCCCTGGTGGAGTTGAAGCGGGACCCTCTCCTCAGGGAGATCGCGGTGCTCTTCCTGACGGTGCGCGACGAGATCCAGGACATCATGAACGCCCTGGACATGGGAGCGCACGATTACCTCAAGAAACCCTTCAAGCCCCAGGAGCTCCTGGCCCGCCTCAAGGCCATCCTCCGCCAGAAGCAAGAGCAGGACCGGTTGCGCCAACAGATCCATGAGGCCGAGCACGAGCGGGATCGCCTGCTGGGCTGGTTGGAGAGGATCCCCGCCGGGCTGCTGACGCTGGATGGGAGCGGACGGGTCGTTTCGTGGCGGGGTCCCGAACTGGCGGAGAAGGAGGTGCGGGGGCTTCCCGCCGGAGAGGTCCTGGATTGCCAGGGGGCCTCTCCGTGGCAGGAAGCCCTCCCCTATGAGGGTCCGGCCCGAATCCTGTCCGGCACCGGGCCGAGGAAGGCCCGAGCCCTGGGCCGCCCCCTGCCGGGGAGCGACCCGGGAGCCTACGAGCTGCTCTTGATCCCCTCCTGAGAGCCCGCGCGAGTCTCCCCCCCGGGACGGCCGGGGGGGGCAGGCTACTTCTTGGAGCGGCCCTTCTTCTTGGCCTTGCCGGCTGAGGCCTTGCCCCCCTTCGAAGCCTTCCTGGGCGCGGGCTCCTCGACCACGGGTTCGGGCTCCACCGCCGCAGGCGCGGGCTCCTCGACCACGGGTTCGGGTTCCACCGCCACCGGCGCGGGCTTGGGAACAGCAGTCTTCCGGCGAGACCGGGGGGGGGCCTCGGCGGGAGCCTGGGCCAGCTCCGGGAACTGCCCGGCCAGCCATCCGCCCTGGGTCGGTTCCAGCCCGGGAAGCTGGCTCATCGCGCGAGCCGCCTGGAGGGCCTTGTCCCGAAGGCCGGTCTGCAGGCAGACCTCCACCAGGGCGCGGTGCCCCGCAATGGAGGCCGGTTCCTGCTCCAGCAGCCTTCGGACGGCCCGCTGGGCAGCCACCGGCTTGCCCAGGCGGACATAGGCCTGGGCCAGCCGGATGCAGGCCGAGGGGTCGAAAGCCCTCTTGAGCATGCGCTGATAGTTCACCACGGCCAGGGAATCCTTGCCCACGTCCTCGCAGGCCCGGGCCAGATTCTCCAGTCGGACGGGATTCTCGGGGTCCGCCTCCAGCAGCGCACGGTAGAAGGCCACCAGTTCCACCGGCCGGGTGGCCGCCTCGAGGATCCGGCGGATTCCCTGATGCGACCGGAGATTCCCGGGGTCCAGGAGGAGCTGGTTTCGATAGAATTCGCGTGCTTCGTCCTCACGCCCCTCGCGGAAGCGCTTGTCGGCCAGATCCATCCGCAGGTCTTCAATCCGGGCCAGCGCCTCGGGATCCTGGGGCTGGAGTTCCAGGATCTCTTCGCAGATCCGGATGGCGTCCTCCGGGCGATCGTCTGCCTGGGCCCGAGCGGCCCGGGTGCGGTTCACCCGAATCACTCCGGCCCGCCCCTCGTCGTCGGGCTCGGGAGAACTGGCCGAGCCGAACAAGGCCAGGGCCTCTTCCAGACGTCCCTCGGATTCCAGGCCCCGGGCCTGCTGGACCTTCAGGGCGGCGATGTGCCGGGCCGCCTGGGGGTGTCGGGGTTCCCGCCGCAGCAGTTCCTCGAGCACCCCGACGGCCTCCAGGGGCCGCCCCTTCTCTTCCAGGTCCCGGGCCCACTCTTCGAAGGTCTCGACGATCTCCACCCGAGTCGAATCCCGGGTGGAATCGACCTCAAGCAGGCCGTCCAGGACGGCGATGGCCTCGGCAAAGCGAGCCTGGCTCCGGGCCTGGGCGGCTCGCAGGCCGTGCAGACGGGCGATTTCCGTCCGAGCCTGGCCGTTCTCCGGCTGCAGGGCGGCCAGGCGTTCCTGGATCTCCAGCGCCTGATCCAGGTGCCCCCGCGACTCCTCGAGCGAAGACCACAAGCCGTAGAGCCTGGCCATCTCGAGGGACACTTCCGCATCCCCTGGCTGCACCTGCAAGGCCCGCTCCAGGATGGCCAGGGCCTCCTGATACTCCTCGCGTCGGGTGTGACGCTCCGCCCAGTTCTGGAAGAGGCGGATCCGCGCCTGATGGCTCTCGGGCAGTTCCGGCTCGCGGGCCGCCAACGCCTGGAGGACGGCCAGGGCCTCCTCCTCGAGTTCTTCGGCCGCCAGTGCCTCCGCCCAGACCAGATGGATCTGACGGATCTCCAGACGAGGAGCCTTGCAGGCCGGCTCGAGCTGCCCCAGCCTCTCCAGGACCGAGATGGCCGCCTCGTACTCCCCGGCCTTCTGAAGACCCGAGGCCCAGTCCGTGAAGATCTGAACCCGCAGGGCCGAGGTCCGTTCCGGATCGGGAACCTGTTCCTGGAAGTCGGCCACCCGGGCCAGGGCCTCCTCGTGGCTGCCAGCCTCCAGGAGGCTTTCGATCCAGGTCTTGTAGAGGCGGGGAATCCCTTCCAGGGCCAGGGAACTCTCGGGCTGGCACTCCAGCAGGTGCCGCAAGGCGGCGATGGCCTCCTGGTAGTTTCCCTGCTCTTCGGCTGCGCTCGACCAGGCTTCGTGAAGCCGGAAGATCTCGCCGCGAACCATCTGGTTCTCGGGCTGGACCCGGCTGAGTTCCTCGAAACAGGCCACCGCCCTGAGATATTCTCCGCGGGCCTCGAACGAATCCGCCCAGGCACCGTGGAAGCGCGCCACGGCCACCGTGGCCTGGACGTTCTCGGGCTGAACCTCGGCCCACTCCCGAGCCACGGCGATGGCCGGCTCGAAGCGACCGGACTCGAGCTGTCCGGCTCCCCAGGCCCCATACAGACGCCCCAGCTCATCCGGGATTCCGGGCGATTCGGGATACTCGGCCAGGAGCTCACGACAGGCCTGGATGGCCGGCTCGAAGCGCCCTTCGGCCTCCAGCGAGCGCACCCGGACCCCGACGAGGCGGACCATCTCGGCCAGGGCCCGGGCATTCCCGGGCTGCTCGGCCAGAAGGCGACGCAACACCTCCCGGGAAGGCTCGAGTTGCCCGTCGGCCTCGAGTTCAGCCGACCAGGCCAGGCAGATCCGGGCGATACGCTCCTCAAGCTCCTGGGTCTGGGGTTGCTCGACGCGCAGGCGCTCGAGAATCTCCAGGGCGCTCTCAAACTCGCCCCGCTGCTCGTGGGTCGCAGCCCAGTTGTCGAAGAGCCGCGCGATTTCGCGCTGGATGTCGGGGCCCGGGGCGCGCTCGGCCAGTTTGTGGTAGACCCCGATGGCTTCCTCGAAGCCGCCCTTCTCCTCGCAATCCTCCGCCCATGCCTCGTGCAGGCGCACGATCTCGTCCAGGGCCGTGGGGTGTTCGGAGTCTTCGGCCAGGAGCCCCTCGAAGACCGAGATGGCCTGTTCGAAGTCCCCGTCGACCTCGAAGCGGGCCGACCACTCGGCGTACATCCTGGAGATCTCGGAGCGGGCCCGCTCGACCTGCAGACCGGTCGCGATCTGCTCGCGATAGACCCCGATGACCTCCTCGAAGCGGGATTGTTCCTCCAGAAGGCCGGCCCGCTCGCCAAAGAGGCGCACGATCTCCGACTCGGCCCGGGAATTTCCAGGGAGGATCTCGCGCAAGCGGGTCCAGACCCCCATGGCCTCCGCCGGATCGCCTGCCTCCTCCAGGGCCAGGGCCTGCCCGCCCAGGAGCCGTTCGATTCCAGCCCCCACCCGCGCCTCATCCGGCGCGATCCGTTGCAGGCGCAGGAAGGTCTGCAGCGCCTCCTCGGTCAGACCCAGGCGCTCCTGGCTGGCAGCCAGCCGGTGATGGATCTCCGGGCGCTCTTCCAGGGCCAGACCCCGCTGCCACCACTCGGCGGCTTTCTGCCAGTCCTCCTCACCCGCATGGCTGTCGCCCATCAAGAAGCAGGCGTCGGCGTTCTGCGGGGCCAGTTGCAGCACACGCTCCAGGCGCTGCCGGGCCTTCTCGACCCGGCCCAGCTCCAGGAAGTCGGCGGCCACCTCGAAGAGGTCCTGAATCTCGTCGGGCGAGACCGGCAGGGGGCGCGGGGGCGCCGCGGTCGGCTCGACCGGAACTCCAGCCGGCTTTTCGAAAACCTCTGCGTCCTCGACAACCCCGGCGACCTCTGCGACAGGCGGGGGCTCGGGGAAGGCCGGGGCCTCCGGGATCACCTGGGCCTGCAGGGGCTCTGCAGGAACCGGGACGGCCACCGGGCCCGGCTCCTCGGGAACGGTGGAGACCGGTTCCCCGACCACCTCGGCCGGCGGAGCGGCCGCGACCTGCAAGGCCGCAGCCGCGGCCACAGGCCGCATGGAGCGCATCTCGTCGTCGAACATCCGGGTCATGACCTGGTCGCCCGCATCCTGAGCCAGCCGGCGCCCCTGTTCGAGCATGGCCTCGGCCCTGGAGCGTTCCCCGGCGGCCGCCGCCAGGCGGCCCAGATGCAGATAGGAGGGGTAATGACGGGAATCGCGCGAGAGCGCCCTGAGGAAGAGCTTGCGGGCGTGTTCGAGACGGCCCGTGGCCTGGGCCACGACCGCTTCCTGGAAGAGTTCGACCGCGGTCCGCTCCCGGGTCTCCGAATCGCGGAACCCGGGAACCATCGGGACAGCGGGTTCCTCTTCCTGCTCGGCGGCGGCCTCGGCCGACTCGGCTTCCGAAGGCGACTCCGCGCCGGGCTCGCCGGCCCGCTCGGGCTCGGGCTCGACCTCCTCAGGGGCCGCGAAGAGGGCTTCCAGGCGCTCGGTGGCCTCGGGGTGCTCGGGGTCCAGCTTGAGGACCTGCGAGAAGGACTTCTTGGCCTCCTCGCGATGGCCGAGCTTCTCCTGCAGCAGACCGGCCGCCAGCCAGAACTCGAGTTTCTGGGGGGCCATCCGGGCCAGCCGCTGGTACTGGTCCATGGCGTCCGCGTCATCCCCCTGGTCCAGGGTCAACTGCGCCATGGTGGCCCGGGCGAAGATGTTCTCAGGAGCCTGCAGCAGGGCGACCTGGATCTCCTCAAAGGCCTCTTCGTAACGATCCATGCGGCCCAGGACCTGGGCATAGCGGCTGCGCAACTCGACGTTCTCGGGCTCGACCTTGATGGCCTTCTGGAACTGCTCGAGGGCCATCTCGCCCTGGTCGACCTGGATATAGGCCTCGCCCAGATCGGTCAGGGCCTCCAGGAGATCCGACTGCACCTCCAGGGCCTGCTTGAAGAAGTCGACGGCCACGTCGGCCTTGTCCAGGCTGCGCAGGTACATCCGGCCGATGGCATGCAGGGCCCGGGCGTGTTCCGGCTCGACCTTGACGACCTTCTGGAAGGCATCAAAGGCATAGGTCGGTTCGTCGAGCTCCAGGTAGGCCATGCCGATGCGGAACTGGGCCTCCACCTGGGTGGGATCCAACTCGAGCATCCGCTCGAAGTACTGGATCGCCTGATCGTAGTTGCGGGCCTGGAGGTTCGTCTCGGCCAGAAGGCGGTTGGTCTCGAGATCGTTGGGGTTCAGGCGGAGAGCCGACTCCAGCTCGCCGATCGCCTCGGCCAGACGCTGCCCTCGCACCAGGGCCTTGGCCAGGCTCAGGTGATACTGGGCATCGGTGGGTTTGAGCTCCACGGCGTGCCGCAGGGCCTGGATGGCCTCCTCGATCCGGCCGAGCTCCTCGGAAACCACGCCCAGATTGTAGAAACCGAAACTGTCCCGGGGATTCAGGCCGACCGCATTGCGATAGGCCTGGGCCGCCTTCTCCAGATCGCCCATCCGCTGTTGAGCCTGGGCCAGGTTGTAGTAGGCGTAGGGATCGCCGGGATTCAGTTCCAGGGCTTTCTGCAGGGCCGCGGCGGCCTTGGGCAGTTCGCCGAGCTGGACCGCGATCTGGCCCAGTTCGGCCAGGGCATCGGCATGGCGGGGATCCAGGGCGACGGCCTGCTCGTAGCACTGCATGGCCAGGTCGGGCCGGTAGATCTCCTTGCAGCAGCGGGCCAACTGATAGTGGGATTCGGCATTCTTGGGGTCGGCGTCGAGAGCCTTCTGGAACTGCACCATGGCGGGCTTGAAACGCCCTGCCCTCATGAGGATCTTCCCATTGGCGTGCAGGAACCGGGGGTTGACAGGCTCGAGCTCCAGGGCCCGCTCCAACTGCTTGAGGGCCAGGGCGGTCATGTTTTCCTGGTCGTAGATCATCCCCAACTGGAAGTGGGAGTCGGCGAATCGGGGATTGGCCTCCACCGCCCGCTGCAGGTGCATGATGGCCAGCTTGTTCTGGCCCAGCTCCGCGTAGATCTGGCCGGCCTGATCGAAGGCCTCCCACAGGCGCGGGTTGATCTCGATCGACTTCTTGAGGTTCTGCAGGGCCAGCTCGGGGCGCCCGAAGAATCGATTGGCCCGCCCCATCTGCAGGTGGGCGAAGCCGTCATTGGGGTTCAGCAGCAGAGGCCTCTCGAAGGCCTGCAGGGCCTCGTCGATCCGACGCTTGTAGAGGGCTGCCGTGGAGGGGTCCGTGAAGAGGTTGTCCAGGTGGGGGTTCAGCTCGAAGGCCTTCTTCCACTCCTCCAGGGCGCCGCCCAACTCGGTGTTGCGCGCGAACAGGAAACCCCGGTGGAGGTAGGCTCGGGCGTACCCCGGGGCCAGCCGGGTCACCTGTTCCAGCGAGCGGATGGCGTCGGCCAGGTTGCCCTGTTCCTCGTAGGCCAGCCCCAACCCGAAGTGGGCATCCGGGTCATCCGGATGCAGCTTCACCATCGTCTGGTACTTCTGCAGGGAATGGATTGCCAGCTCTGCCATCAGTCACTCCTCGCGGAATCGCGGGACCCGGGGGTTGCCCCCCTGGACCAGTCGGTTCGCTCCCCCTGTCCACGCAGCCGGAATCCCGGGACCGGGACTCCAGCCGACCCGGTGGCCTTCGCCCGCCGAAAGAGCCATTCCTCCCGTCCGGTCGGGGTATGAGCCGGGAAGCCGCTTCTCTTCGAGGCGGGGGATTCTCCGAAGGGGTGCGCGAAGGGGGCATCCCGATCCCAGACTTCCCGGAGGTTCCCCGTGATCCAAGGAGACCTGGTCCGACTCTGGCCCCTGGAGCGCCACGACCTGCTCAAGAACTATCAGTGGGCCAATGACCGGGAGCTCGCCCGATTTGCCGGCATGAACCCCACACCCAGATCGGTCTGCGAGATCGAGAGATGGTTTGAAGGCGTGACCAACGACCCCGAGGTCCGGATCCTCTCGATCAAGACCGCCGAAGGCGACTACCTGGGCAACATCGAGCTGCGGGACCTGGACCTGCGATGCGGACGAGCCGAGATCGGCATCCTGCTGGGGGAACGCACCTGGTGGGGTCGCGGGGCGGGTTCCGAGGCCCTCCGGCTGCTGGTCGGGTTCGCCTTCACCGATCTGAGGCTGCATCGCCTCTATGCCAGGGTCCTGGAGAGCAACCCCCGCGCGCTCCGCTGTTTCGAGAAATGCGGTTTCCGTCGCGAGGGAATCGAGCGCCAGGCCCATTTCCAGGATGGCCGCTTCTGGGACGTCCATGTCCTGGGCCTGCTGGCCCCGGAATGGGAGTCCGCCTCCATCCTTCCTCCGGCCGGGTTCCCCGCCGGCCCCCTCGGGGAGGAAGCCCCCTCCGGACAATGAAAGGGGGGACCACCCCCCGGATCGAGGAGACCCCGATGCGCCCCATCCTCTGGTGTCATGACCATGTCGAGATGATCGACCAGACCGCCCTCCCGATGAGGGAGGACTGGCTCGGTTTCCGGACCTCCGCCGAGGTGGCCGAGGCCATCCGATCGATGAAGATCCGAGGGGCCCCCGCCATCGGGATCGCGGCAGCCTACGGCATCGCCCTGGCAGCGCTGGGCTCGAAGGCCACCTGCCCGGACGGCCTGCGCCGGGAGCTCGAGGAGGCTTCCGGATTCCTGGCCGCCACCCGACCCACCGCGGTCAACCTCTTCTGGGCCCTGCAACGGATGAAGGGCGTCTGGGAGCGCCAGGTGGACCTCGACGGAATGCGCCGGGCCCTGGTCGAGGAAGCCCGGGCCCTGGCCGCAGAGGACGAGCAGATGTGCCGCGACATCGGACGGCACGGCGCCACCCTGGTCCCCCAGGACGCGCGCATCCTGACCCACTGCAACGCCGGGGCCCTGGCTACGGGGGACTATGGGACGGCCCTGGGAGTGGTCCGGGCTGCCCACGAGGCGGGAAAGGTGCGCATGGTCTGGGTCGACGAGACGCGTCCCTTCCTGCAGGGGGCCCGGCTCACCGCGTGGGAGTTGATGCAGGACCGGATTCCCTGCCGACTGATCTGCGACAACATGGCCGGGCACTTCATGCAGAGAGGGCAGGTGGACATGGTGGTCGTGGGTGCCGACCGCATCACCGCCCACGGAGATGTCGCCAACAAGATCGGAACCTACAGCGTGGCGGTCCTCTGCCGCGAGCACGGAATCCCCTTCTACGTGGCGGCCCCCTACTCCACCATCGATCCCACCCTCGTGGACGGCCGCGACATCCCCATCGAAGAGCGCGACGGCGACGAGGTGACCTGGATCGCCGGCCACCGGATCGCCCCGGAGGGAGTCCCCGTGGCCAATCCCGCCTTCGACGTGACCCCGGCCCGCCTGGTCAGCGCCATCATCACCGAGAGGGGCGTCTTCAGGCCACCCTACCCGGAATCGCTCTCTCGCGCCCTGGAGACGGCGGGTCGGGCCGATTGAGCGCAGCCGTGTCCTCCGCCAGACCCTCGCGAGGAAGCGGAGCTCGCCCGGCCATGGAGGCCCTGGCCGCCCCCCGGCTGCCCGAGGCACCGGTCTACCTGCTGGCCGGGCCGGACGACTTCCTGCGCGAGCAGGTGCTGGATCGGCTGCGCCGGGAGCTCCTGGACCCGGGTTTCGCCGAGTTCAACCACTGCCGCTTCCACTGCACCTCGACGACGAAACCCGCCCCGCTGGTGGGTGCCCTCTCCGAGCTGCCCATGATGACCGACCGCCGGCTGGTGGAGATCCACGAAGCCCAGGCCCTCTCCGCCGACGCGGCCCGGGCCTTGACGGCTCCCCTGGAGGAGGCCAGCCGCTCGGGAGGGACCGTGGTCGCCCTGTGCTGGCGGCCGGTGGGACGAGGCGGAGGGAATTCTCCATTGAAGGAGGCCGCCGCCAGGCTGGGGGTCCACCTGGACTGCACCCTGGCCGAGGCCGATCGACCCGCCTGGGTCCAGGCGACCCTCAAACGGCTGGGGGTGCAGGCTGAAGGGGCGGCCGTCTCGGAGATCCTCCAGCGGACGGGAAGCGACCTGAGGCATCTGGCCTCCCAGCTCGAGAAACTGGCCCTGTACGCCGGCCCCGGAGTCCGGATCGGCCGCGAAGACGTCCGCAGGATCGTGCTGCGCAGCACCGAGGTCAAGACCTGGGAGTTGACCGCAGCCATCGGCAAGCGCGACCTGCGCGGCGCGATCCGCATCGCCGAGACCCTCCTGGAGGAGGGGGAACAGCCCGGTGGCCTCCTGAGCTATCTCAACAGCTACCTGAGATCCCTGGCCCAGATCCAGGCCCTGGCGGCCCGGCACGGTTCCTCCGCCTCGACCCTGGCCCGCGAGATTCCCGGCAAGAAGGACTACCAGATCCGCAAGGCCCTGGATGAGCTGCGGACCTGGTCGACCCAGGAACTCCAGAGGGCCTTCGAACTGATCTGCCGAGCGGATCTGAGGGTCAAGACCGGCGGGGATCCGCGCCTGGTCCTGGAACTTCTGCTGGTGGAACTGTGCCGTCGCCGAGGACCCGCCCGCCAGGGCTGAGGGGCGCCTCAGGCGGGGTGCCATGGTGGGAATGTCCCATCCGCCATGGAACGTTCCGACGGAGGAACGGCTCCCAAGACCCCGAATCCCTTCTTCCAGGCAGGGGACGAGGCGTCTCCTGACAGACCACCTCGAAGTGGACCTCCCTCCGGAACCGCCCGGTCGGGGGTCCACCTGCACACAGCCAGCCTGGAGACTCAAGGCTTCCTGACTTGAGTCCGGACGGAGGACCCCGATGACGGAGAACCGGGTTCTGGTGATCGGAGCGTCGAACCTGGACATCAAGGGCCAGACCGACTCCTATCACATCGCCAAGACGTCCAACCCGGGCAGCGTTCAGAGCACCGCCGGCGGGGTTGCCCGCAACATCGCCGAAAACCTCGCACGCCTGGGCCTGCCGACGACCCTGCTCAGCGTGGTGGGCGACGATGTCCACGCCCGCCACGTCCTGGACGTGACGGCGGCGGCCGGGGTCGACCTTCAATACGTGGCCCGGACCCCGGACGTCTCGACCGGCATGTTCCTGGCCCTGCTCAACCAATATGGCGACCTGGAGTCCGCCGTGGCCGACATGTCGATCCTCTCCAGGCTCACCCCCGAGTACCTGGCCTCGCACCGGGACCTCTTCGAGTCGGCCTCCTTCGTCGTGGTCGACGCCGACATTCCCGAGCCCAGCCTGCTCTTCTGCATCGAGCAGTGCAAGAAGAACAACACGCCGCTCTGCGTCGAACCGATCTCGGTGGCCCGCTCCCAGCAGATCCTTCCCTACCTGGATCGGATGACCATGGTGACGCCGAACCGCGAGGAGGCGGAGGTCCTGGCCGGCTTTCCCTTGCGCTCGGCTGACGATGTCCGACGGGCTGGGGCCCGTCTGGTCGAAAGAGGGGTGCGCTGGGCGATCATCACCCTGGGCCCCGAGGGAGTCCTGGCGGCCACGGAGGAGCGGGTCGAGTTCCTTCCCTCCATCTCGACGGTGGTCACCGACACCGTGGGAGCCGGCGACGCGCTGACGGCGGGCACGGTCTGCGGCCTGGTCGACGGCCTGGACTTCCTGCCCGCCGTGCGCCAGGGCATCGCCTGCGCCACCCTGACCCTGACCACCCGCCTGGCCGTGCACCCGGAGCTCGACAAGCACCGGGTTCTCGCGCACCAGAAACGCGGCGAGACCGAGCATTGCCCGACTCGCTGACCGGGACGGGATGATTTTCACGTCCCGGTAACACTTTCACCCCGACCGGCTGATAAAGTGTCAGGTGGGGGCAGACTCGGACGGACCACC
>JALHDH010000156.1 GCA_022839105.1 bacterium
GGAATAGCGGATGGTGATGTCCACGGCGGCGCCGGGCTCGATGTTGGCCACCGACTGAGTGAAGATGTTGGGGCGCTCCTGGTCCAGGAGCGAGGCCACGTGCCCCTGTTCGCGGGCCTGCTCGTAGATGCGCCGGGCCTCGTCGCGGGGCTTGATCTGGCCGCGGATGGTCCGCTTTCCGACCTTCATCTCCATGTCGTAGACCGCGGCGTCCTGGGGCAGAGGGAAGGTGTAGAGGGCCTCGATCTTGTCCTTGCCGGGGTTGTGGAACTGCTGGGTCACCGTGACCGAGGCCACCAGCCCCGAGACCCGGGCTGCAACGTCGGTGTGCTTCAGGGGGCACTCCCCGGAAGGCTTGCCGTCGGGGCCCAGGATCACCAGCGACCCGGCGCCCTGGCCCGAGGCGGGCGCATCGGGCTGGGAGGGAGCCTCCGGGGTCGCAGGAGAGGGAGAGCCCTTCGGGTCGGGCTTCTCGCCGGGGCCGCGGGCCTGGAGCCCGGTGGGCAGGAGGAGGGCGGCCAGAAGCACCGCCAGGGCGAAAAGGGACCACGCTCGTCTGGTCATGTCGGCCTCGCAGACCCTGAATCCGCCACCTACCGTGGCATCCGGACGCGGATTCAGGCTCAAAATGGATTCTTCAAACCTTCAGACGCCCCGGGTTGGTCGCCTATTCCCCAGGGGCCTCCTGCCGGCTGGTCCAGCGAGGCCCCGGGCCGGCCTGGACGGCCGAGTCGCCGGATTCCTTGATCCATCTCATTCCGAGGATGGCCCCGATGCCCTAGAATCCAGGGCATGGAGCTCAAACAACCGGCCTTCCTGCCCACCACCCGCCAGGAGATGCGAGCCCTGGGGTGGGAGGCCCTGGACGTCCTGCTCATCACCGGTGACGCCTACGTCGACCATCCCAGCTTCGGGGCGGCCCTGCTGGGCCGGCTGCTGGTGGCCCGGGGGCTGCGGACCGGCATCGTGGCCCAGCCCCGCTGGACCACGCCCGAGGACGTCTCCCGCATGGGCCGGCCCCGGCTCTTCGCCGGCGTGACGGCCGGGGCCCTGGACTCGATGCTGGCCCACTACACGGCCTTCCGCAAGAAGCGCCATGACGACGCCTACACCCCGGGCGGTCGCGCCGGGGCCCGCCCCAATCGAGCCGTCATCGTGTATTCAAACCTGGTCCGCCAGGCCTTCCCGGGACTGGTGGTCGTGCTGGGAGGCATCGAGGCCTCGCTGCGCCGGATCACCCACTACGACTTCTGGAGCGACTCGCTGCGCCGGCCGATCCTGCTGGACGCCAAGGCGGATCTGCTGGTCTGGGGGATGGGCGAGGTCCCCCTGGTCGAGGTGGCCCGAACCCTGCTCCAGGCCGAGAAGGCCGGCATGGATCCCGATTTGACGGGGATCCCTGGAACAGCCTGGATGGGCCGGCCCGAACAGGTTCCCGAGGGTCGCCCGGTGATCGAGCTCCCCTCGCACGAGAGCCTCCTGCAGGATCCCCGGCTGCTGATGCAGGCCACCCTGGCCTCCGAGCACCATGTCCAGCGCGGGGACGCCTGGGCGCTGCAATCCGTGAGCGGACGCACCCTGGTCCTGGCCCCCCCGCCGGCTCCCCCGACCAGCCGACAACTCGACGAGGTATTCGAACTGCCCTTCTCGCGTCGGGCCCATCCCGGCTACACCGAGTCCATCCCGGCCGAAGAGATGATGCGCTGGAGCGTCAACACCCACCGGGGTTGCGGAGGGGGATGTTCCTTCTGCTCGCTGGCCCTGCACCAGGGGCGTCGGGTGGCCTCACGAAGCCGGGGATCGATCCTGCGCGAGGTGCGCAGCCTGACCCGGATGCCCGGTTGGGCGGGCTCGATCTCGGATGTGGGTGGGCCCTCGGCGAACATGTGGGGAGCGCGCTGCACCCTGGATCCCTCCCGCTGCACCCGCGCCAGTTGTCTCTTCCCCGCCGTGTGCCCGGGCTTCCGGGTGGACCAGTCGGCCGGGGTGGAGCTTCTGCGCGAGGTGACCCGCCAGGAGGGAGTGCGCCACGTCCGGGTGGCCAGCGGAATCCGCCACGACCTGGCCCTGCAGGATCCCCAGGCGTTGAAGGCCCTCACCATGGAGTTCACGGGCGGACAGTTGAAGGTGGCCCCCGAGCACCTCTCCGAAAGGGTCCTGCGGGGGATGCGCAAGCCCGCCCGAGAGGTCTTCGAGAGGTTCCTGGAGGAGTTCCGGCGTCACTCCGAGGCGGCGGGCAAGGAGCAGTACGTCATCCCCTACCTGATCAGCGCCTTCCCCGGCTGCACGGACCAGGACATGCGCATACTGGCCGACTGGCTGCGAGGCCGAGGCTGGACGCCCCGCCAGGTCCAGTGCTTCATCCCCACCCCGGGCACGGTGGCCACGGCCATGTACTTCACGGGGCTCGATCCCGAGGGAAACCCGATCCACGTGGCCCGCAGCGACGCGGAACGCCTGCGCCAGCACGGGATCCTCTGCCCCGAGCGGGGCCGCAAGCCGGTCCGGAGCGAGGGGCCCGAGCGAGGGGACAGCCCGCAGCGGGGCGGCAAATCGGAGAAGGGCCGCAAGCCCCAGCGTCCGGACAGGCCGACCTCTGGCCGCGAACCCATGCCCGACGGCGCGGGGCGGGGCCGCAAGCCCGACCGGGGCGGGAAACCCGGCCGCGAGGCCAGGTCTCCCGAGCGCCAGCCGGGGCCGCGGCACGCGCCGGACCCCGCGAAATCCCAGTCGTCGGGACGACCTTCCGGCTCCAGGCCGCCCTCAGCCCAGGCGTGGAAGAAGCAGGGGCGTCGCGGCCCAGGCCGCCACCGCTAGAAACCTACTTCGAGGCCGGCTTGCCCACGTCCAGGATGGAGATCATCTTGTAGCCCTTGGCCTCGAGGGTGTCGAGGACCTTGTCGAGGTCCTTGGCGGTGTTGGAGTGGATGTCGTGCATCAGGATCACCCCTCCGTTGCCCTTCTTGTCCATGGCCTTGACGCCCGACACGATGCGATCGGTGAGAGGAGTGGTCTTCTTGCCCTGGCGCAGATCCGACTGGACCCTCCAGTCCAGGGAATCGACCTGCCAGACGACCGACTTGCCGCCGTACTTGTCGTGGAGGGTACCCAGGACGGACTTGTTGGTGGCTCCGTAGGGGGGGCGGACCAGCTTCAGGGGATAATCGTAGCCCAGCACCTTGTCGACCGCGGCATCGGTCTTCTTGAGCTCCGAGAGCACGGTGGCCTGGGAGACCTTGGTCAGATCCGGATGGCTCCAGGTGTGGTTGCCCAGGACATGCCCCTCGGCCACGATGCGCTTGAGAAGGTCGGGATAGCGCTGGGCATTGGCTCCGGTGACGAAGAAGACCGCCCCCTGGATCTTGTGTTCCTTCAGGGTGTCGAGGATCTTGGGGGTCACCTTGGGATTCGGCCCGTCATCGAAGGTCAGCACGAACTGGCCCTTGGGGATCTTGTTGTAGTTGTAGCCGATGTCGCCCAACTGCTTGAAGAACTCGGGGGTCAATTGCTTGACGCTGTCGGGAACCTTCTGGGTCGTCCCGGCCTTGGCCGGTTGGGCCTGCTGGGAGGCCAGCAGCGCCAGGGGCACGGCCTGGCTGGCAGGCGAAGCGCTCGAGACGGCTGGGGTCTGAGCCAGCGAGAAGAGGTTGACGCCCGCAGTCGAGGCCTCGACCACGCGGACCTGACTGGCCAGAGGGGCCTGAGGCGGGGAGGCCAGGACCGGAGTCATGGCCTGGGCCAGGCCCGAGAGTCCGGTGATCCCGGCGGCGACGGCCAGGGCCACGGTTCCGGCACGGACCGCCAGACCGGACGCCGAGTGCTTGGCCGGACCGGAGGAGACCTCGGCAGGGTTCGCTCCGCTCAGACAGACCGAATCCTGAGGTGGGGCGGCCTCGGTCGAAGTGGGGCGGCTCACCGCCGCGCGCGGGAAGGTTGCGGGGGGGGCACTGTTGAGCTCGATACGCATGTCCCGAGGCCTGCTTTCCTGGAAGTCCTGTCTGAAGAGAACATGCGCCGGACTCCCGGAAAAACCTCTGAAATTTCCCGAGCACGGCCCGGCTTCCCGGCGCGAAGAGCGGGAGGCGCGGGAATCGCCGGGTCGGGAGGCGAAAGCCCCGGGCGATGAAGACCTCCCCAAATCCCCTCTTCACCCGCCTGGTCGAGAACCTCGAACGGGTCGTGCAGGGCAAGACCCGACCCCTTCAGTTTCTGGTCGTCTCGCTGCTCTCAGGAGGTCATATCCTGATGGAGGACGTGCCCGGAGTGGGCAAGACCACCTTGGCCAAGGCCCTGGCAGCCTCGATCCGGGGGAGCTTTCGCCGGGTCCAGTTCACCCCGGACCTGCTGCCCACCGACATCCTGGGCTCCTCCATCTACAATCCCCGGGAGGGGACCTTCGACTTCCACCAGGGTCCGGTCTTCTGCAATATCCTGCTGGCCGACGAGATCAACCGGGCCTCGCCGCGAACCCAGTCCAGCCTGCTGGAGGCCATGAGCGAAGGCCAGGCCACCATCGAGGGGGTGACGCCAGGCCACCATCGAGGGGGTGACCCGGACCCTGCCCCGCCCCTTCGTGGTGCTGGCGACGCAGAACCCCATCGAGTTCCACGGCACCTATCCCCTGCCCGAGGCCCAACTGGATCGCTTCACGATGCGCCTGGCCCTGGGCTACCCGGACCGGGACCACGAACTGGCGGTCCTGGAGGCCCAGCGCCAACAGCACCCTCTGGAGCGCCTGGAGGCCGTCACCGACCTGGACGAGGTCATGCATGCCCAGGAGGCCGTCCGCCAGGTGCGCGTCGAGAGGCCGGTCTCGGAATACATCCTGTCCCTGGTCCAGGCCACCCGCGAGGATCCGCGTCTGAAGCTGGGTTCCAGCACCCGGGGGGCCCTGGCCCTGTACCGCACGGCCCAGGCCCTGGCCTGGTGTGAAGGCCGCGACTACGTCCTTCCCGACGACATCAAGAGATTGTCCCGCGAGGTCCTGGCCCACCGGGTGATGCTGGACACCAAGTCTCGCTACTCGGGAGTCTCGCGCGAGGACCTCGTGGCCGAGATCGTGGGCCGGATCCCGCCCACCCCGTGATCCGGGGTTCGGCGCAGACCCGTCCCCGGAGCCAGGGCGGAGGCCTGTTGGTCCGCTGGTTGCGCGTGCTGCTGCGCGAGAAGCTCACGGGCACGGGCCGACTGGTCTTCTGGCTCTTCCTGCTGGCCAACGCGACGGGGATGGCCTCCTTCGTGATCAAGATCTACTTCGTCTGGAGCGCCTTGCTGGGCCTGCTGGCCACCAGCGTCCTGGCCTCGCGGCTGGCCCGGGTCCCCCTCCTCGCCGAGCTGCAGACTCCGCGCAACACCCTGGCCGGCAGCACCCTGGAGCTGCCCTTGCGGGTCTCCAACCCCACCGGCCGGACCGCCCTGGATCTGCAGTTCAGCCTGCTGGATCCCCCGGCGGGACTGGACTGGAGCCGGGTCGAGCTGGAGCGGCTCTCACCCGGCGAGGAGCGGGTCCTCTCGCTTCCGGTCGGCTTTCCCAGGCGGGGACATCTGGTCCTGGAAGGGGTCCGCCAGGAGAACGTCTTTCCCTTGGGGCTATGGCGGGATGCCCGGCGGCTGCGCCAACCGCGCAGCCTCCTGGTCTATCCGGCCTTCCATCCTCTGCTCAGCCTGGACATCCCCGTCGGGCGGCGCTACCAGCCAGGTGGCATCGCCCTGACCTCGCACGTGGGCGAGTCGACGGAATTCGTCTCGACCCGCGAGTTCCGCACCGGGGACAGCCTGCGCAACATCCACTGGCGTTCCTGGGGCCGCCTGGGGCGCCCGGTGGTCAAGGAGTTCCAGGAGGAGTACTTCTGCCGGATCGCGCTGCTCCTGGACACCTTCGTCCCCTCGCCTCGGGGAGAGGAAGCCTTCGAGGCGGCGATCAGCCTGGCGGCCTCGGTGGCCAACCGCCTGGCCCTGGAGGAGTACATCGTGGACCTCTTCGCGGCAGGGCCGGAGGTCCATCACTTCCAGGCCGGGCGAAGCCTGGCCTACCTGGAGAACGTGATGGACATCCTGGCCTGCGTCGAGTCCTGTCCCCAGGCACCCTTCCAGAATCTCGAACCGGTCCTTTTGGACCACATGGGCAACATCACCACGACGATCGCCTTCCTGCTGGCCTGGGACGACGAGCGCGCCGGGATGCTGCGCGCCATCCAGGACCGGGGCTCGGCCCTGAAGATCCTGCTGATCCAGTCCGAAGAGCCTGCCCTGGCCGAACACCCCGTCCTGGGCCCCCTCCACTGGATCCCCCCCGAAAGGGTGCGCTCCGGAGCGGTGGAGTCGCTTTGAGCTCGCCTCATCCCCTCCGCGTGGTCCTCCTGCTGGTCGTCGCCCAGTTGACCTTCCTGTCCAGCGGAGGGCTGACGCTCCTGAACCTGGCCTGCGCGGGTTTCGGGCTGGCCGGGGCCCTGTCCCGAGGGGTCCTGCGCGCGCCCTCGTCGGTCTGGCCGGTCCTGCTCCTGCCGGTCCTGCTGCTCCCGGCGCTGCCGCCCGAGGCCGGCCCGACCCTGGCCCTGGGTCCGGCCCACATCCCGTTCCTGTATCGCGCCCTCCTGCTGGCCTGCCTGGAGACCGCAGTCCTTTCCTGGTTGCGCTGGGAGCCGGAACGGCAGGGGTGGCTGGTGGCGGGAGCCATGGCCTTGACCATGGCCTGCGGACTGACCTTCGACCCCTGGCCCTACGGCGGCTTCGTGGCGATCCAGATCTGCCTGCTGGCCGTTCATCTCCGGGCGGCGGTTCCCGGCCCCCTGGACCTGCCCCGCCTGGCTCCCCTCCTCGGGGCCGGAGCGCTGGCCCTCCTCCTGGCCCTGACGCTGTCCTGGAGCGAGCGCCAGGTCAACGACATGATGGCCTGGTTCACTCCTCCCCTGCCGATCTCGGCTCATTTCCAGGCCCATTCCCGGCTGGAAACGATGCGCGATCAGCAGCGATCGGCCCGGGTCGTCCTGCGCCTGTTCAC
>JALHDH010000318.1 GCA_022839105.1 bacterium
CAGGCGTATGTGTTCGGGGTAGCACCTGATGCAGCCATGGCTGACGAGTCTTCCGACTCCCCAGGGCATGGCCGTGCCATGAATGCCGTAAGCGCCGGCGGAGAATTTCATCATGAACTCACCAAGGGGATTTTCGGGCCCGGGAGGCATCACCGCTGCCTTGACCGCAGCCGAACGAGGCATGCAGGTCGAGCTGTGGGAAAAGCGCAACGTATTGGGCGGCTTGCTTTTGGCAGCCGGCGGGCCTTCTTTCAAGAAGGATGTGAAGGACTATGTGGACTTCCTGGTCCAGAAACTGCACCGCAGCACGGTGAAGGTTTCCTTGATGAAGGATGGCAGTGCCGAAGAGATTCTGAGAGGAAACTATGACAAGGTGATTTTCGCAACCGGTGCGACTCCTGTCATGCCTCCGATCAAGGGGATCGACCAGAGTTGGGTTGTAGGTGCAAACGATTTGCTTACGTCCAAGAAGAGCTACGGCAAGAAGGTTGTTGACCAGTCATAGCAAGAACAACGACCAAGCACTCAGGCAGTTGATTCAGGACTCCAAGGTTGAGGCGATCACCAGTGCAAAGGTGCTTGCCTTTGAAAACGGAATGGTAGTGTATGAGAAGGACGGCAAGAAGCACACGATCGAAGCCGATACGGTTGCCATTGCAGCCGGCTACAAGGCCAACACCGTCTTGTACGACCAACTCTCCGACAAGATCGACTGTGCACTGGTCGGCGATGCCGAGAATCCTGACAACATTCTCAGTGCCGTCCACCACGGCTATCATGCAGTGCGTTGCATCTAGCAAAGAGTACTGGAGATATCAAGAGGTGCCGACAAACCGGCACCTCTTTTAAGATCTGAGCTTCCAGGATCGAATTTGCGAGTGGACAAAGAGTACCATGGGTTTTGGAAGACTCTCCAACGTGCACCAGCGATACTCACTGAACTCTGAGAGGACGGGCGGAGTCACTCTGTGATCCAGTTCATAGGAGAAGACCTTGTAGTGAAAGAAGGGAAGGGCCAGGGACCATACCAACTTCAGGCCATCAGGATCGGGTACGACAATTCCCATCTCCTCGGTCGACTCCCTTATGGCGGTGGTGCGATAGGCGATGTTGCCATCGCTGTCAAACCCGTCTTCTCCTTCCCAGCCCCCACCGGGAAACGCCCAGTGGTGGTTCTGGGGTTTCATGCTTCGCTTTCCAAG
>JALHDH010000040.1 GCA_022839105.1 bacterium
GTCCCAAAGGGGCCGGCCCAGAGGCCGGCCCCTTCTTCACGCCTCCGGCACGGCCAGCGAAAGTGGGCAAGAGGCGGCCACAGAGAGTGGGCGTCAATAATCGGGATCTGCATCAAGCACGCCGCCGACTTCGAGGTCGCCCTCGACAACGTCAACACCGTCCTGAACCTGAACGAACGAGCGCTCCGGGATTACGGGCAGAGCGTGACCGACGGCGTACAAGCAAGAAGACCCGCTTTGGACGGGTCTTCTCTTTGGTTGCGGGGGCAGGATTTGAACCTGCGACCTCCGGGTTATGAGCCCGACGAGCTACCGGACTGCTCCACCCCGCGATGTTTCGTGTCGCTGGCGACGAGGTCGATTATAGGAAAGCCTGTCCCGGCTGTCAACCCCTCTTTTCCAGAAGTCCAGAAGGGGGGCTGATCCTGATCGTCGGCGAGCATCTCTCTGTCCGGTCAGCCAGACCGGCCCGGGCCGCTCGCTCTCGCCGTCCGCCCGCTTTCCGGTCAGCCGGACCGCCCCCCCTGGCGCGCCCGCGTCCAGGCCATCAGGGGAGCCCGAAGGCCAACCAGAGCCAGGCTGCCAGCAAGGTGAGCAGCGTGACGGGGACCCCCGCCTTGAGATAGGCTCCGAAGCTCAGTCTCACCCGTCTGCGCGCCGCCTGCTCGGCCACGATCAGGTTCGCCATCGAGCCCAGCAGGGTGAGGTTTCCAGCCAGCGTACTGGCCGCCGCCACCGCCAGCCAGGCCTTCTGCGGGTCCGTTGTTCCAGGGATCATCGGCCGCAGCAGGAGCACGGCGGGCACGTTGCTGACCAGGTTGCTCAGCAGCGCCGTCAGGAACATCAAGCCACCCAGGCCCCGCCCGGCAAGCCCGTGGAGCGCCTCGCCCAGGGTCCGGGTCCAGCCACCGTGTTCCAGAGCCCCGGTGACCACGAAGAGCCCGGCGAAGAGGATCAGCAACTGCCAGTCGAAATCCGCGAAGATGCGTTCCGGCTTCAGGCGCCGGGTCACCAGGAGCCCAGCGCTGGCCAGCAGGGCCGATTGCGCCACGGGGACCCCGGCCAGGAACATGGCCAGGAGGGCTGCCGTGGCCAGCAGGCTCTTCACCAGCAAAGGACGATGGAAGCGCACCCGCAGATCGGGTGGTGGAGGAAGAGGTCCAGGGCGGAACTCGTCGGGATAGACCAGGATCAGGACCACCCAGGCCAGGAGCGTCCCGAGCAGGGCCACGGGGGTCAGGGCCATGGCGAAGGGGACGTAGGTCCATCCACCGCTCATGGCGACCAGCATGTTCTGGGGATTCCCGGTCACCGTGGCCACCGAACCGATATTGGCCGAAATGGCCAGGGCCACGAGATAGGGGATCGGGTCGCGGCCCAGCCTCCGGGCCAGTTCCAGCACCAGGGGCGTGAGCATCAGGCAGATGGTGTCGTTCAGGAAGAGCGCCGAGAGCAGCCCCGAGGTCCCGAGCAGGACGGCCAGGAGCATCCTGGCGCTGCGGGCCACCCTCATGGTCGCCGCGGCGACCCAGCCGAAGAAGCCCGAGAGCCTGAGGTTGGCGTTGAGGACCATCATGCTGAAGAGGAGGGTCAGGGTGTGCAGGTCGAGGGAATCAAAGGCCTCCTCCAGGGTCACCCCCCCGATCCCGACCAGGGCCGCCGCGCCCACCAGGGCGATGGAGGCGCGGTTCGTGCGCAGGCCAGGCCAGCGCCCCAGGGCGACGCCGAGGAAGGTCAGGGCCGCGACGGCCAGGATGGCATAGGAGTCGGCGCGCACGATGGCGGGGAGTGCGGCGTCCCTCCCGGGGTTCCTGCCGGGCAGGAGCCGCCCTCCGGGCCGAGAACGGCGCCGGCATGAACGCGATCCTTCTGGACTGGGACGGGGTCCTGGTGGACTCCATCGAACTGTATCTGGACCTGTACCGCGAGGCCTGCCGGCGCTGGGGCAAGACCCTGCCGATTTCGACGGCCGGCGAGTTCCGCGACTGGTACAACCCCCAGTGGGAGCAGAACTACTTCGAGATGGGCTTCACCCCCGGGGAACTCCGGGAGGTCATGGCCTTCAGCCAGGACCACCTGGACTACTCCAAGGCCCCGCTCTATCCCGGCATCCCCGAGATGCTGCGCAGCCTGAGCCAGGACTTCCCGCTGGCCATCGTCTCGACCACTCCCTCGGGACTGATCCGGGAGCGCCTGGAGGCAGAGGGCCTGGCCGGTGTCCTGACAGGCCTCACCGGGGGCGACGATTCCCGCAGCGAGAAGCTGGAGAAGATCCGCCGGACCCTGGAGACCCTGGGCGCCTCGGGCGGGGTCATGGTCGGCGACACTCCGCTGGACGTGGTCTCCGGCCAGGGCAACCATCTCTCCACGGTGGGCGTGACCTACGGCTGGTGCGCTCCGGAGCGGGTGCGAAAGGCCGCCCCGGATCGCCTGGTGCATTCGCCCCACGATCTCGAGGCCGCGATCCGGGATTTGATGAGTCGGTAACCTCGGGTTCACACCCTCACCCGGGACGCCGGGTTAGAATGGACTCAAGAAGACGAGGTTGTGCCCAGGAACGCAAGACCGCCGGGACACCGGTGCAGCGGATGCAGGCGGATCCGAGGAGATAGTGGCCTCCGCGCTCCCCAAGGGCCCTCCTGCCACCGGGCTCCCGGTCTCCGGGAGCCCTTTCACGTACGGTTTCTTTCGAGGATCCTCCGGGATCCGGAGCGAAGAAGCCCCCGGACCACTTCGGATGGAGGCACCTGATGGAGACCCTGCAGGAGCGGACCGAACGGCGATTCCGCACGGGGGGGTTGTTCCTGGTCCTGATAGGCGTCCTGGCAGCCGCCTATGCCTTCAGCCTGCACCTGGGAACCGGCGAGCCGCCCACCTATGGGCTGGCCAGCGCCTGGATCGCCAACAACCTGGCGCGGACGGCCGACCGCGTGGGTGGTCTCCTGGGCACCGGATGGGAAGGACGGGCCTTCCAGATCAACCTGGGAGTGGCCGGCGCCTTCGCTCTGGCGGGCCTGGTCGTCTGGGCCGGCTCGCGGGTCCATGGCCTGCTCAGCTTCCTGGGCTTCGTCCCCCGACTCCTGGCGCGGCTGGTCTATCTGGCGGCCTTCGCAGCCTATGCCCTGGACGGCATCCTGGCCGTGGGACTGGAGATGGGGATGCGCCGGTTCTTCCAGCTTCCCGGATACGCGGTCCCCTGCCTGGCGGTGCACGCCTTGTTGTTGGGGATCCTGATCCTGGGGCTCTCCAACGGGATGTACGTCCTGGTCGAGATGGGTCGGCTGCTGACCAACCCGGGCAAGGCCCTGCGCTCCACCCGGGCGGATCGGCAGGCCCCGCCCCAGACCGGGAACTCCCCGGAGTGAGCCGCACCAGCCCACCCGCACAGGACGGAACCGTTTGAACCAGACCCCCGCCTCCCCTCCCGCTCCATCCCCAGAGCCCTCCCCTCCTGCACCCGCCCCGCTGCGGGATCTGGCATGGGCTGCTGGCTTCCTGGCCCTCCTCGTCGGGATCGTGGTGGGCGGCTCTCACGCCTTGCTGGTCTGGAAGGCAGGCGTCGAGAAGGGCTCGACGATCCACTACGAACAACCCACCTGGTCCTCCGAGAGCTCGCACCTGGCCTACCTGCGGGTCGAGACCCCGACGGTCTCCGGCAAAGGGGACACCCGAAGCCAGCTCTGGTCCACGGGACGCTTCGGGGATCGCCGTCAACTCCTGGCCGAACTGCCCCCGGGGCGCTTCCTGGTTCTGGGGTGGCTGCTGGACGACACCCGGGTGGTCCTCCAGGCCCTGGACGAGGCCTCCCAGGGAGCGCGATTCCTGGATGTCGCCACCGACGGGAGCGGAGGCCGCTGGGTCCGCTTTGCAGATCCCCAGATGCGGGTGGTCGGGATCGAGGCGCGCGAGATCTTCCTCGAGCGGCCTCGGCACGGCAAGGACGGAAAGCTCTCGGGCGTAGAGCTGGTCCAGTGGCGCCCCGACTCGACCGGTTTTTCTCCCGTGGTCAGCATTCCCAGCCCGATCGCCGAAAAGGTCCGTATCGAGAGCGTCGCGGCGGCTCCGGACGGGACGCGCCTGGCCCTGGTCCTGCGCGCTCCGGCCCAGGGAGGCCCCATGGGGGTCTGGTTCTTCAATCGCTCGAGGCGGACCCTGACCTGGACGACGATCTCGGTGCCCGAGGCCAGGGCCCTGCAGGTGGACTGGTCCAACGATTCGCGCTCGCTGGTCGCCGCGGCCTGGCTGGGCGAGAGCTCCGAGCTGTACCTGGTCCGCGACGAACCCGACCCGGTCCCCACGCGGATGCGCTCCTCTTCAGGCCCGCTGGCCTTCCGTCCCGTCTGCCCTCGGGACGCCAACCGGGTCCTGCTCCTGGAGGATCAGCGCGTCCTGGAATTCGACATCCAGACCCATCGCGCCCGGGTCCTTCTGGCCCCCCAGAGCCTGGGCCTGATCCCGGAGGAGGTGGCCTTGTCCCCCCTGGGAAGCCTGGCCGCCTTCCGGGCCCGCGAGGGTTCGGTCGAGGACCTGTACGTCCTGGATCTTCACGGTGGCCGACCCGAGGCGTTGGGACACGGAGCCGCCGAGATCCTGGCCCGGCGCACCCTCCTGTACGAAATCGCCGCGGGCCTGGAGTATGCAGTGGCTCACTGGACCGGCAGGGAGCCACCCGCTCTCCGGTGAAGACAGGCCGGGAGGTCAGAAGTGGTCGCGCTCTTCACCTACGCAAGCCTGGCAGACAAGGGGACCTACCTGGAGGTCGTCGGCCGCCATCCCGAAGCGGTTCCGGCCAGGCTTGAAGGCTATCGGGTCGCGCATCTGCGGGGCTACGCCTTCCTTCTCGAGGCCCCCGGCTCCCAGGTGGACGGATTCCTGGTGCGCAACCTCCAGCCCTCGGACCTGTGGATCCTGGACGATTACCACGCCGTGGCGGAAGGGCTCTACGAGCGCTCTGCGATCCGGGTCCTGGTGGAGGGGCACGAGCAGCAGACCATCGCCTACCTCGCGGGCCCGAGGATGAGCCGGGACCTGGCTGAAGACCATGCCTGAGGCTCTCGACGAACGGGACCTTCGGGGCTCCCCGTGACCAGGACATGGAATCTCCTCCGGGACCTGGATCGCTGGCTTGAAGCCGCGGTCCTCCGTCAGCTCCCGCCCGCCCAGCACCGGGCCGTGAACTGGCTGGTCCTGGTCTCCACCGCGCTGGGGCTCTTCCTGGCCTGGGCGCTTCCCCGCAGCGCCTCCCTGACCCTGATGGTCCCGATCATCGCCGGGTGCTTCCTGAGGGGAACCCGACGGGTCTGGCTCTTGCCCCCCCTGGCCGCCTATCACTACTGGATTCAAGGCAGCCTCGCGGACACGGCGCTCTTCCTGGCCGGCGGCGGCGCCACCCTGCTCTTCACCGTCGTGACGGCCGAGAAGTTCCGCACCACCCGACGCCAGGGTTCCGAGCTGCGGCGCAGCCTGGAGATGGCCCGCCACGTCCAGCGAGCCCTGGAGCCTCCCAACAGCACCGAGTGGGGCGTGCTGGAGATGGCCACCTCGATGCGCTGCTCGGAGACCCTGGGTGGCGACTTCGTCTGCCTGCGCCCCATAGGCCCGGACCGCTTCGGGATCCTGCTGGGCGACGTCATGGGCAAGGGAGTGCGGGCCGCCCTGGCCGCGGCCTTCGTCACGGGGCTCTATGGCGAGCTGGCACGAGAGGGATTCGGGCCCTCGGCGATCCTGGAGATCACCAGCCGACGCCTGCACGAGCTGTTCAGCCGGTTCGAACTCTTCGTCACGATGGTGGCCCTGGAATACGACTCCAGGCGCAAGGAGTGGCGGGCTTCGGTGGCCGGACACGACGCCCCCCTGCTCCTCCGCGCGGACGGGGCGGTCGAAGAACTCCTGGAGCGCGGGATGGCTGCGGGAATCGAGCCCGACGAGCACTACCAGGACATGCGCCGACCTGCCCGACCTGGCGACCAGATCCTCCTGGCCAGCGACGGCCTGATTCCGGATGGGCTTCCCGAGGCCGAGGTGTGCCGGATGCTGCTGGCCACGGCCCAGGACCCGACCGACGCGGCCCTGTACCGGGTCGTGACCGACCTGCAGAAGCGCCTGCCTCCCGGGCATCAGGACGACATGACGGGCCTGCTGCTGCGACTCTCGGAATGACCCGGCGGCCTCAGCCCTCCGCCGGGTCGAGGCCGGCCGCCTGGGCCAGTTCGCGGCGCAGCTCCTCCAGGGGAATCCCGTAGTTCGCCGCCAGGTCGCGAACCGAATCGAAGCGGGCCATGGGACAGCCCACGCAGGCCATCCGGCGGCGCATCAGGACCTCGATGGTGGCCGGCCATCTTCGCTGGAACTCCTCTGCCGTCATGGTTTCCGGGATGCTCAGCTCATCCATGGCCCGTCCCATCCAATCCCCGAATCTGCTCTTCCCATGCTGGCAGGGCCCTGCCGGCTCTTCCTTGCTCCAGGGCAAGCCGGCTCAACCTTCGGAACCCGCCAGGTCCTCGGCCACCAGCACCAGTTGGTGGGGCTGGCGCAGGATCACCCGGGCGCGCCCCGCCTCCACCAGGCCTCGACGCTCCCAGTCGCTGAGCACCCGGCTGACGGTGAACTGCGTCGTGCCGATCATCTCGGCCAGATCCTGCCTGGACAGGGGCAGGTCGATCAGCACCCCTTCCTCCACCCGACGCCCCGTCTGGTGGGCCAGGCGCAGCAGGGCCCGGGCGACCCGACGCTCGACCCTCTCGGTGGCCATCTCGCGAAAGCGGGACTGAGCCTCGCTGAAGCGTCGGGAGAGCTCTCCGATCAGCTTCCAGGAGAGTCGGGGCAGCTCCTGGACATGCCTCTGGAAGGCCTCCCGCTCCCAACGCACGGCCAACGAGGGTGCCACGGCCAGGGCGCTGGCCGGGAAGGGCTTGCCGTTGAGGGCCGCAATCCCCCCGAACATCTCGCCCGGGGTGATGTAGCGCAGGGTCACCTGCTGGCCATCGGCGGTCACCTGGCTGAGCTTCAGACGCCCACGCACGAGGACCTGGAAGGTCCGCGCCTCGTCCCCTTGATGGAAGGCGGCCGCCCCGGTTTCCAGGCGCACGGGGGCGGCCCCCACCAGGAGACGGTCCAGTTCGCTCTCGTCGAGGTCTTCGAAGAGGGGAATCCCGGCCAGTTCGCCCCGGATCTCTTCCTGGGAAGGCAGGCTCGAAGGTTCCCGTTCTCCGGGCATGTGCGCCATGTAGAACTCCTGATCCCTGGCCGCCCCCAGGAACTCAGGTTCCGGGGGCGACGGCGTCCGCGTTCAGGGCCACCAAGGTCTCCAGGGGCAGGAAGGCCTGCTGCTGCTCCAGCCCCAGGTGATCCACCAGGAACTGGTGCGCCCGCTCGGCCCTCTTCAGGACCAGGGGAATCTCGGTGCCCAGGTCCAGCAGGTTCACGAGACGCTCGATCTCTTCCTCCAGGAAGCGATGATCGGCGCTCAACCGGGCCACCAGGGCTCCTCGCGAAGGATGCATGCGGGCCAGGACGGGGTGGAGCCGACGCTCCTCCACGGTATGGTGGAACTGCAGCTCGAGCAGCAAGGTGGCCAGCATGTCGCGACCCGTGCGGGCGTGGCCGCGCTCCAGCATCCACAGGGCGCAGCGATAGAGCCTCTGCAAGCGCCGATGCACCTCGTGGACCAGGGACCGGTATGGAGAGAGCAACTGGCTGCTCATGACACGACTCCGCAGGGCTCTTGGGGAGACCGGCCCCCGCCCGACCGGCTTCACGCCCAGATTCTGGCATGGGGCTTGTGCGGCATCTATGATCCAGGACAGTAGATCCTGCCCCCCGAGCGACCAGGGAAACCCTGAAAAATCAGGGTTTCAACGCAACAAGGCCAGGCCCAGCGGAGCCTGCCCCACGCGAAAGCGCCCGGCCATCTTCAGGGTGGCCAGATCGACCACGACCACCTCCGCCGAAGCCGACATCGCCACGTAGAGCCGGTGTCCGTCCGAGAGGAGCTCACCGGGAGCCCCCTCTCCCAGGGGAACCCGCTCGATCTCCTTGGGCTCGGGCGAATCCTCGTACACGATCAGCTCCCCGCGCAGCGAATCGGTCACGTAGGCGCGCCCGTCCTGGACCAGCACCCCGGCGGGCGACCCGAGCTGGTGGGTGAAGTGGCGGACCAGGAGCCCCGAGGGTTCCAGGACCCGCACGAAGGGAGGCGAGGGTTCGCCGGGACCTCCCCCCAGCACGTAGATCCGGCTGCCCGTCGGATCCTGCTCGACCCGGGCCCCGGGAGCCCCGATGGGAACGGTGGCTCCCAGCGCCATGGAGGGAACGTCCAAGGCGGTCATGGTCGCGTCCAAGGGATGGACCACCCAGACCGTGGAGCCCACCTGGCTGGAGAGTCCGCAGGCCTGGTTTCCCGTCCGGAAGAGCCCGGAGAGCTGACCGGTCTCGGGCTCCAGGAAGCGGATCCCGCCCTCCGTCGGGAACGAGACCACCCCTCGGGCTGCGCCGGTCACGTCGAAGGCTCCCGGCGGAGCCCCCAGCAGGGCGATGGTGCGTCGCACCCCTTCGACCGCCAGCATCTGGCTGGCCGAGGTGGTCACGAAGATCCTGCCCTGGGCCGAGAAGAGGTATTGGGGATTCTGGGGCAGGGGCAGATCCTCGAGGAAGCCGTCGGTCAGGCGCAGGATCGTCAGGGAAGCCGCCTTGGAGTTGGCGACGAAGAGCAGGCCCTCCGGGGCGGGCCCCGAGCGAAGCCACCCCTGCAGCCGGACCCGGGTTCCGGCATTCACCTGCACCGGTTCCTGCAGATGGGCCAGGACCTCTCCCTTCGAGTCCAGCGCGCTGAGCCGGACCACCCAGGCCCCCGGCGGGACCTCGGGGACCTCGATGCTGAACCCGCCCGATCCCGAGGGCTCATGGGTGCGGACGGGAAGGACCCGATCCGAGCCCCTGGGCTGAAGGATCTCGAGGCGGAAGCTTGCGGTCTGCTCGGGAGTCCGGATATCCGGGGCGCCGGGGCGACCGGAATGGTGGAGCTCGACGAGAAGGGTTCCTGCTGAAGAGGACCCTCCACACCCCGCCACGAGAGCAGCCAGGAGAGTCGCAAGGAGCAGGTGGAACGGGCGCACTCGATTCACCTCGAATCAGTTTGTCCCCGCCCGGACACCTCCTCCTGAAACCGGGATTCCCCTCGGCACGGGGTCGGAATTGATCCTCCGGGACGGGAAGGAAGTCCTTGGAGCGAGGCGAATGGTGCCTGCGAATGCCGGTTCTCGAACATGAGATCGGCCCACCGCAACGGGCCGAAAGGCCTCGCGGTCGAGTTTCCGGCAAAGGAGGTGAAAGAAAGATGAAGGCTCTCCGCGTTCTCGTTTGTGCCGTGTTGTTCGCGGCCCTCATGGTCACTGCCGCTGGGGTGGCAACCGCTAATGACAGCACCCTGCAGCCGAACCACAAGATGGCTCCGGGCGTGTGGTACTACAATTGGATCGGACCCGGCTCCCTGGAGTTCGGGGTTCCCGACCAGGGGACGATGTGGCAGAAGGACTTCGAGGGCGAAGTCCGCTACATCGACTCGAAGTTCATGGCCATCGCCGCTGACGGCAGCGGTGACATCATGAACTTCTACCTCTACCCCAACCTGACCGAGTGCACCCCGTCCTTTGACGGCGTCCGCGTCGGCTCGCACGTGAAGGTTCGTTCCGACGACCGTCACCGCGTCCGTTGGGTGAAGGTGGTCCCGTTCCACGAGTGGCTTCAAAACCGGAGGGTCGTCGTTTATTTCACAGGTGGGCCTGCTGGGACCGGAGAAAACACGGCTTGACCTTGCGCAGGATCCTCCACGTCGACATGGACGCCTTCTTCGCCTCGGTCGAACAACGCGATCATCCCGAATGGCGAGGAAGACCGCTGATCGTGGCCGGGGACCCCAGAAGCCGGGGAGTGGTGGCCGCGGCTTCGTATGAGGCCCGGGCCTTCGGCATCCGCTCGGCCATGGCCAGTGCCACCGCCGAGCGATTGTGCCCCCACCTGATCCGCGTGCCCCCCCGCCATGAACGCTACCGCGAGATCAGCCGGCAGCTCCAGGAGGTCTTCGGGACCTGGACCGACCTGGTCGAACCGATCTCGCTCGACGAGTGCTTCCTGGACCTCAGCGAGCCCTGTGCCCGGGAAAGGCTTCCCCTGATCCGGGTGGCCCGCGAGATCAAGACCCGGATCCGGAATCAGACCGGCCTGACGGCCTCGGCCGGAGGAGGCCCCAACAAGTTCCTGGCCAAGATCGCATCCGATCTCCGCAAGCCCGACGGCCTGGTGGTGGTGCCGCCCGACCGCGTCGAAACCTTCCTGGCTCCCCTTCCCGTGGAGCGGATCTGGGGGGTCGGCCCGGTCCTGGCGGGTCGCCTGCACTCCCTGGGCGTGCGGACCATCGGAGAGCTGGCCGGGAAGTCCCCCACCTGGCTGGAGCTGACGTTCGGGCGACTGGGAACCGAACTCGGGCTCCTGGCCCGAGGCCTGGACGATCGGCCCGTCGTGCCCTGGCGGGAACCCAAGTCCATCTCGGCCGAGAACACCTTTGCCCGGGACGTCCAGGACCCCCAGACCCTCCTGGAGGAGATCGCCTCCCAATCCGAGGAGGTGGCCCGACGCCTGAGAGGGCACGAGATGGTGGGACGAACCCTCACCCTGAAGCTGCGCTACAGCGACTTCACCACCATCACCCGAAGCCGGACCTGCCGACGCCCCCTCGAGCGGGCTGAAGACATCGAAGCCCTGGCCACGGGGCTCCTGGCCCGAACCGGGTTCCCCGACAGACCCGTGCGTCTGGTCGGAGTCGGGGTCTCGGGGCTCCTCGACCGGCTCCGCCCCGTGCAACTGGAGCTCTTCGACCACGAGGAGTGAGCCTGATCCAGGCGAAAAGGCGGCGATGCACAAGCCCACGCCCATCAGCGGATTCCCCGAATGGCTCCCGGCCCAGAGGCTGGAAGAGCAGCGTTTCCTCGACACCATCCGCCAGGTCTACGAGCTGTACGGATATACCAGCCTGGAGACCAGCGCCGTCGAGCGCCTCGAGGTCCTTCAGGCCAAAGGCGAGATCGACAAGGAGATCTACGGCCTGGGGCGGGTTCGGGGACAGACCGGCCGCTGGGAACTGGCCCTCCACTTCGACCTGACCGTGCCTCTGGCCCGCTATGTCGCCCAGAACTACGGGGATCTGAACTTCCCGTTCAAGCGCTACCAGATCCAGAAGGTCTGGAGGGGCGAGCGCCCCCAGGAGGGTCGTTTCCGCGAGTTCTACCAGGCCGACGTGGACGTGATCGCCGAGGACCGGCTGCCTTTGCACTTCGACGCCGAGATGCCGGCGCTGATCCACGACCTCTTCCATCGCCTGGGGATCCGGGCCCTCCTGCGCCTGAACAACCGGAAGATCCTCAAGGGTTACTACGAAGGGCTGGGCCTGGCCGAGGAGCGCGTTCCGGAGGTGCTCCGGGAGGTGGACAAGCTCGAGAAGATCGGCGCCGAGGCGGTTCAGCGGGCCCTGGAGGGCCTGGGACTGGACCCCGCCCTGGCGGCCCGCTGCCTGGAGCTTTCCACCCTGAAGGGCTCCGGGCCGGACGTGATCCGGCAGGCGCGGGCCCTGGGCGTGAGCCACCCGGTGCTGGAGGAGGGGCTGGAGGAACTGGCCTTCGTGGCCTCGGAGCTGAGCCACCTGCCCGCCGACGAGGTGGTCTTCGATCTGGGCATCGTGCGCGGCCTGGACTACTACACGGGGACCATCTACGAGACGACCCTTCCCGAGCATCCCGGTCTGGGCAGCATCTGCTCGGGCGGACGCTACGAGAACCTGGCCTCGGAGTTCATCAACCGCAAGCTTCCCGGGGTCGGCATCAGCATCGGTGTGTCCCGCCTGCTGGCCCATCTCTTCGGCTCGGGGGCCCTGGCCCCGACCCGCCAGACGCCCACCGAGGTCCTGGTCCTGTGGCCCTCCCCCGAGCTTCGCCAGGCCTGCCGGGAGATCGCCGGCCGACTGCGGGAAGCGGGCCTGGCCACCGAGGTCTTCCACGAGCCGCTGGCCCTCAAGAAGCAGATCCGCTACGCCGATCGCAAGGGGATCCCCTACGTGCTCTTCCCCTACCGCTGGACCCCTGAAGAAGACCTGGTGGAGATCAAGCGCCTGGCCAGCGGAGAGCAGGAGGAGCTGCCACTGGCCGACTGGTGCGCCCGGCACGGGAGGCGTGAAACCGGACCACCGAAGAGGGTCCTCGGGTGAGCGCGTGAAGACCGAGCGGATCCGCGTCGACCAGGCCCTGGTCGAGCTTGGCCTGGCCCCCAGCCGGGAGAAGGCCCAGGCCCTGCTGATGGCCGGAGAGGTCTTCATGGCCGGCCAGCGCCTCGACAAGCCCGGGACCCGGATCCCCCGGGGGGCCGAGTTGGAGATCCGAGGCCGGGGCCTCCCCTACGCCAGCCGGGGCGGCCTGAAGCTGGAGAAGGCCCTGGCGCTCTTCGAGATCCACCCCGAAGGGCTGGTGGCCCTGGACCTGGGCGCCTCGACCGGCGGTTTCACCGACTGCCTCCTGCAGCGCGGGGCCTTGAGGGTGCATGCCGTGGACGTGGGCCGAGGCCAGCTCGACCATCGCCTGCGCCAGGACCCCCGGGTGGTGGTGCGCGAACGCACCAATGCCCGATTCCTCAAGCCCGAGGATCTCGGCGAGACGGTCGACCTGGTCAGCATGGACCTGTCCTTCATCTCGCTGGAGCTCGTGCTGCCCGCGGTGGTCGACCTGGTCCGCCCGGGAGGGGTGGTGGTGGCCCTGATCAAGCCCCAGTTCGAGGCCGGACCGGCCCGCGTGGGCCGGGGCGGCGTGGTCCGCGAGCCGGAGGTCCACCGCGATGTCCTGCGGATCGTCCTCCAACGGGCCCTCGCGCTGGGGTTCACCCCCTTCGGCCTGACCTTCTCACCGGTGCGCGGACCCGCCGGCAACATCGAGTTTCTGGCAGGGTTCCGGCGAAACGGCGGGGAACTGCTCTTCGACCTGGAGGAGAGAATCTCCCGAGTGGTCGAGGAGGCCTGGACGGCCTTCGAGTCCCCCTCCTGAAAGGGAGCCCCGTGTCGCAACAGGCCAAGGTCGGTGGGTTCTTCCTGGCGTTCTTCGCCTTGTTGTTGTTCCTCTCGCCAGGCCTCTCCCAGCGCTCCTCGGTCCTGGGCACCCCCTACACCCTGCTCTTTGAAGAGGTCAACGGGCTGCGCGAGGGGGACGGGATGAAGCTCTCGGGCGTCTCGGCAGGCCGGATCACCGAGATCGAGTTCAGCACCCCCGAGCACAAGCGGGCCTTCGGACAAGGCGCCCAGGTGGCTGTCCGCGTGGTGGCCGACTTCGGCGTGCGGATCCCCGAAGACAGCCGGGCCTCCGTCGAAGGGACCATCGGGGGGCTGCGCTGGGTCGAGATCACCCCCGGAAACTCCACGCGCAACCTCAAGCCCGGTGCCGTGGCCCGATTGCGCCTCAAGCCCGCCCAGCAGAACGAGTTGGAGGCCAGCCTGGCAGGCCTCCAGGAGATGAACCAGCGGACGGCGACCCTGCGGGCTTCCCTGGAAGATCCGGCGTTCCGCCGCCAGATCAAGGACCTGGCCTCCAACGCCCGGTTCTACAGCACCGAACTCGAGAGCCTCAGCCAGACCGCCCGGAAGAAGGTTTCGAGCCTGGACCGACAACTCGATGCCCGCCAGAAGGCGATCCTCGGCCAACTGACGCGGATCAGCGACCAGCTCGACCAGGCCCGCCTGCGGACCGAGGAGTTGATCCCCCGTCTCAACGAAGAGGTCGGGACCTGGGAGGCTCGACTGGAAGCCTCCGGCCCCGGAATCCAGGGCATGCTCGAGAAGGCCGAGCAGGAAACCCGCAGGTTCCGGGAGCTGGCCGAAGAGGCCGAGGGACGGGTCCACTCCGCCGGGCTCGAGGAGCCGGTCCGCGAGAAGCTGGCCCGGATGGCCCGGAAAACCGAAGAGATGGCCACCATGGCCGAAGACCTGCACATGGTCTCGTCCAACCCCGAAACCCAGGCCGAGCTGCGCGAGATGGTGACCCGCTCCCGCCGCCAGGCCGAGGAGCTGCGCCGAAACCTGGAACGCTGGGAAAAGGCCATTCCCTGAAGGCGGGGAGGAACTCGTGGCGGCTGGGGGACCCAAGAATCCGGAACCGGGTGACCTGGCCGGGGTGTGTTCGCGATACGCCGGCCTGGTCGCCCTGATCTGCCTGGGTCTCTTCTTCCTGTCGGTCCGGGTGGCTGCAGGGCGACTGGGCTTCCAGACGGACCCGGTCCTGCTGCTCTCGGACCGGGATCCGATCCGGCTTGCCTGGGAGGACCTGGACCGGGAGTTCCCCGACCCGCAGGACCTGGTCGTGGTGATCGACGGGGGGACCCCGCAGGCCCGCCAACAGGCCGTCCAGGCCCTGGTCAGCCGACTGGAGAAGGAACCGGGGACCTTCGGCAAGCCTCTCGGGGGCCTGGAGCTTCCCGAACTGCGCCAGGGGGCGCTGGGCTACCTGGAGGAGGCCCAGCTCGCCGAGCTGGCCTCCCAGATCTCGGCCCTGCGTCCTCTGGCTTTGGCCTTGGGGCAGTCCCGGGACCTGGCCGAACTGCTCCATCGTTGCCGGAACCTCTTCCAGGAGCCCGGGGCCGGCACCTCGACCAGGGCGGAGGCCCTGGAGACCCTTCTGAAACGGGTTCTCCAGCGGGTCCAGGGCAGGCCGGATCCGACCTGGAGATCGCCCTGGGAGGCCCTGATGGAGGGGCTCACCCCCCAGGTCCTGCCGGGGACCCTGGACAGGGAGAGCCTCACGCTGTACCAGACCCGGGATGGAGGGCGCAAGCACCTGGTCCTGGTCGCTCCCGCCTCGGCGGACTGGCCTGCCGTCCGACTGGCGGCCTCGCGCCTGGAGGAGATCCTCGACCAGGAGCGAGCCCTTCAGCCGACCCTGCGCTTCCGGATGACCGGCGAGAGCCTCCTGATGCTCGACGAGATGGACACCAGCATCCGGGATGCCGCCCGCTCGGCGCTGCTGGCCCTCTTGGGGGTGGGTTGCCTGGTGGTGCTGGGTTTCGCCGAGGTCCGCCGCCCCCTGCTGGTCATGCTGGCCGTGCTCCTGGCCGTAGGCTGGACCCTGGGCCTGGCAAGCTGGATTCCCGGGCACCTGAACGTGGTGACTGTCTGGGTGACCACCCTGGTGGTCGTCCTGGCGGCCGATCTGGGAATCCATCTGCTGTACCGCTATGAGGAGGAACGCTGCAAGGGCCTGCCCGAGGAGGCGGCGATGCGCATCAGCCTGGCCCGGACCGGCCTGGAGAACAAGGTGGGCTGCCTGGCCGCCGCCGGAGCCTTCGCCCCCCTGTTGCTGAGCGATCTGGATTGCCTTCGCGAGCTGGCCCTGGTGGCGGCGGCCGGCACGGCCATGGCCTGGCTGGCCACCAGCACGGCGCTTCCGGCCCTGCTCCTGCTGCAGGAGCGTTCCCGACATCCCTCGCGGATCCGCCACCACGAGGACCGGGACCTGATCCGGGCCGAGCGCTGGGCCTTGAAGAGTCCCTGGATCACGGTCCTGCTCTTCACCCTGGGCGTGGCCGGACTCTTCCTGGCCACCGGTCCCATCCCGATCGCCACGAACCTGGTCGAGATGCAGGATCCCCGCCTGGAATCGGTCGGTGCCGCGCGCTCCCTGGGCAGCCGCTCGACCCTCCACGCGCTGAGCCTGGCCGGCGACCTGGAAGCCCTCCCCACCCTCGTGGCCAGGTTCGAGGCCCTGCCCACGGTGGATCGCGTCGAGTCGCTGGCCCCCCTCCTCCCCGAGGATCAGCCGGGCAAGATCCGACTGGTCCGGCAGATCCGACTTCAGGTGGCGGATCTGGAGAGCCCCCGGCTGCGCCCCCTGCGCGGCGTCGAGGCTCTCCAAAGGGCCGCAGAGGGACTCTGGGCCCTGGAAGGTGCGCTGAGAAACCTGGCGGCCTCCGGGCATGGTTCCCCCGAGGTGGCCCGACTCCACTCGGCCCTCCTGGAACTCGAAAAGGCCCTGCGGGATTCCGGGCCCGGGCCGGCCGAAGATGCCCTGGAGTCCTTTCGCGTCGAGTTGAATTCGGATTTCCAGGCCGCCCTGGGCCTGCTGAAGGCCCAGAAGGAGCTCGCCCCGATGCGCCTCGAGGACCTGCCCGAAGCCCTCAGGGACCGGACGGTGGGCCGGACGGGCCGGATCCTGGTTCGCATCCATCCCGCCGAAGAGCCCGATCGCCCCGAAACCCTCCAACGCTTCGTGGCGGATCTGCGGCAGGTCGACCCTCAGGTCACCGGCCCTCCGATCCTCATGGAGCGGCTGACCCGAGGGGCGGCCGAGTCGGTCTTCCAGGCGACCCGGATCGGATCCCTCCTGCTGGGCCTGGTGCTGCTCTTGTGCCTGCGCTCCCTGCACCGCAGCCTGCGGGCCCTGCTGCCCGCCGGACTGGGAGTGCTGGGGGTCCTGGCGACCCTCTCGATCCTGGGCGAACCCTGGACCCCGATCAACCTTCTGGCCCTGCCCCTGACCATGGCCCTGGGGGTCCTGCTGGGCACCCACGTGGTCGAGCGCTTCATCCACCACCCGGGCGAGGGGCTCTTCGCCATCTCCACCGGGCCGGCCGTGGCCATCTCGGCCCTGACCACCTCCTGCGGCCTGGTGACCCTGGCCGGTGCCTCCCACCAGGGCATGGCCAGCCTGGGCGTGGCCCTGGCTGCCGGGGTCTTCCTGGCGACCATGGGCGCGCTGCTCCTGCTGCCCGCCCTGATCAAGATCCTGCGACGGTCCCGGATCGGCCCCTGAGCGTCTCGGACTCAGTCCGACTGGACCCGCAGGCCGCCGCCCCGGGCCGGGTCCTCGATCCGTTCGAGAATCGCCCGCACGAGGAAGAGGCTGGTTCCGGCCAGGAAGAGCATGGCCCCCAGGAACCCGACCAACGGGTAGAGCTCCTCAACAGGCCCGGCCAGGCCGGTGAGCCGACCCAGGGCGGGAACGAAGCCCGCCACGGCGGCCAGGGGAGAGAGGGCCTGGGGGGCCGCCAGGAGCCCCAGGCTCATCCCCAGCCATCCCTTCCAGGTCGAACGATGCGTGAAGAAGGCCACCAGGGCCCCGATCAGGGTCATCGTGACCGGAATGAGCCGATGCTCGGGCGCCCCCGTGACCAGGCCCAGCGCGAAGGCCAGCAGGAGCCAGGTCACGGCCCAGGCCTGACTGGCGTGGGTGCTGCCGGCGCGCGCCGAACTCCACAGTCCCAGAAGGCCAGCCGTCAGGGCCAGGCCCACCGAGAAGAGGTAGAGGGCGCCCAGGTCCAGCAGGCTCAACACGCCGGCGAAGACGTAGATCAGCAGGACCGGGAAGACCAGGGACATCTGGAAGAGCGGCATGAGCAGGGCTCCCCAGAGCTTGCCGAAGACCACCTGCCGGGCCGGGATCCCGGTCAGGGCCAGATCCTGCCAGGTCTGCCTTTCCCGCTCACCGGTCAAGGCTCCGGCCAGCAGGGCGGTGGAACGCACCGTCAGGTTCAGCAGGAAGAGCAGCACGGTGCCCAGCAGGCCGACCTGAAGGGGGCGAAGCAGGGCGGCTTGGGGGCCCTTCTCCATGGAGTCCAGGGTCCTGTGTCCGAAATCCGGCGGGGGCGGAGGAGGCGGAGGGGGCGCCATGGCCAGATCCCCCAGGGTCCGGGGATCCACCTGGTCCAAAGGCCGGATCCGGAGCTGGCGAACCGCTCCCGTCGGAGGGCCGACCGGTTCGACCGCCAGCACGGCTCCCCAGGGCATGGGCACACCGAAGTCTCGATAGAGGGCCAGGCGCAGGCAGGTCTCGGGACGATGCCCGCGGATCACCAGCGCGGTCTGCTGCCCCGGAACCGTGGCGTACACGGCTCGGGCCCCGGCCTGCTCGGCCGGATGGGAGGGCGGGAGCGGCGAGCCGACCGGGGCCCGGACGCTGACCACGATCCGAGGGGCACCAGCCGGCCTGGACGGCTCGGAGCTCTGCAGCGACCAGGCTCGCGCGTACAGGAAGGGAGCCAGGAAGAGGACCAGCCAGATGGCCAGTCCCGGCCAGGCGAACGCCCCCGTGCGCCCCTGCCAGGCCACCTCGCGCAGGAAGGCGGCGTTCCGCGAAAGGCCGGGAAGAAGAGCCTGGACCCACGAAGGAGCCCATCCCCTCCTCCAGGCCGGATGCATGGCCCCCTGCTGGACGTCGGAGGCCCTGGGCGGATCGCCCGCCAGGCGGGTGCAGACGAGACCCAGCAGGGCCAGGCTGCCCAGAAGCAGGAAGGCCAGGTTCATCGGAGCCAGCCAGCGACAGGACCCGAATGCCGCTTCGGGGATCGTCGTCAGGAGCAGGGCAGCCACGGGGTTGACCGCGGTGAAGAAGACGGGGGTCTCGGAGCGGACCAGCACGGCCCGCAGCATGAGGTCGCAAAACGGTGAGAAGGCAAGCCAGGCCCCCTTGAAGACCCAGCCCCAGAGCACGGCCTGGGAGGTGGTTGCCGCCAGGCTTGAGGCCAGGAGTCCCGAAGCCGAGGCGAAGAGGCCTGCGGCGGCGGCCACGGCCAGGGTCCCGACCAGGGCCTGGACCGGGAGGCCGCCTGCGAAGGCCAGGATCGCCAGGGCGGGAAGCGCCGAGAGCAGCGACCAGGACAAGGTCACCAGCTCACCGGAGATCTTGCCCAGAACGACCTGCCCGGGCGTCAACTGGGTCAGGCGCAGGCCATCCAGGGTCCTCTTCTCGCGCTCGCCGGTGATCGCGCCATACAGGGTGCTTCCGCCCCTCAAGGCAGTCAGGAGGACCAGCAGGAGGGCCCCCACCTCGAACATCGTGCAGGCGCAGACTCCGGCCTGCCAGGGGCCAAGAAGGACCAGACCGACCAGCAGGGCGGCCAGCAGGGCCTGAGCAGGGGTCTCAGGCCAACCGCCCCGGGCCCGACCCAGCAGCGGATTTTCAAGAAGCTTCCTCACGGGCAACCTCCCATCCCTCGGCAGCACGAGTCACGTTGAGATAAGCGGACTCCAGGCTGGGCATCTCTTCCGAGAACCCCACCAGCGCGATTCCCTGGCTGACGATTCGGGCCAGGAGATCGGCCAGGTCCTTCTCGTCCCCCCCCTCCAGTCGGAAGACCAGGCTCTGGTTGTCCCAGCGCAGTCCTTCGACCCTGGGGAAAGCCGAGAGGAACCCGAAGAGGTCCTCGGAGCCGCCCAGGGCCCGGGCCCGCAGAAGACGTCCCCCTTGCCTGTCGATCAGTTCGCGAGTCTCCTGGACACACACCATGCTCCCCCGGCTCAGGACACCGACGCGATCGCACATCTCGGCCAGGTCCTCCAGGACGTGGGAACTGATCAGGATGCTGACCCCCTGTCGCTGCATGCGCCGGAGGATCTCGCGCAGTTCCAGGCGCGCGAAGGGATCCAGGCCGCTGGCCGGCTCGTCGAGAAGCAGCACCCGGGGGCCGTGCAGGATGGCCCGTCCCAGGGCCAGACGCTGCTTCATGCCGCGAGAGAGCCCCTCCACCCCCTGCTCGGCGAGGGCCTCGATCCCGACCAGACGCATGGTCTCCTGGATCACGTAGTCCCGGGTGGCCTCCTCCAGATGGCAGGCCCGCGCGAAGAACTCGAAGTATTCCCGAACCAGCATGTCGTCGTACACGCCCAGCACGTCGGGCATGAACCCGATCCTGGAGCGAACCGCGCGGGCCTGATCCAGTGGATGCCCACAGATGGTGACCTGTCCGGAATCCGGGCGGGTCAGGGTGGCCAGGATCCGCAACAGGGTGGTCTTCCCCGCCCCGTTGGGGCCGACCAGGCCGAAGATCTCGCCTTCCAGCAGGGTCAGGTTCAGGTCGACCAGGGCCTGGGTTCCGCCAAAGCGCTTGCCCAGCGAGATCGCCTGGACCACCGGTTCGCGGGCTGTCCGCAAGGAGGCCAGCCCCCCGGGCGGGATCCGCTCGGGAACAGGAGGAGGCGGCTCGCAGCAATCCGCCTGGGGAGCGGCATCTGCGACCAGGGCCTGGAGTGAGTTGTCCAGACGGGCCGTCGGTCTGGAGTTCTTGCTCATCGGTCACCTGCCGGGGGAAGGCATGTCCGAACCAGGCCACCCGCGACTCCTCCATCATAGCACGAGTCGGTCCATTCCACAGGGGCCCGGAGAAATTGCGGGATTCCGGCAGGGAGGAGCGGGGGATCCCGACGAGAAGGCGTTCCTTGATGAAGGTCGCCACCTGGAACGTCAACGGAATTCGCGCCCGCCAGGACCAGTTGCTGGAATGGCTCGAAAACGAGAAGCCCGAGGTCCTCTGCCTCCAGGAGATCAAGGCGGCTCCCGAGCAGATCCCCCGATCCCTCCTCGAACTGGAAGGATACTGGAACTGCTGGCACGGCCAGAAGGGCTATTCGGGGGTCAGCCTCCACGTCCGTCGGGACCTGGCCCGGGAGGCCCCGGTCTTCAGCCATCCCGACTTCGACTTCGAAAGCCGCCTCGCCGCGGTCGACCTGGGCCCGCTGAGGGTCCTGTCCTGCTATGTCCCCAACGGGGGCAAGGACTTCTTCGCCAAGATGCGCTTCCTGGCCGACCTCCACTCGTATGTGGGCCACCTCCTGGCCGAAGGCCGACAGCTCCTGCTCTGCGGAGACCTCAACGTGACCCGCACGGATCTCGACGTCCATCCCAAGGAGCGCCGGAAGTCCGCCATCGGCCAGCTTCCCGAAGAGCGCGAGGCCCTGGAAGGGATTCTGGGGCAGGGGCTGGTGGATCTGACCCGGATGCTGCACCCCGAGGCCCCCGAGATCTTCACCTGGTGGCCCCCCTGGCGCAAGATGCGGGAACGCAACATCGGGTGGAGGATCGACTATATCCTGGCCTCGGAGGCCCTTGCCGCCACGGCCCGTGAATGCCTCCCCCGACGCGAGTTCGGCACCAGCGACCACGGCCCCCTGGTGGCCCGGCTGGACTGGCAGGTGACTCAGGCCTGAGGCGGCTCGGCCCGGCGCTGGGGATCCACCGGGGCCATGACCCACCGGGCCAGGAACCAGGCCAGGGCCAGGCCCAGGACCAGGACTCCCAGCCCCATCCGGAAGACCAGCCAGGTCTCGCGGGCCACCTTGTCCTCCAGGGTCGAGGTGTCGCCCAGGAAGAGGACCCAGCCCAGCGGAGCCTTCCCTTCGCCCGGAGCCAAGGCGACGGCATATTCCAGCCAGCGGCGTCCCCCGACATCCAGCGTTCCCAGCGCGGCAGGGTCCAGGGAAGCGCCTCCGGCCACCGCCACCGGTGGTGGCCAGTCGGCGATGGCCTTCTCCAGGGAATTGAGCATCGCCGGCGAGGGGCGTCGGCCCGCCCGTCGATCGTGGGCCGCCAGGATGGTGCCTTCGGCCACGGCCAGCACGATCCCGTCGGAGAGCCCATGACCCCAGGTGGCCAGGGTCTTCTCGGTGATCCGCTCGCCCAGGAGCAGGACCCCATCCTGACCCCGTCCGGGCCTGAACGGGACGACCGTGGCCAGATAGATCCCCCCCCGAGGCTGCAGGCGCACCGAGCCGGAGCGGGAGGCCCCGTCCTCGAAGACCGCATCGACGAGGGGGATCTGCACAGGCTGGCCTTCCATCGGCAATTCAGGCGTACCCGACCCGTCGGCCCGATTCTCCTCTGCCGGGGAGGTGGCTTCCGAAGGTTCAACGGCCTTCTCTCGCGAGGTGGTTCGCGAGCTCTGGAAACTGAACTGGACCCGCCCGTCGGGACCGACCAGGAGCAGCACATCCCCGCCGGCCGCCTCCAGGATCTCGATCAGGTGGGCCCGGAAGGAGTCCTGGAGCAGGGCCCTCTCGGGCGAATCGGGTTCGACCATCGCCAGGGCCTGGAGATACTGCTGCAGACGAGGGTCGGCCACCACCAGCCCGGCCTGCCGGCTGAGCTGATCCAGATCCCGGGCCCGGGCCGACCGGAAGGCCTGGGCCGTCTGCAGCAGCGAGGCCTCGAGGTCCTGGCGGTACTGGTAGGAAGAGCCCAGGTTCAGTCCGACTCCGAAGACGGCCAGACACGACAACAAGAGTCCGCCGACCAGCCCCAACAGACGCCGCCGGGTCGCCCGGAAGGCCTGCCTGGCCGGTGAGGGCGGCGCCTGGACCCTCAAGTGCCCCACCCCAGGATCTGGCGGACCTGTCGAGCCAGCTTCAGGGGTTCGAAGGGCTTGGCGATCACTCCCGCCACCCCCAGGTCCCCGAACGGGTTGATGTCGGTGGGTCCAATCCTGGCGGTCAGCAGCACGACGGGGATGGCGGCCGTCTCCGGTTGCCCGGCCAAAAGGCGGACGGTCTCGGGGCCATCGAGTTCGGGCATCATGACATCCAGCAGGATGGCTTCGGGCTGCTCGCGGGCGGCCTTGAGCAAGGCCTCGGCGCCGTTGGAGGCCGTCAGGACCTGCCAGCCCTCGACCAGCTCCAGGCTGGCCTGGGCGATCTCGCGGATATCGGGTTCGTCGTCCACCACCAGCACACGTCTGGACACGGTTCCCTCCAACCCTTCGGAACGTGAACGCCTGCCCCCAAGCTTCCCTTTTCGTTCGAATCCGGCTCTCCAGGTTCCTTCGTGCCCCCTCCGGGTTCGCTCCCTCGGGGCTTCCGGAGGAGTCCCGGGCCCTCCGGTGAATCCCACGGGTATGCCCTGCATTGCTGAAATCGACGGTTTTCGGAAGGGCGTCCGGGAAGAGTGGACCACCCGGAGGCCGGCATGACCCCCTCCACCGTGCCGCCAACCTTCGCCGAGAAGGACCTGGACTACTACCTGCGCATGATCCGGGGTGACTTCGCCGAACTGGAGGAGACCCACGCCGTGCGGGCCTCTCCGGGGCCCTCCCAGAAGAATATCGTGATCCTGCTGGATCGCCCCAGCCTGGGACCCTCGGATGTGCTGGGAGCCCGACTCCTCCGGCACTTCATGAAGGCCTTGGTGCACAACCGGGTCAAGCCCCGAGCGGTGATCCTGCTCCATCAGGCGGCCCGCCTGGCCCTGGCCGAGTCCGAGGTCGTGCAGGAATTGTCGATTCTGGAAGAACAGGGAGTCCGAATCCTGGTCTGCGTCGTCTCCGCCGACGAGTTCGGGATCTCCGACCAGCTCAAGGTGGGTTTCATCGCGGACATGGACAATATCTGCGACCACCTGCTGAATGCCTGGAAAGTGATACGCCTCTAAGTTGAAACCCCTCCTCTCCCTGGTCATCCCCACCTACAACGAGAGTCGCGGCCTGGAATCCCTGATCGGACGGATCTTCTCGGCCCTCGATCGCAATGGTCTTTCGGCCGAGGTCCTCGTGGTCGATGACAATTCTCCCGACGGGACCGGCGAACTGGCCGAGGAACTGGCCCTCCGCTTCCCCATGAAGGTCCTGCACCGCAGCGGCAAGCTCGGGCTCTCCTCCGCAGTCCTGGACGGCTGGGCGGTGGCCGAGGGCCGGGTCCTGGGAGTCATGGACGCGGATCTCTCGCACGACCCCGAGATCCTCCCCGACATGCTGGCCTCGATCACCGAGGGCGGCGCCGAGGTCGCCGTGGGCAGCCGCTACATCCCCGGGGGAGGGCTGGGCAACTGGCCCTGGTTCCGCCGGGTCACCTCCAGGACGGCGGTGCTCATGGGCCGGCCCATCTGCCCGGTGCACGATGTCACCTCGGGCTACCTGATGTTCCGCCGGAACGTGATCCAGGATGTCGACCTCGACCCCATCGGCTTCAAGATCGGCCTGGAGGTCCTGGTTCGCGGACGCTACCGGACCTTCACCGAGGTGCCCTACACCTTCACCGACCGGGCCGCAGGCAAGAGCAAGTTCGGGCTTCACGAGATCCGCAACTATCTGATCCAACTGCTCCGCCTGGGCTGGCACTGGGTGCGGACCCGCCCTCGACGCCAGCGCGTCCCCTACCTGAGGGCCTCGGCCTCGGCAGGCCCGAATCGCTAGGAGCCCGGTCGGGGTTTCCGGCTGGGTTCCCAGGAACGCGTGTGGGAGAGGAAGCGCGCCGGATGGCGCGACGCCGTCGCGAGTCCCAGCGCCAGGACCACCAGGCCGCCGGCGAAGAGCGTCCAGTGGGCGTGGACCATCTCCTCTGAGAAGATGGTCACGATTCCGTAGCAGACCAGGCCCACGCCGAACCAGCGCATCGCGGTGACCTGCTCGCGGAAGAGGAGCCAACCCATCAAGAGGATGGCCACGTAACCGATGCTGAGCAGAGGATAGACGAAGCTCAGCGGGGTCCGCCCCAGGATTGCCAGCCAGGAGATGGTGGAGATCCCGTAGCAGACCACCCCGGCCACCACGAAGGGGCGGATGAAGAGCCCCAGGACGTTCAGGAGGGCGGTCCGGGCCGAACGGTGCTCGCCGGGCCGCAAGGCCGCTCCGATCGTCGAGATCTGTTCCCGGTACTCGGGCCGGTTCATTCCGGACTTGAACAGGTACTGACCCAGGAGGCCCAGGGTGATGGAGAAGGCGATCAGGCCCACCGGCTTGTCGAAGACCGGGGTGGGCTCCCCCACGTGAGTGGTCCATCCCACGATTCCGGCAACCCCCAGGAGCAACCCGGCAAAGCCGGCCCCCCGGCGCAGGAAGAACTCTTCGGAGTACAGGGCGACGATCCCGATGCAGATCAGGGCCACCCCCAACCAGCGCAGCAGGCTGACCTCCTCGTCGAAGGCCAGCCAACCGATCAGGAGCACCGCCACGTAGCCGATGCTGAGCATCGGATAGGCGAAACTCAGATCCGTCTTGCTCAGGACCGCCAGCCAGCAGGCCGTGGACAGCACATAGGCCATCAGGCCCAGGAAGATGAAGGGCTGCGTCAGAAGCGTGAGGACGTTCCAGACCAGGCCGGCGGCGGCCGCAGGATGCCCCTGCCCGAGCCGGACCAGATCTGCTCCGATCAGGCCCATCAGGGCCCGGGGCGCCTCCTGGGACATCCCTCCCTTGAAGAGGTATTGCCCGACAACCCCCAGAAAGATGAACAGCACGATGAGACCGACGGGTTTGGACTGCTGCAACGGACTCCTCCGGGGAATGCCATCCCGGCACAGGGTCGGAAGGGCCCTGGTCCAGGGTCCTGCCTGCAGGCCATGAACCAGGCTGCCCGCGCCCGGTCCTTTGTCGAGGCCCGGCAAAGTCCTCCCCTCAAGCACTCGTGGCCCGTGGCCCCAGACGCCCGGATGACCCGTCCTTGAACTGGGATCTCGAGGTCGTGACCCGCCTTCTGGTGGCCGCCATCCTGGGGGGCCTGGTCGGCCTGGAGCGCGAACGGCTGAACCGGGCAGCCGGTCTGCGGACCCACGTCCTGGTCTCGGTGGGTTCGGCTCTTTTCACCCTGCTCTCCCTGTACGGCTTCCGGGAGGCCGGGAAGGTCAACGACCCGGCCCGGGTGGCTGCCCAGATCGTCAGCGGCATCGGCTTTCTGGGCGCCGGAACGATCATGAAGCACGGGGCCACCGTCCGAGGGCTCACCACCGCTGCCACCCTGTGGGTGGTCGCGGGGATCGGCATGGCGGCCGGAGCCGGATTCTACCTGGGAGGCCTCCTGACCACCGGGGTGGTCATCGTGGCCCTGGTCGTCCTCAAGCACATCGAGCGGGCCCTGGGCGAGAAGGTCCTGACCACCATGGAGATCAGCATGCCCCTTCGCTCCGGGCAGGTGGCCCGGGTCCACGGAGTCTTCGAATTGCTCGGGGTCAGCCTGAAGAACCTCGAGATGGACACCGAGGATGAAAGACATGTCCTGCGGGCCACGGTGCTGATCCCCCCGGACCTCTCCCAGAACGTCCTCCTGACCAGCCTGAGCGACGTGGGTGCCACCCACATCGAGCTGCACAACTAGAACCGCGACTTTCCGGCTCTTCTCCGGGTCCAACCGGGAGAGCCTTCCAGAACCACCCGAAATGGAGACCTTCCCAGACCCCATGAACCGACGACTCGTTTCGAGCCTGCTGATCTGGATCTTCCTGGCCGCGCTCCCCGTCCTGGCCGACGTCGAAGAGCAACGGATCCAGGCCGTCGAGAAGGCCTCCAAGTGGGTCGTGTCGATCCGGACCCACCGTCCCGGCAAGACCGAACCCGGAATCGGATCCGGGGTGATCCTGCGCTCGGATGGCTATATCCTGACCAACGCGCACGTCGTGAAGGGCGCCAAGGTCGTCAAGGTGCACCTGAAGAACGGCAAGTCCTTCACGGCCAAGGTCTGGAAGATGGCGGCCGACCAGGATCTGGCCCTGCTCAAGATCGAGACCACCGGCCTTCCCGTAGCCCGGATCGGCAACTCCGACAAGGTCCGCCTGGGCCAGACCGTCATCGCCATCGGCGATCCCCTGGGCTTCACCGGAACGGTCACCGTCGGGACCGTCGGCGGGCTGAACCGCAACGTCGAGACCCGGGGCGTGAAGTACCGCAACCTGATCCAGACCGACGCAGCCATCAACCCGGGCTCTTCAGGTGGAGCGCTGGTGAACCTCCAGGGCGAGGTGATCGGCATCAATGCCCTGGTCTATACCGGCCCCTCTTCGGGGTATGACAAGGCCCAGGGCCTGGGTTTCGCCATCCCCATCAACAGCGCCATCCAACTGGCGCGCCAACTGGTCACCTCCCAACCCCGGGACGCCGGCTCGGCCAAGGCCTGGCTGGGGCTGGCGGGCGAGAACCTGACCCCCCAGAAGGCCCAGGACTTCGGAATCAAGGCCCGGCTGGGGGTGCTGGTCACCTCGGTGATCAGCGGCTCTCCAGCCGCCAACTCCGGAGTCCAGGTCGGCGACGCCGTCACGGCCATCGACGGGACGACGGTCCGCACCGTCCCGGAGATGCTGCGCATCCTGGCCAGCCATCGCCCCGGCGACTCGATCACCCTGACCGTCTGGCGAGGAGAGAACCGGATCGCCCTTCCCGTCACCCTGGACCAGTTGAGCCAGTAGGGCCCGCCGAGCCAGGCCCTCAGAGGAAGGTCTCGTTGAAGATCTGCAGTTGCTGCAGGCTTCCCAGCATCAGGATCTCCCCATCCCCCGGCAGCACCGTGTCCGGGCCCAGGTCCGTCACGAAGTGCCCGTCCTGCCGGATGGCCATCACGCTCAGCCCCGTCCGCGAGCCGATCCCGGACTCGCGCAGGGCCCGGCCGGCCATGGCCCCGGGCACCTCCACCGAGAAGATCTTGATCGCTTCTCCCAGCAACAAGGGCTCGTGCCCGTGCAGGAGCGAGACGATCCCCTCCACGCCCAGGGTGGTATAGCTCAAGGCGAAATCCGCTCCGGCCCGGTGGATCGCCTCGACGTTGCGCTCGTGGGTGATCCGGCTGACGATGCGGACCTCGGGGTTGAGCCGGCGGCAGTACACCGCCAGGTAGATGTTGGTGGCATCGTCGTTGGTGGTCAGCAGCACGGAAGCGGCCTGAGCCAGGCCCGCGCGCTCCAGGACCCGGCGATCGGCGGCATTCCCTTCGAAGACCTCCTCCACGTGGGGGGCGATCAAGGCCAGCACGCCCGGATCCCGATCGATGGCGTGGACGGGGATGCCCCGCTCTTTCAGGGCCCGGGCGGCGGCCCGGCCGACCTTGCCGGCTCCCAACAGCAGGACCGTCCCGGAACCCGCATCGTGCCTGGGGAGGGAACTGGAGAACCCGGCGAGCTGGGCCTCGGTCCCGCTCAGCACGAGCACATGTCCCGGCATCAAGCGGGCATCCGGGTAGGCCGGCCTCAACTGACCGCGCTCCCACAGGCCGACGACGCTCAGACCGGTCTCCTCGCGAAGCCGGGTCTCTCGGATGGTCCTTCCCGACAGAGGAGTGCCCCGGGCCGGAATTTCGGCGATCCTCAGGTCGCCCAAGGCCCCCACCAGATGGACTTCCACGATGCCGGCGTGGACCCGTTTGGCCAGATACTCGCCCAGTTGGCGTTTCAAGGGCAAGACGGTGGAGGCCCCGCTCAACTCCAGGATGTCGACGGAGTCCTCCTCCTCGGCCAGGGCCACGATCGGAACCTGGGGATGCACCTCGCGCACCGTCAGGGTGATGTTCGTGTTGGCGGGATCGGTGGCATTGGCCACGACCATCCGGGCCGTGTCGACCCGCATCCGCTCGTAGGTGACCCGATCGTCGTTCTGCCCGGTCACCGACAAGGTCCCGGCCTCCAGCAGGGCGACCGCCCGGGCCGGGTCGGGCTCGATCACGAAACAAGGCACCCCCTCGGCCCCGAGCCTGCGGACCAGGCCTGCCGCGATGGGATCGTCGAGGGCCACCACCACATGACCGGAGGTCTTCGAGGGGACCTCCCGAGGTGCCCGCAGCCGCAACTGGGCCTCCAGCCACGGGGCATAGAAGAGCCGGACGAAGAGGAAGGGCAGCATCACCAGCAGGAACACCACCCCTGAAAGCAGGACCACCATGCTGAAGATCCGGCCCAGATCGGTGGCGAAGGTGATGTCGCCGAACCCCAGGGTGGTCATGACCACCAGGGTCCAATAGAACCCGGTCACCCAGGAGTGCTCCTGGTTTTCGACGTGGACCATGATCAGGTGGAAGAGGACCGCGAAGACGGTGACCAGTCCTGCCAGGAAGGCGAAGTAGCGGAGAAGCGCCTGCAGGTTCCCGCTCCTTCTCGCGGCGGCCGGCCAGATAGGCCAACTGGCTGGAAAGGAACTTCATCGGTCCACTTCGAGGCTCGAATCCGGGGCCTGCGAATCCTCTCCGGTGAAGAGGCGTCTTCCCCCCAGGAAGGTCTTCCGGGCCTTGGGCTCCTCCAGGCTGCTCCGGGAGACGCCCTTGCGGCCCGAGGCATCCAGGAAGAGCCCCTCACCCAGGTACAGGCCCACATGGTCCACGCGCTCCGGAGCCGGACCGAAGAAGACCAGGTCCCCGGGACGGAGCTCCGCCTCCTCGACCGGGACCCCGACCTGGAACTGCTGGTCCGCGTCCCGGGGAAGGAGGTATCCGTGCACCTTGTGCGCGATGTAGACCAGGCCCGAGCAATCGATCCCCAGTCGGGTCATCCCTCCCCAGAGGTAGGGGGTCTCCCTCAGTTGCCAGGCCGTCTCGAGAAGGTCCGGACCGCTGGGGGCCCGCCACCCGGTGAGGACCTCCGACTGATGGATCCAGCCCGGCTCTTCTCGACCCGGAAGTGCCACTCGATACCATTCTTCTTCGAAAAGGTCCCAGGGCAGTTCGCTGGACATCCAGGCCACCAGCATGACCGGGCTTTCTGCGTGGGGTCGGGTCCGCAACCGTGCCCGGGGCACTCCGACCCGCAGCACCTGGGCCGGTCGGGTCGAGGCCCTCTGGACCAGGTGGCGGGAAAGCATCCAACCGGGGTACCCTGCGGGAGTCCGATACTGATCCGGAAGCAGGACCCGAGACCAGGGGCCCTTTCGGCCCAGCACGAGCACCCTCTCCCACAGGAGGGCCTGGGTGACCCGCTCGGCGTCTTCGCCAGGCGTGCCGAAGACGCTGGCCACCGGCACGGCAACGCAGGCTTCCTGGGCTCCCGCCGGGGCCGAAGCCACGGGCAGGCAACCCAGGACGGTCAGGCAGGCGCATCCCAAGGCCTGCACTCCCAGGTGCACAGCCCGGAGATTCAAGTCTTCAAGGCCTGACGCGGCGGGATCTTCAGGGTGTCTCCCGGCCAGATGTCTTGGGATCGGCGGTGCTGTAGTACTTCTCGGTGATCCGCGACAAGGTGTCTCCCTGTTGGACCTTGTGAAGCTGGATCCGGGTGCCCGTGGCTCCCCCCCCGACGGCCGGAGAAGCCGCGGAGTTCGGTTGGGCCTGGGGCCTGGCCGAGGGTTCCGGAACCGGAGGAGAGGGCTCGAGGGGCTCGGGAGTCCCGTTGGTGGCCGGCTCGCCCGCCAGGCCCAGCTCGGCGTCCAGCATCCGGATGGCCGCCAGATGCTCCTCCAGCTTCTTCATCCGCAAGGCCAGGTCTTCCACGCCGGAGGCCACCTGCGCCTGGGCAGCCAGAAGCTCCTTGTCGTCGAGGCTCACCGGTGGCGCCGGGCGGAAGAGCAGGACCAGGAGATTCAACACCAGCAAGGCGATCAGCACGTAGTCCACCACGCGGATCGGCGGATGGCGCACCAGCCTCTGCAGCTTCTCCAGGCTGCGTTCCAGGTACCGCTCCCGGAGATGCTCATCCGGACGTGCCGGCTCGCGATCCGCGACCTTCATCGCCTCTTCCTCCTTGCCGTAGATCCGGAATCCGCTGGCCCGCACAGGTTCACCGTCCCGCCAGACGTAGAAGGCCCGCTCGCGCATGACCGGGTCCACGGCATACACCACCTGCCAGGGCTCGACAAAGCGCTTGCGATGGACCTCGATCTCTTCGCTGGAGAGCTCGGTCCCGGTGCCAGGGTGGGTGTGGAACCAGCCGACCACCTCCAGGCCGGGGTGGCGATGGCGGGCGACCCTCCGGGCCCGCTGCCAGCTCCGCTCGCTGAAGCGGCTGGCCTCCTCCTCCAGGCTGACATCCAGGGCCTCCTCGACCTTCAGCCAGTGCCCCTCCTGGGAACGTCGCCCCAACAACAGGCCGGCCTGCTCGCGCGAGGTATCCCTCAGGGCGAAATCGTCCAAGGCCCGGAACAAGGGATAACGCAGGTACAGCCGGCAGGATGAGGTCTCTTCGTTGCCGACCTGGAAGAAATCGGCCGGTTCCCCGTCCAGGGGCATTTCCTGGGAGGGTTCCGGAGCGGGGGGTGACTTGTCCAAAGGCTCCTCCACGAGACTAGGAGCCGGAGGCCGGGGGTCGGGTCAGGGCCAGTTCCGTTTCGGGGTCGAAAAGGTGGATCTTGCGAAGATCCAGGGCCAGTTGTGCGGTCTGCCCGACCCGGGCCGAGGTGTGGGCATCCACCCGACACACCAACTGGTCGCCGCCCGCGTTGACGTAGAGGTAGACCTCCGAGCCCATCGGCTCGAAGACCTCCACCGAAGCCTCGAAGAGGGCCATGGGGGCGTCCTCTCGGGCGAACTGACGGTCGTAGATGTCCTCCGGGCGGATCCCGAAGGTCACGCCCCTGCCCAGGTGGCCTTCCAGGCCCGCGCGTCGTTCCGCAGGGACCTCGATGCGCAGGCCATTGGCGACGATCTCCATCCGCCCCTCCACCTGTTCGATTCGGGCCGGCACGAAGTTCATCGAGGGGCTGCCGATGAAGCCCGCCACGTACTGGTTGGCGGGATGCTCGTAGAGGTTCAGGGGGGTATCCACCTGTTGGATGAGCCCGCCCTTCATCAAGACGATCCGGTCGCCCAGGGTCATGGCTTCGGTCTGGTCATGGGTCACGTAGATCGTCGTGACCCCCAGGGTCCGGTGCAGTTTCTGCAGTTCCGCGCGCATCTGCACGCGCAGCTTGGCGTCCAGGTTGCTCAGGGGCTCGTCCATCAGGAAGACCTGGGGGCGGCGCACGATGGCCCGCCCCATGGCCACGCGCTGCCTCTGCCCGCCCGAGAGTTCCTTGGGCTTGCGGTTCAGGAGGTGCTCGATATCCAGGAGGCTGGCGGCCTTGTTGACCCTCTCCTCGATCTCAGGCGGCGGGAACCTGCGCAGCTTCAGCCCGAAGGCCATGTTCTCGTAGACCGTCATGTGCGGGTAGAGCGCGTAGTTCTGGAAGACCATGGCGATGTCGCGGTCCTTGGGAGACACGTCGTTCACGCGCCGGTCGCCGATGAAGATGTCCCCGGAGGTGGCCTCTTCCAGGCCGGCCACCATCCTCAGGGTGGTGGACTTGCCACAACCCGAAGGGCCGACCAGGACCAGGAACTCCCCGTCCCGGATCTCCAGGTCGGCATCCTTGACGACGTGCACCTCGGAGGGGACGTGCCCGGGCTTCCAGACCTGATACCAGGCCTTCTTGACCGGAGCCTTCCCCTGAAAGACCTTGTTGACCTTGACCAAGCGGACGTTGCCCACGACGGACTCCAAGAAGGGGACCTCCGAGCCCGATGGCCCGGGGTCCGGGGTCCGGGGTATTTCTCTTCCGGGCCCGCCTTCCCTCCAGGAGGGTTCTCAGCGGGGGCGAGGACGCGGATTTTCGCGGGCGGGCGGATCGGCAGCAGGCCGGGGCCGAGCCGACTCGCGAGGGGGCGCCTCGGCCCCGCGGGCAGGCTCACCGGGTGGTCCGCCTCCCGAGAGGTTCTCCCGCCCGCGCTGCACGATGCTGAGGATCCGCGTCAACTCCCCCTCCATCCCGTTGAGGATGCGCAGGGCGTAGGCCTCGGCCTCGCGCCGGGTGCGCTGGGAGAAGGCCTCGGCCTCGTCGCGAACCTTCTGGGCCTGGCTGATCGCCTCGCCCTCGCGGGCCCGGGCCCGCTCCTCGACCTCGGACATGATCCGCGCGGCCTCCTGGCGCGAACGTCCGACGATCTCGCTTTCCTGGACCAGTCGGGCCGACTCCTCCTGGGCCGAACGCAGCATCTCGCGGGCCCGGTCCTGGGCAGCCGACTCGACCTTCTCGGCCCGGGCTACGGCCTCGTCGCGGATGCGCTGGTTCTCCCGGGCCACCCAGCGGGCCTGCTTGATCTCCTCGGGCAGGCCCTCCCGGGAACGCTCCAGGAGCTTCAGGAAGCCGTCCCGGCGGATGACCGAGCGGTCCTGCCAGGGCCAGGGCATCCGGGGACTCTCGCGAATCGACTTCTCCAGATCTTCCAGGACCTTGTAGATATCCATGGCCGGTCTACCTCAACTGTCGCGCTCGACCCGCTGGCCTCTTCCGGGAACGGGCAGGAGTCCGAACTTCTCGCGGAGCCTGCCCTCCACGTAGGGGGGGACCAGATCGGAGACGCTGCCCCCCAACGACGCGATCTCCTTGACGGAACTGGAACTGAGGAAGGCGTGCCGATCTGCCGTCATCAGGAAGAGGGTGTCCACCTCGGGAGCCAGATTCCGGTTCAGCAGCGCCATCTGGAACTCGAACTCGAAGTCCGAGACGGCGCGCAGCCCCTTGACGATGATCTGCGCCTGCCGGGCGCGCACGTAATCCACCAGCAGGCCGGCGAAACTGCCGACCCGGACGTTCCCCAGGTCGGCAACGCACTCCTGCAGGATCTCCTGCCGTTCCTCCAGGGTGAAGAGGGCATTCTTGGCGGGGTTCTGCACCACCGCCACCACAAGCTCGTCCACCAGCCGGGCCGCCCGCTGGATGATGTCGAGGTGGCCGTTGGTGAGGGGATCGAAGCTCCCGGGATAGATGGCGCGGCGCAAACCGACCTCCTGAAGTCGGAAGCCCACCCGGGCCCCGAAAGTGGTCGGCCCATTCTCCGGGGAGGCAGGTGGACCTTCCCAGGAATCAGGTCCGCCGGATCGACCCGCTCAAGGTGGCCCCGTCGGGAATCCTCCAGGGCGAGGCCGCCAGGATTTCCACCTCGCCCTGGCAGGTGACGTCCCGACCGAAGGTGACCTCCCCGTGGACGCTCAAGCCCGAGCACCCCCGCAGCCGGGGAGCTCCGAAGGGCAGGTGTCGTTCCAGGTCCTCGACCCTGCGGAAGATTCCCGGGTCCAGGTGGATCCGGGGCGGGGCCTGCAACTCCGGGCGCAGGCGGATCCGATGGTCCGGAGTCAGTTCGTAGGCGTCGGAGCGCACGGCCAGGAGATCCTCCAGGGTCTTGACGGGAGCGAACCGGGTTCGGGGGACCCTCAGGGCCCGAGCCCCTTCGAAGACCGAGATGGCTGCCCCCATGGCGGTCTCCAGTTGGAAGACCCCGGGCGAGCCCGGATCGGCAGGAGAGACCGTCTTGCGATTCACGATCAGGGGGAGGTCCAGGACCCCGCCACAGCGCTCCAGGACCTCCCGGAGCGCGGGCAGGTCCAGCCACAGGTTGTTGGTGTTGAAGTAGCGATGGCGCCGGATGTCCTGGAAATCCTCGCGCTCCTCCTCCGGGCACATGGCGATCTCGCGCAGGACCAGCCGGCCATCGCGAAGCCGGGCCAGATGCCCGCCCTTGCGATCCGCTCCGGTGCGGTCGGCCACCTCCATCAGGAAGGGGATTCCCCGGGAGTGCATCCAGGCCGGGATCCTCAGATCCAGCCCCGCCCCCAGGTTGTCGACGTTGGAGACGAAGAGATAGCGGAATCCCTGGCGGGTGAGGCCTTCGAGCAGACCCGAGCAGTGCAGGCTCAGGTAGACGTCGCCATGCCCCGGAGGGCACCACTCCAGTTGGGGGTTCTCGGGCCAGCGCACCGGGGTCAGATCCGAAGAGCGCACCTTGGGGACCCGGGACTGCAGGAGTTCTACAGGCACCGGCTGGTCCTGCAGGCGGGGATGGCGCCGCAGGGCCGCGGCGGTCTCGCAGGTGGTGGCGAAGCTGTTCAGGAGAATCAGGGGGAGCCGCCCCCCGGTGTTCTGGCGGTGGTGCAGGACCTGCAGGGCCAGGACGTCCAGGAAGGTCAGGCCCTCCCGAAGCTCCAGGAGGGATTTGGGGCCGCTCAGACCCATGGTGGTCCCCAGGCCGCCGTTGAGGTTCAACAGGGCCACCTGGTCCTTGAAGCCCTCGCCCGCTTCGGGAAGCTCGTCGAGATGAGGCAAAGAGCCGACCGGCTCGATCTCCCGCCCCCCCAGCATCCCCCTTTCACCCTGCACCAGGCGGGCGTAGTGGCGGCGGAAGGCCTCCACCTGGAGCGGGTGCAGACCGGCCTCTTCCATGAGCCGGGCAAAGGGGACGAAAGGGTCTGGACGCGTCAAGGAATTCCTCCGCTTCGGGACTTGCCTGGGCGCCTTCGCGCCCTGGGGGAGCGCGCCCTCTGCCTCTCAGCGCAGGGGCACGAAGATCACCGCGCCATGCTCGGAGACCTCGAAGCCCTCCGTCGTGCGCCGATAGACCCGCAGCACCTGGCCCTCCCTTCCCCCTTCGGGCACCACCAGCCTCCCCCCCACGTCGAGTTGTTCGAGAAGCCCGTGGGGCACATGTTGAGGCGCCGCCGTCACCAGGATGGCCCGATAGGGGGCGTGCTCCGGCCAGCCCTGGGCTCCGTCCCCGATCCGGATCTGTACGGGATATCCCAGTTCCTCGAGGCGCACCCGGGCCTTCTCGGCCAGGTCGGCCAGGCGCTCGACCGAGAAGACCTCGGCCCCGCACTCGGCCAGGACGGCGGCCTGGTAGCCCGATCCGGTCCCGATCTCCAGGACCCGATCCCCGGGAGAGAACTGCGCCAGTTCGGTCATCAGGGCCACGACGTAGGGTTGGGAGATGGTCTGGCCCAGACCCAGGGGGAGCGCCCGGTCGCTGAAGGCTTCGGAGGCGTCCTCGGGCCGCACGAAGAGCTGGCGGGGCACGGACTCCATGGCGCGCAGCACCCTGGGGTCGCGGATCCCCCGCGAACGGATCGTCGAATCCACCATCCACTGCAGCATGGAGCGGGCTTCCCCAACCCGGGTCGACCTCCCTGTCCGAACCGGTTCAAGAAACGGAAACACTCCGCACATACATTGGAAACCTGCTGTTCACGGCCGTTCACGCGCAGGGGTCTACGATCCGGGTGTGGCCCTGCCCGCAGGCGGGGCCCGCCATCCAGCAGACCGGGGGTTCAAGATGTCCCTCTCCAAACGCCTCCCCATCCGCTCCCGAAAGCTTGCCGACCTGGAGACCAGCGAGCGCCCGCGCGAACGAATCCTGAACCAGGGCCCCGAAGGGCTGACCGACTCGGAGCTGGTGGCCGTGGTCCTGGGCTCGGGGAACGCCGGCCAAACGGTCCTGCAGGTGGCCGACAGCCTGGCCGTCTCGGGAACAGCCCGGCTGGCCTGCACTCCCGCCCGGGATCTCCTGCGCACTCGAGGCGTGGGACCCGCCCGAGCCGCGGCCCTGGCGGCGGCCTTCGAGCTGGGCCGGCGGGCCGCCTCGGCGCCCGGCCCCTCGGTGGCCTCGCCCGAAGAGGCCTGGTGGCTGCTGGCGGACATGGCCGACCTGCGCAAGGAGCATTTCCGGGCCCTCTACCTGGACGCCCGGCGGCGTCTGCTGCAATCCGAGACGATCTCGATCGGCACCCTGACTTCCAGCCTGGTCCACCCCCGGGAGGTCTTCCAGCCCGCCGTGACCCATTCGGCTGCCGCGGTCGTGGTGGCCCACAACCATCCCAGCGGAGACCCGGAGCCCAGCCCGGAAGACCTGGCCTTGACCCGCCGGCTGCGTCAGGCCGGGGAGATCCTGGGGATCGAGGTCCTGGACCACCTGGTGGTGGGAAGGGGGCGATTCGTCAGCCTCAAGCAGCGCGGCGTGCTCTGAGCAGGGGGGTGGGATTCCACCCCCCGGAGAAGGAAAGCGGGGCCAGGTGGAACATAGGTCCATCCCGGGGGCACCCCCGCATCCTGCCTAGTCGAAGGTTCTGCCCGTGAAGATCGTCCTGGATGCCATGGGAGGCGATCACGCGCCTGAGGAGATCGTCCGGGGCGCGATCCGCGCCTCGAGGTCCTGCCGCAGCGACCTGATCCTGGTGGGAGACGAGTCGAAGATCCGACCCCTGCTCCAGGCCGATCCCCCCGAGCGCGAGATCCAGGTGGTGCACACCGACGAGGCCATCAGCATGGACGACCCCGCCGGGCCATCCCTCCGCCAGCGCAAGCGGGCCTCCATGGTCCTGGCAGCCAACATGGTGCGCGACGGAGAGGCCCAGGCCTTCGTCTGCGCCGGGAACACCGCCGCCCTGCACCAGGTGGCCCTGACCGGCGTGGGCCGCCTGCCGGGGATCAGGCGTCCGGCGCTGGCCGTGGTCTTCCCCACCCACCCCACCCCTTCGATTGCCCTGGACATGGGCGCCAACGCCGATTGCCGACCGGAATGGCTCCTGCAGTGGGCCATCATGGGCTCGATCTACGCCCGGTTGGTCCTGGGAAGGCCCAATCCCCGGGTGGGGCTGCTCTCGCTGGGCTCGGAGGAGGGCAAGGGCAACAGCCTGGTGGCCGCCGTGACCCCCATGCTCAAGGCCTCCGGCCTGAACTTCGTCGGCAACGTCGAGCCCACGGGCTTCTTCCGCTCGCAGGTGGACGTGGCGATCTGCGACGGATTCTCGGGAAACCTGATCCTCAAGACCGGGGAGGCCGTGGCGGAATGGTTCATGGGGCAGGTCCGCAAGGCGGCCGGCTCCTCCCCCCGCGCCCGGCTTGGAGGCTGGCTGCTTCGCCCGGCCCTGCGTTCCCTGGCCCAGTCCCACGACCATTCCGAGCACGGCGGGGCCATGTTCCTGGGCTTGCGCGGGCCGGTGATCAAGTGCCACGGACGGGCGACGGCCCGGACCCTCGAGAACGGCGTGCGCGTGGCCGAAGAGATCATCCGCAGCCGCCTGGTGGCCCAGATCGAGCAGAGCCTGGCCCAAGAGGCTGCCCCCTCCGAGGCTGTCCCATGTCCGGCGGACTGAGCCCCCGGGCCGGCAACCTGGCGACCAGGATGGTCGAACTGCTGCGCCGGGAGTACCGGGACGGATGCCGGAACCGCAGCAACCTGGCGCGAATCCTGGAGAGCTTCCGCCTGCGCAGCGAGACCCTCCCGCCCGAAGAAGGACGGACCCTGACCCGGGCCGTGCGCCCGCTCCTGGACTATCCGGACCTCTCGGCCGGAGAGCGCCAGCATCGCCTGATCCAGGTCGGCCGGGAACTGGCCCGCCTGGTCTCCCCCCCAGACGAAAAAACCTCCTCCCCCCCTGCTCCACAATCGTTGCGCCCCCCCGCCGGGGTGATCACCCTGAACCTGCGTGCCGACGTGCAGTTCCTCAAGGGGGTCGGCCCCCGTCTGGGGGGGCTCCTGGGCAATCTGGGAGTGAAGACGGTGGGCGATCTCTTGACCCACTTTCCGCGGCGCTGGGAAGACCGCACCCGGATCAAGCCCATCGCCCAGGTCCAGCACGAGGCCCTGGAAACCGTCCGCGGCCGGCTGGGGCCCTTCCGCGAGAAGAAACCCCGTCCCGGGCTGACGATCCTCCAGGCCCCCCTGACCGACCGCTCAGGGACCCTGCTCCTGACCTGGTTCAACCAGAGGAATGTCATGAAGAACCTGCGCGCCGGCCTGGAGTTGACCGTCTTCGGCAAGGTCGAGCGCACCGGATTCGGCATCCAGATGCTCAGCCCCGAGATCGATCTCCCTTCGGGCCCCTGCCTGGCAACCGGCCGGATCGTCCCGGTCTATCCCCTGACCGGCAGGCTGACCCAGGGCTGGCTGCGCAAACTCCAGTTCCAGGTGGTGCCGACCTACGCTCCCCTGGCCGGCGAACTCCTGCCCGACGAACTGCGCTCGCGCCTGGCCCTGCCGGTCCGCGCGGAGGCGTTGCTGGATTATCACTGGCCGAGCAGCTTCCCGATCCACGAAATCGCCCGACGACGCCTGGCCTTCGAGGAACTCTTCCTGCTGCAGGTCCAGGTGGCCCAGCGCCGCCAGGAACTGCACGCAGAGCCCCGGGCCCACTTCTACCGCGTGCTCGACGAGCCTCTGGGCGACTTCCTGGAACGGATGCCCTTCCCCCCGACGGGCGCCCAGCGCCGGGTCTTCACCGAGATCCTCGAGGACCTGACCCGGGAGCACTCGATGAACCGCCTGCTGCAGGGGGATGTGGGCTCGGGCAAGACCATGGTGGCGGCCTTCGCCGCCTTCGTCGCCATCCGCAACGGATTCCAGGCCGCCCTGATGGCCCCGACCGAGATCCTGGCCGAACAGCACTTCAAGAAGCTCCAGGAACTGCTGGTCCCGGCCGGAATCCGCGTGGGCCGGCTCCAGGGCAGCATGACCCGGAAGGGCAAGAACCGGACCTGTGAACTGCTGGCCAGCCACGAACTCGACCTGGTGGTGGGGACCCATGCCCTGATCCAGGAAGGCGTGGAGTTCGCCAACCTGGGACTGGTGGTGGTGGACGAGCAGCACAAGTTCGGGGTCATGCAGCGCACCATCCTGCGCCAGAAGGGGCGCAACCCGGATCTGCTGGTCATGACCGCGACCCCCATCCCCCGTACGCTGGCCATGACCCTTTATGGCGAACTGGAGGTCTCGCGGCTGGACGAGATGCCACCCGGCCGCCAGCCCATCCGCTCGGAGTCGGTGCCCTTCGAGAAGCGCCAGCGCGTCTACGAGGAGATCCGCCAGGAGGTCCGAGAAGGGCGCCAGGCCTATATCGTGTGCCCGCTGATCGACGAGAACGAGAGCCTGGAGGCCACCGCCGCGGTGGAAGAGGCCCGGATCCTGGGAACCCAGGTCTTCCCGGAATTCTCGGTGGGCCTGCTGCACGGGCGGATGAAGGCTGCCGAGAAGGACCAGGTCATGGAGGCCTTCCGGAGGGGAGAGCACCACATCCTGATATCCACGACGGTCATCGAGGTGGGCGTCGACGTGCCCAACGCCACCGTCATGCTGGTCCAGGACGCCGACCGCTTCGGACTGGCCCAGCTCCACCAGTTGCGCGGCCGGGTGGGACGAGGGCTCCATTCCTCGCGCTGCCTTTTCATGGCCAATGCCACCAGTCCCCAGACCCAGAGGCGTCTGGCGGCCATCGCCAGGCTTTCGGACGGCTTCGAGGTGGCCGAGGAGGATCTGCAGATCCGGGGGCCCGGAGACTACTACGGGGTCCGCCAGGCGGGGTTCCCCGAGCTGAAGGTGGCCGATCTGCTGCGCGACACCGATCTGGTGGAACTGGCCCGGGAGGCTGCTCGCGAGCTTCTGGTCAAGGATCCGGACCTGGCCCGGCCCGAGCATCGGCTCCTGCGCGAGCACTTCCAGGGTCTGGAAGCCAAGGTCTCGGAGATGGTGCACTGATGGCGGCGCGAAGCAGGAGGCTTCCCTCCCACTCCGGGATGCGTCCCACCACGGGCAAGGTCCGTGAGGCCCTGATGGCCATCCTGGCCCCGGAACTGGATCAGGCCAGGGTCCTGGACCTCTTCGCCGGCACCGGATCGCTGGGGCTGGCGGCCCTGGAGGAAGGGGCCCGGGAGGCCGTCTTCGTGGAATCCGATCCGCGCTCGCTCAAGACCCTCCAGCAGGAGGTCGGCTCCAAAGGGCCGATCCTGCGCGGCCGCCTGCCTGCCGTGCTGGCCCGGGTGGTGGGCCCCTTCGACGTGGTCCTGGCCGACCCGCCCTACGGCGCCCCGGAAGGGCCTGAGACGCTGGCCGGCCTGGAGCCGCTGGTCCGCCCCGGGGGGCTGGTGGTCTTCGAGCACCATCACAAGGATCCGTATCCGGAGGTCCTGGGGACCCTGCACCTCTTCCGACGCGAGCGCTATGGGGAGACGGCCCTGTCCTTCTGGCGCCGGGACCCGGAACCAGGAACCACCCGAGGGGTCGGGAAGAGCCTGGGATGAGCGTGCACGGCGCCTCCATCCTGGGCATCCGCCTGGGCATGCCGGCCCCCGAGGCCGCGGCCCGGGCCCGCACGGCCGGGGCCCGCTTCGCAGGTTTTTTGGGTTCGCACGTCACCTACACTTCCAGGCAGGGGACCCTGTACGTCCACCTGGACGAGGAGGGTCGGGTCGTCTCGGTGGCCGGCCCCCGGCTGGAAATCGACGAGCGCCCGGTGGCGGGAACCGGGAGCCCGCGTGCCGAGCTGCGCACCGCCCTGGGAGAGCCGGAGCACAAGAGCCCCGTGGAGTTCGAGCGGCTGGTCGAAGAAATGGAGCAGGACGCGCCCGATCTGACAAGCGGCCTGGAGGGTCTGGACCAGGGTCGGGAGTTCTGGTGGTATTGGAGCCGGGCCCTGTCGATCCTGGTGGACGCCCGGGGCGCCCACTCCTTCCACCTCCAGGCCCCCGGCCGCTGAAGGACGAATTCAGTCCACGCTCTTCGGGCCAGCGGAGACCCTCCGGAACCGGGCGGGGACCAGCATCTTCAACATGCGCTTGAGCTTGGTCCCCACGGTGCAGGTCCCGAACTCGGTGAAATAGTCCCTGACGGTCTGGGCCGGCGTGGGGTCGTAGGACTGGTCCTTGAACTCGACGAGCTGGATCTGGCCGAGCAGGTTGGACGGGGTGACCGGTGCTTCCAGACTTCCGTTCAGGGGAGCCACGTGGATCAGGAGCGCCGTGGTGGTGACCTGAAGACGGATGAAACGCCGGATCACCAGATCCGAACCGCGGCGTATGATGACGAAGCTGCCGGGCTTCAGGCGACTGACGTCCAGGGAACGGAAATGGGCCGTCGCCCCGCGGGGCAGGATGGGCGCATTATCGTCGTTGGGAACCTTGACCTTCTTGAGGTTTTTCCCTTTGGCTTCAGAAAGCCGGCTGACCAGGGCTGCCTTGTTCAACTGCTGGGATGCCGATCTGGCGACCTCCCGATAGCTCGAAGCCACGTGCTCGAAAGAGCTGGGATCGATCCCTCTTGCCACTCTGCTTCTGAACCTCCCTGGATGGCCGCTTCTGGCTCCAGGTGGCCGATCCGGCCCGAGCCCCCACCACGGCATCCCGCAAGATCGCCCCGAAGCACGTCCTCCGTAGGATTCCGCCGTGCCCCCCACACTTCTTTATTTTACCCGAAACCCCCGAACCTCCTGCATGGTTACGCACGAAATGTCACGCAATCCGGAGGAGGGCCTTCCCCCTCGCAGAAGCCTTCCGCCCCATGCCCGATCCCCCTCGCTGGCGCCAGGCCCTGCCCGTCCTCCTGACCGTCCAGGCCATCCTGGGGCTGGCTGCCCTGGCCTGGGGGCTGGCGCGGGACCTCCCCTGGTGGGAGACCCTCGGCGCCACCCCGGAGGTCCTGGCGGCATTCCTGGTCGGGGGGGTCCTCTCCCAGGCCTCGACCGCCCTCTTCCGCTTCCTGGCCCGCCGGGGAATCTCGCAGGTCGGCTGGGTCCTGGATGGCTTCCTGGGTCCGCTCTTCCAGGGCCTCCCCCTCTCCTGGGCGGTGGGTCTCTCGGTCCTCTCGGGCTTCTGCGAGGAAGCCTTCTTCCGGGGAATCCTGTGCTCGGAATTCGGCCTGTGGACCTCCAGCGTGCTCTTCGGCCTGCTGCACACGGGCGACCGACGCCTGGCCCTGGCAGGCCTCTGGGCCGGGGGGGCAGGCCTGCTGATGGGTCTGGCCTGGAAGCTCACCGGGAACCTGGCCGTCCCCATCGCCCTTCACGCTGGCTGCAACTTCCTGTCCTTCCTCAGCCTGGCGCGCTGGAAGGCCCCGGAACCCGCCTCAGGCCCCGCGCCGGGGGGGTAGCGGCCAGGCGCTCGACTCGGCCAGGCCTACCAGCAGGGTGAGGGCGGCCGTCTGACGCTCGCGGGGCAGATTGAAGGTGTGGGCCAGGTTCTCGGCCAGCCCCTCCAGGCTGGGCTCGGGCGGATCGAAGGCGGGAAGCTCCTCGGGTTCGGCCGGAGTCGGCCGGGCCGGCGAAGAGGGTGCCAGCGAGGCATACAGATCCGCCAGGAGCTCGAAGTTGGAGTGCTCGGTGCCTCCTCCCACGCGCAGGAAATCCTTCCAGGACAGGTGTTCGGTCGAGAAGACCCGACAGAATCCGGGATCCAGGGCGCTCCCGGGAGCGTGGGCGGCCGGCACCTCCAGCACGCAAGGCCCGGAAAGCTCGCCGGTGGCCGGAATCAGCGAGGCCAACCTCAAGAAGAGGGGCGAGGCCCCCACGCCGAGGGTCTGCCCGGCAGCCAGCACATCGACCGGGAGCCCCTCCACCCTGGCAGACCGCAGGTCGCGGTCCGTCTGGGACTCCAGCAAGGCGAGATAATCCCGATGGACCTCGTCGTGGCGGGTGCCCAGCAGCCGGGCCAGGAAGGTGCCGCGCTTCTCGGCCAGGGCCGTCCAGGCCCGCAGCATGGCCTGGCGCAGGGTCTTTTCGCGTCCACACGGCAGGATCAGCAGGTGCCGGTCCCGCCCCAGGGCCCCCTCCTGGCGCCAGACCCGGTCCAACTGCACCAGGAGCCGGGCCAGGGCTTCGATCTTGCGCTCCTCTCCCTTGAGGTTGGCGCGCGCGGGGATCTCCTCGGGGGTGCCGGGTGCCGCCAGCCAGGCCTCCAGATCGACTCGGACCCCCTCCAGCTCGGCGGCCTCCCGAGCGCGCGCGCCCAACTCGAGGCCCGGTGGGGCAATCTCGACCGCGAGCGGCAGGGGAATCGTGGGAGCCAGGGCCAGGGCCGCCAGGGCTCGGGCTGCCTGCTCGCCCTGGGGGCCTTCCAGGTGGCGCGTCAAGAGATAGGCGGCCGCTTCGCGCCGGGACCGGTCCACGGCCACCGCCCGGGTGGCCAGGAGGCCCCAGGCCGCGCTGCGCGATTCGATGGAGTCCGACAAGGCCATGCGGAAGAGGCTCTCCTGGAGCAGGTCCAGGAAGGGTCCGGGTCGCCACTCGCGGCGATGCCCGGCGATCTGGACCCGGGGACTGGAGCACAGCGCCTGCAGGACCAGCATGGCGACCACCTGCTGGCCTTCGGGGAAGTCCAGGCAATCCAGGAGGGCCGGCGAGAGTCGCAGCGCCTCCGGGGGCGGCTGGCCCGGCTCGCCCGCCAGGCGCACCAGGACATGTCGGGTCGCCGGTTCGACCACCCCCAGCAAGGCCGAGCGGACCTGGGACGAACGCAGCGCTCCTCGCAGCCGCTCCGTCGATTCGGGGTGCCGGCCCAGGGCGAGCGGCTCGGGAGCTCCCCTCAGCACGGAACGCGCAGCCTGGAAGCACAGCTCCAGGCGGCGGACCTCGGCCGAGATCTCCTCGGGTCTCCCCAACAGATGGTCGGGCCCCGGCTCCTGGACCTCAGGTGGGAGCCGATCCAGCTCGGGGAGGTCGACGATGCCCCCAGACCACTCCAGGCCCTGTCCCAGGGATCGCTCGAGCTGGCCGGGTTCCAGGACCTCGGCCAGGAAACGGTAGTGGCGATTGCCGCGATGGTCCAGATCCACCGCCACCACCGACGAGCGCCCCACGAGATCCTCGGGACGGACCCGGAGCACCCGCCCCAGGACCTTGCCATTGAAGCGGTAGGCCCGGAATCCCTCGACGAAGCCGAAGGGCCCGGCCAGCGCCTCCACGTCGACCCGATTCGCCAGGGTCGGCTCGACCCTGCGCCAGCGCACGCTCCGATCCTCGGACTGGAAGCAGGCCAGCAGCGGGACCTGCTGGCCCAGGAAGGTGCGCAGGTCGGCCACTTCGAGGTAGTCCAGGACGGGGAAGCGCACCAGGACCTCGCCGGTGAAGCCCAACCCCTCGGCCCGCGCCTTCTCGACCGCGCCGCGATCCGGCAGGTGCCGGGTGTGCAGACCGGGCAGGCCGGGTTCCAGGAAACGCCCCAGGGCCCCCTGCTCTCCGAGCGCCACCAGGCATTCCAGGCCCCGCCAGCGGGAGTCTTCCTCCTCGGCGCCCAGGACCAGGCAGCGGAGATCCACCTCGAAGGCCCCGGCCACGGCCAGCAGCGCGTACAGGGAGTGGTCGACGAAGGCGCGCGCCGGGGTCAGCGCGTCGATATCCTCCTCGGAGAGGATCCCCGCCTCGAAGTCGACATACAGGCACAGGGCCGTCAGGGTATCGGGGTGGATGGTCCGCCCGCATGCGGCCAGATGGCTGCGAAGGGCCTCCTGCTCGTCGTTGGCCAGGCCCTGGTCGGGGTCCACCCTCTCCAGCAGACGCTGGACCCGGGCCCGGGAGGTCTCGCTGCCCGAATCCTCGGCCAGATCTTCGAGGATGGTGCGGGCCGAGCGCTCGGCCACGGCGGCCCACAGGAAGCCCAGGGCCCGATCCGCGTCGCTGGAAGCGGCGCGGACGGGGCGTCCTCCCAGGAAGCGCGCGGCGGCGGCCGCCGCCTCGTCGGAGATCAGGACAGGCCGATCCCGGTTCACCAGATCGTCGACCTGGGAGCGACCGATGCGGCCCAGGAAGAGATCCGCCATCAGGCACAGGGCGATCAGGGTATTCTGGTTGACCGGCCGGCCCTGCTCCTCCAAGGCCTGACGCAGTTCCTCGACCACGGGCTGGTTGAAGTCGTGCCCGGGGTTCAGGCGTTCGCCGAAGTCCTCGATCCCGGCGCAAACCGCAGGATCCGCGCAGCGCCGGGCCAGGCCCTTCAGGCTGCGCAGGGCCGTCCGGCGCTGATGGAGGGTGGCTTTGAGGAAGGCCACCATCTGGCTGAGGGGGGGGACCTCGGTGAAGACCGCCTGGACCGGGGCATGCTCACGAAACCCCAAGGGAAGCAGTCCGGGGCCCAGTTGCGCCAGGTAGCGGACCTGGTCGGCCCCCTCGGCGAAGGTGAACTCCAGGGCCTGGCCTCCCTCGGGCAGGCGCTTGCGGGTGGCCCGGACCAGGACCTGGGCCCGGCCGGGCGGCGTCTGGCCGAACTGCACGCAGGTGATCGTCAGGTCCGGCCCCAGGTGCAGCAACAGGGCCGGGTGCCCGCCCCGCTCGGTACGGACGGTGCGCAAGCGCACCTCGGAGAGGTTCTCCAGGGTGAAAAGCGGGGGGCCTCCGAAGGTGGTCATGACCGACAGGTGGCCGTCCGCAGAGGTGAAGCGCAGACCCGCCTCAGAGACGAGCAGTTCCTGGGGAGCGGCCTCCGGCCCCCGGCCCCAGACGGTGGGCAGCAGACGGCGAAGAAGGTCGCTCATGGCCCTCCCAGGGCCCCCGTCCGGTGGCGGCTGGCGTGGTAGGAGGAGCGCACCAGGGGGCCGGACTCGACGAATCCGAAGCCCATCCTCAGGGCCTCTACCCGCAGTTCCTCGAATTCCTCCGGGGTGTAGAAGCGCTCGACGGGCACGTGTTTCATGGTGGGCCGGAGGTACTGCCCCAGGGTCAGGATCTCCACCCCCGACTCCCTCAGGTCCCAGAAGGTGGCCAGAAGCTCCTCGGGCGTCTCGCCCAGCCCCACCATCAGGCCCGACTTGACCAGCATGGAGGGGTGCTCGTCCTGGCGGAAGCGGTGGGCGCGCGCCAGCAACTCCAGGCACCGCGAGTAGACCCCCCGGGAACGGAGCCGCGGGTAGAGTCTCTCGACCGTCTCGGTGTTGTGGTTGAGCACATCCGGGCGGCTCTCGAGCACCCGCTGCAGGGCCCAGGCCTCGCCGGCGAAGTCGGGGATCAGCACCTCGATGCGGGTCTGGGGACGAAGCTCCCGGATGGCCCGGACGGTGGCCGCGAAGTGGCCTGCCCCGAAGTCCTCCAGGTCGTCGCGATCCACCGAGGTGATCACCGCATGCCCGAGGTTCATCGCCTCCACGGCCCGGGCCACCGAAGCCGGTTCTTCAGGGTCCAGGGCCCCCGGGCGACCGGACTTCACCGCGCAGTAGGCGCAGGACCGCGTGCACACATCCCCCATGATCATGAAGGTCGCCGTGCCTTCGCTCCAGCACTCGTGGATATTGGGGCAGCGCGCCTCCTGGCAGACCGTGTTCAGGCGATGTCCGCGCAGGAGCGAGTTGACCCGGCCATAGGTCTCTCCGGTGTGCATGCGCACCCGGATCCACTCGGGGCGTTCCACTCGCTGTTCCCACTCGGGCTGGCCCGGGCGGGGGAGTTCCCGGGTCGGATTCGGATCACTCGGCTGACGGGTCATGAGTCCTCGCTGGCCGCCGCGAGCGGCCCTGGATTTCCGGCCGCACCGTGCGGCCGGTCCTGTCCGGCTGGAAGCGGCTCCCCTTCGCGGGGTTCCCGCTCGAAGACCTGCCCCAGGATCGGCACCAGGATGGAGGCCACCTCGTCCACCTCCACGGGCCGCCCGATCAGGCGGCTGCAGGAGGTCACCCCCGCTGCGCGCAGGCCGCAGGGGATGATGGTCTCGAAGCCGGTCAGGTCCGTCCCGACGTTCAGGGCCAGGCCATGGGAGGTGATCCAGTGGCTGACCCGGACGCCCAAGGCCGCCACCTTCTCTGTTCCCACCCAGACTCCCGTCAGGCCGGGCCTTCGGGTCCCCTGGATGCCCAGTCGCGCCAGGACCCGCAGGATCACCTCCTCCAGGTCCCGCAGATAGCGGTGCAGATCGCAGCGATCCGGCCGCAGGTCCAGGATCGGGTAGGCCACCAGTTGACCGGGGCCATGGTAGGTGATGAGGCCTCCGCGGCTGGTCGGGTGGACCTCGATCCCCCGCATGCGCAGGGTCTCGGGGTCGGCCAGCAGGAGCTCGGACGGAGATCGGGGCGGGCAGGTGATGACCGGTTCGTGCTCGGCCAGGAGCAGCACATCCGGAATCCCGCCGGCCCTCCGGCGCCGGACGAGCTCCTCCATCCAGGCCATGGCGGCAGGGTAGGCCACCCGACCCAGGCGCTGAACCAGGATGACACGGGACACGCCTCAGGGTTCCAGATCCCGCCCGGGAGCCCCTGCCGGAAGGCTCAGGGGAGGAGAATCCCCTCCAATTGCAACAGGAAACGCTTGCGTTCCAGGCCTCCTCCGTACCCGACCAGGGTTCCCTGCGAGCCTGTCACCCGATGACAGGGGACCACGATGGAAAGAGGATTCCGACCGGTCGCCCCCCCCACGGCCCGAGCTGCAGAGGGCCTTCCCAGAAGCCGCGCCAGCTCGCCATAGCTCCGAGTGGCCCCGAACGGGATCCGGCGGATCTCCTCCCAGACCCTCTTCTGGAAGGGTGTCCCGCGCGGGGCCAAAGGCAGATCGAAGGAGCGGAGCCGGCCCTCGAACCAGGCCTCCAGTTGCCTGCGGGCCTCCACCAGCGCCGCGTCATCGCGTTTCCCGCAGGGCTCGTGCTGCCCCTCGAACCAGACTCCCGTCAGGGCTCCCTCCTCGGCGGTGAGCAAGAGCTCCCCCAGCGGGCTCGGAATCCGACTGAAGACTTCCATGGGAACTCCTGAAGACCGGCAGGATGGAACCTTCCAGGATTTGAGGCGGACCGCCTCTTCCCCTTCCCGGACTCCAACCTGCAGGAAATCCGCGCGCCCCGGTCAAGGGATCGCAGGCCACGGGGCCCCGACATCAGGTTCCGCAAGCCGCCATTCTGGGAGGAAGACCGCCTTGAAACGCATCCTTCTGGCCGTCCTGACCGTGCTCTTGCTGGGGGTTCCCTGCGCCCTTCAGGCCCAGGCAGATCCCCAGGACAAGGTGCAGATGCTGTTGCTGCCTTTGACCCTGGAACTGGAAGACAACGACGGCTTCGCCGGCCTGGACTCCGCCACTTTCCTGCGCGCCATCGAGGAGGAGGTCGAGAAGGCCCACGCCCAGGTGGACCTGGTCGTGCCCGCCGCCGAGGATCCTCGCCTGGCGGCCCTGGACCGGACCCAGGAACCCGACCCGACCACCGCGGTAGCCCTGGCCCATCAGTTCGGAACCCCCCTGGTGGCCTGGTCGAAGGTCGAGTTCCGACTCCAGCACCAGTTCACCCGGACCGCTTCGAGCCTGGTGCCCCAGCAGCCGGTCGCCGTCGGCGAGGCGGCCCCCCAGAGCGTGCTGACCGTCGGCGGACTGGCCCGTCTGGGCATCGTGGACGCCCAGACCGGGCAGGTCCTGGTTCAAGGTCCGGTGGCGGTCTTTCGCAGCGACCTGACCCGGGCCAGCCTGGGGACGGCCGCCTACCAGGACGCGGTGCGCCAGGTCAGCCTCCAGTGTGCCCGCGATCTGGCCGCCCGGATGGTCGAGGTGGCCCGAAGTCGTTCCCGCCAGCCCTGACGGGGTTCAACCCAGGACCTGGACCAGCAGGCCCTGCAAGCGCTCCTGCGTGCCCTCCAGCTCGAATTGCCGGGCCAGGGCGGCGGCGACCCGCGGCAGGGCCTCGGCATCCCGGGTCGGAGGCCCGCCTCGGACAGGCTGAGCCTCCTCCTCGTTCCGGGAGGCGACGGGCTGGGGCCTGCGCCCCAGTGCCAGGGCCACCACGGCCTGGAGTTCCTCAGGGGGTTCGGAGTCCAGACCCAGCTCGGTGGCGGAGCGGGCCAGCCACCCCGGCAAGGGCTGGAAGGTGGCCGTCTTGGGTTCCAGGACCTCCACCTCGCGGAGCTCGACCGCGGTGTCGAGCCGGGCCGTCTGCAGGTCCGGCAGCCCCTCGGCCTGGACGGGATTGAAGGTCGGGAAGCGCAGCACCCGGACCCGACGCAGATCGGCCCGCCGGGCCCGCTCCAGGAGTTCGGTGAACATGGGGGCCTCTTCGGTCACCACGACCCCCCGGTACTTCTCGAAGGTGCTCATCGGCCCGAGCGAGCGCCCGGGGGCCAAACGATACAGGTTCAGGGGCCGAGTCGGACCGCCCAGCGAGGGCAACCCGCCACAGCGCTGCGCCAGGCGCGGCGCCAGGTCCTCCACCAGCAGGCGGAAGTCCAGGCCACAGACCTCAGGATCCAGTTCCTCGAGATCTCGACCCTCCTGACGCGCCAGGTGTCGCCAGGCCTCGAGCAGGGCGCGCCCCGCCGCGGCCAGGTCCTCCAGCGAGGCCAGGGCCAGCCAGCGCACCCGCGAAAGGGAGCCGTCGTGGCGGGAAGCCTGCTGCAGGGTGGCCAGCACCTCGATCAGCGGGCGCGAGAGTTCCGGGTCCAGGCGCCCTTCGGAGTCGGTGATCGGCAGGCCCATGGGACGGACGGAATCCACGCGGGCCACCTCGGCAAGCCAGCCCTGCACCCCCGTGGTGATGCCGGCGCAATCCGCCTCGGACAGGACGCTGCGAACCAGCCCCTGACCCTCCTGGAAGGGCACCACCTCCAGGGCCTGCGGCAGGGCCACCAGATCGACCAGGGCCAGCCGGGTCAGGGCCTCCACGGCCGCGGCCTGGACCCCCTGATCCAGGTCGGTCCGGGCCAGGGCCAGCGGGTATTCCATCCCCAGGCGGGTGGCCCGATCCGCAGCCAGATCCGCCGAGGCCATCAATCGGACGGCCAGGGCCCGCAGCCGGGGCTCGGGTGAGGCCGCAAGCTCATTGGTCCGCTCCAGCAAGGTGGCCCTCATGGCCCGATCGTCGAAGTGCCGGAAGTGCCCGTTGATCTTCAGATGAGGCGAAAGGGCCAGTTGCTGCAGGAGGAGCAGGCCCAGAATCTCCAGGCCGGGGCGGGAATCCGCCGCGGCCAGCAGGCGGCGATCCGCTCGCAGGTCCAGCCCTCCTCGACTCAGGGCGGCGAGCAGGTGGCGCCGGGTCTCGCCGGGGACCAGCGGATCCAGGACGCCGGCTGCCCCGCCCGAGGCCAGCCAGTCGCAGACCGCCTCCAGCACCTGGGGTTCCTGGCTGAGGAAGACCCGATCCAGGGCCTCGCCGGAGGTCCGGCGCAGGGCGGCCTGGATCTGGCGCAGGGCCAGTTGCTCGCGCGAGAGCAGTTCCCCGTGATCGTGAAGGCGGACCGGATCCAGGGGTTGCAGGGCCTCTGGCCCCTCTCCGAGAAGGCGGGCCATGAGGATCCCGCTGAAGTCCAGGCCATGGCCCTCGGCCCGCAGGAAATCCTCCGGACCTCGGACCCACTCCCAACGACGACCCGCCTCGCCAGCCCGGCGGAAGCAGGCCAGCAGGCCGCCCTCCGAGCGGGCGGCCAGTCGGCCGACCCGTTGGGCCTCGGATTCTCCCGGTTCGGGGTCCAGGGCGTAGGCCTCCAGATCCAGCCCGAAGGCGCCGGCCACCGCCACCATGGCGTACATGGAGGTCTCCAGGGTATTGGCCCCGGTCGAGAGGGCCTCCAGCCTCTCCCGGCCCAGATCCCCCGTCTCGAGATCGACGAAGAGACAGAGGGCCAGCATGGTCTCGGGATGCACGGGGCGTCCGCTGTCCTGGAGCAGGGGGAGCAGGGCCAGCTGCTCCTCGTTGACGCGGATCCGCCCACCTGGAAGAAGCGGCTTGAGGATCCGCACGGCACAGGCCACCCGCCGGCTCTGGGAGTCGCCGGCCAGGTCCTCGAGGATGTCCAGGGGGGTGCGCCGCTGCTGACGCAACCGCTCCAGGAGTCGGACCGTTTCGGGGGCCTGGGCTCCCTCCCGGGCCTCGGCCAGACTGCCGAAGGCCCCGAAGTCCCGGTCCCAGGACTCCTGGTCCAGGGCGAAGGTGAAGAGCTCGGCCACCGCCAGGGCCGCGGCGGGCGAGACCTCGGGGCCGGCTCCCCGCTCCAGGTCCACCAGCAGGCAGAAGGCCTCCAGCGACTCGGGATTGATCCGGTGGCCGCGCTCTTCGAAGAAGCGGCCCAGGGCTGAAACCAGGGGCTTCGGGGCGGATTCCGTCGGCCAGTGGGAGGCCAGCTCCCCGAGCCGAGCGGCAGCTGCAGGCGAAGCGCAACGCGAGAGGCTGTTCAGGATCTGCGGGATCCGGCGGCGTCCGTGGGTCAACTGATGGAGGAAGCGGGCCATGTCCTGCGCCGAGGGGACTCCTTCGAAGAGCGAGGACAGCGGAGCCGCAGGGGCCACCTCCAGGATCTCCAGATCGGGATGAGCCTGGAAGGAGTAGCGGACCGTGGCCTCGGGGGACTCGACCTGGAAGAGCAGGATCCGGCAATCCCTTCTCGGTTCGACCTCGCTGCGGACCAGGAAAGCCTCGCCGCCGGAGGCCGGCTCGCCCGAGCGCTGGACCTCGACCCGCAGCCAGGGCCTCGTCGAACCCAGGCCAGCCAGCGGAATCTCCAGCAGCCCCGGGCCCTTTTCCTGGGGCGGCGCCAGGGCGGCGCGCACGCGGAAGAGGGGGACCTTCAGCAGGAGCGAGCGGACCGTCAGCAGGCCCTCCGGGCCGGTGGTCACCTCCAGGGACGAGGCCTGGTCGCTCCACGAGTCCGGAGCGCCCCCGCGGCCGCGCAATCGGGAAAGCCAGGTCGAGATGACGCCAGACACCTTGTCCCCCATCCCCCCAGAGTCTCCAGGGATTCCCTGGCAACCTGGGCCTACTTCTCCGGCCCGCCTCCCGCGGCCTGCCGGGGGCCCGAAGCGAAAGAGACGGGGATTCCTGCGGGCAGGGCGGAGCCCCGGAGGGCCTTGTTCGGGGCGAGAACGAAGCGAGATTGCGCACCCCGGGAACAATCCGGAAACATCGGCAACATCGGGGAAACAACGCTTCCATTGCGCTCCGGGTCCTTCTCGATTCAGACTGGAACCACCAGGTTCAGGAGGGGGTCCCATGAGCGAGAGCCCAGTGCACGAGGTCCAGGAAACCGGTTCGGTCAGTTCTTCCAGAGCCGCAAGCAGCGCCCCGGCGCCCCCGGCCTCCAACGCGGCTGCCTCCAGGGCCCGAGGGGAGGTCGCCTCCTCGGCGGGGAGTTCCTCTGAGCCCACCGCCCCGGACTCCTTCAGGCCATCCGCCGAGGCCGAGAGGGAGGATTCGCCCCTCTTCCTCAACCTGCGCAGCCTCGCAGGCCCGCCCCCCGGAAGATCCCAGGCGGCCGAGACGCCCCCGGCCCGCCAGGAGCAGACCCGTCCCACCGACTTTGCGGCCGAGCACAAGGCCCTGGACAAGGACGGCGACGGAAAGGTGAGCGCGCGGGATCTGCAAGTGGATCCGTCAGCTTTCGCCGAGATGGACGCCAACGGAGACGGCAGGCTTTCCAGGCGGGAATACCGGGTCGACTTCCACCGTCGCAACTCGTTCCAGGCCCTGGACACCGACCAGGACGGCAAGCTCTCGAACGAGGAGATGAGCCGGCTCAGCCGCTTCGGGTCGGCCAGTTACGACCAGAACCAGGACGGGCACGTGGATGCCGCCGAATTCGTGGCCGGGCGCCGAGCCGAGATGAAGGCGGCCAGACTGGAACGGATCGAGCAGAACCTTGCGGGCCTGGAGGGCGAGGACAAGGATCGGATGCTCCGGAAGTTTGATGCCGACGGCGACGGCCAGGTCACGGCCCGGGAAGTCCTCGCCGGGCGCCGCGAGGCACGCGAGCAGCAGAGGGCCGACCTCGGCAACAAGGCCTTCGAGGCGCTGGCCGGAGGTGGCGATTCCTTTTCGGTGGCCGAGAACAAGCCTTACCGGAAGTATGATGCCGATGGGGATGGCAAGATCAGCCGCCAGGAATTCCTGGCCGGCCAGGGTGCCGACTACCAGACCCTCCGTGAAGGCCGCTTCCTGGACGGCTCGCCGGCCCCCGAGGCGCGCGAGCGCCTGGGAATCGACGCCGCAGGGAAGCCCCTCCCCGCGAAGACCTCCGCACCCGTGGAAATCGGGAACCTCAAGGACCTGACCTGGGAGAAGGCCACGGCCATGATCCGCGCCCAGGGAGGCCAGCTCTTCGCGAACGGCCAACCCACCGTCCTGGCCATCCGCACCGAAAACGACGGCACCAAGGCCTACGAGGACGTCTTCGTGGTCCTCAAGCCCGACGGACAGATGAAGGCCTTTGCGGCCACCACCCGGCCCGGCTTCACCACGCCTTCCGGCGGCTGGAACCCCGAGATGGTGCTTCCCGGCAACTATACCCTCACGCCCCGCTGGCGGGACGGCAAGTTCAACAACGATGCCTTCATCGTCGGCAGCAGCCGGAACAACATGACGGTCCCGACCGCGGTGGACCGCAACGGGGACGGGGTCTACTCGGCCTCCGAGATGGCCAGTCCCAGCCAGAGCAACGAGATCCGCCTGCACCGGGGCAACGCCAGCACGACCAGCTCGGCGGGCTGCTTCAACGTGCAGGACTACGATGCGTTCCTGGCCTTCCTGGGGGGACGCGACGTCAGCTTCAACCTGACCCTGGTCGAGGGCTGAGGACTCAGCCTCCAAACGCAAGCGCCCCCGGGCACCGCGGCACCCGGGGGCGCGAGGGTCAGGTCGACCCCAGGCTCAGACCTGGCGCAACCGGCGGCGCCGGAAGGCCAACAGGGCCAGGGCCAGGGCCACACCGAGGGCCGGCAGCGGGTATTCCACTGCGGCCACCACGGGGGTCAGGGAGGCGCGCACCGCAGCACGCAGGGCCGGACGGTCCTGGATGAAGGCCGCGACGGGCGGAGAGGTGCGGTAGTACAGGGCCGTCAAACCGCGGCCCGGGGCGTTGGTCAGCAGGTGCTCGTCACGGAACTGGCGCAGCACGGCCACCTTGGGGTGGAAGGCCGAGCCGTAGGCGGCGGTGGCGATGAAGCAGCCGCCCCCGCTGCCGCCCAGGCCGGCGTTGGTGCCGGCGGCCAGGGCGCTGCCTCCCAGGGCCCGCTTGGTCTCGACCGCCAGCAGGGCGGCATCGGCGTTGACCCGTCCGAACCCCAGCAGGTCATTGACGGGCTGACCCACCAGACGCACCGGGTCGATGTCGTCCGCCGTGCGCTGAAGCAGGTCGCGAACCTCTCCGACGGTCAGGGTGGGAGTCTCGGACAACATCAGGGCCACCACGCCGGCGGCCACCGGGGTGGCCGAACTGGTGCCGTTGAAGTTGGTGGTGTAGTTGCCATCCGAGTAGCCTTCGGCGCCCATCAGGTCGGTGGTGACCATCGAGGTGCCCGGGGCCACGACCGAGATCTCGGGGCCTGAGTTGTGGCCGTAGAGCTCCATGCTCTGGTCGTCGACCCGCTTGGGCTCATCGCACTGGTTGGAGGAGCCCACGGCGATGGACTCGGGGTAGCGGGCCGGGTACCTCACCTCCCCGCCCTGGGTGTTGCCGGAGGCGACAAGGACCACGGCCCCGGCCTCGGTGGCCTCGATGATGGCCTCATGGATCTCGGCCGAGGGCAGCCCGCCGCCCCAGGAGTTGCTCAGGACCCGGGCTCCATTCTGGAAAGCCCAGCGGATGCCCGCGGCGATGTCGTCGTCCTCGGCCCACACTCCGGCGTCATCGGCGAGCCGGACGGGCATGATCTTCACGCCTGGGGCCACGCCGACCACGCCAATCCCGTTGTTCCCGATGGCCCCGATCAGCCCGGCGCAGGAGGTGCCGTGGCCCTGGTTGGGCCCGGGGGTTCCCGGTCCTCCGCCGCCGGTGGCATCATAGCCGGGAATCCAGTTGAGGTCCTCGTGGTCCTGGACTCCGGTGTCGATCACCGCCACCACCAGATCGGGGTCGACCTCGGTGCGGGCCCAGGCGTTGACGGCCCGGATATCCGCTCCCGGCGTGCCGCCGGTCTGCCCGGTGTTGTCCAGGTGCCACTGCAGAGGCGAGAGGGGGTCGTTGGAGATGGCCCGCCCAGCCCGGGTGGCCTTCTTGATCTGGATGCTCTTGATGAAGGGGCCCGGCCAGCCGGCGGGGTCGGCAGTGCGGTACTGGATTCCGATCCAGACCTGGGGCTCGCCGCGCAGATCGGCGATCGAGACATCGAGCGATTTGCGGTACTGGCCAGGGTCCTGGTTGAAGTTGTATTGGAGTCCGAGGATGCCCCCCACCATGTTCTTGATATCCGCCTGGACAAAGCTCACGCCGTCGGTTGAGTAGAACACAGCCAGGTCTTCGTTCATCCACTCCGAGACGTTCTCGTCCAGCCGGATCACCATCCGGGCGAACTGGGCGTCCGAGAGGTCGAAGGGCCCGTAGGTCATCCGGGCGTCGAGGTTGGTCGGGGT
>JALHDH010000041.1 GCA_022839105.1 bacterium
GTCTCATTTGCCTCAAGCAAACCGCAACTTTTTGCTCCTGGCGGGGACAAAAAATCCCTCGACGATGCTCGGTCGAGGTTTCCGACCGGGCCCCTAGAAGAGAAGGCGATCCAGGAACCTCTGGATCATGCCGGGAGAAGGCTCCGAGACCGGCCCCGGGGGGATTTCCTCGGCCTCCGTGGCCGGAGGCGGGGGCGGACCGGGCTCGACCACGTAGGCGATCTCGCCGGGACGCACCATCCCGAGCTTCTCGCGAGCCATCTCCTCCATCCCCTGGGGGGTCCTCAGGCGCGCCTGCCGCGCCCGCAGAAGAGCGTTCTGGGCCTCGAGTTCGCGGATCTGTTCCTCCACCTGCCGAAGCTCGGCCTGCTTGCGGCGGCATTCCATCTTCTGCTGCTGACAGACCTGCAAGGAATAGTAGCCCCCGACCGAGAGCAGGAGGGCCAGGAGCAGGCTGAGCAAGGGAACCCCGGCCAGGGCGGCCAGGGAGGAACGTCTCTTCACGGATGCGAGCCCCCCCCGGGAGAAGATGCGAGGGAACGAAATTCGACCTTCGTTTGAAGATTCCTCGCAGGAATCCTCTCGGAAGTGCAGACCTTGTTCCCGAGAAGCGGCGGGGTGGCAGGCAGGGGGATCAGGCTTCAGGAGGCAGGGTGAAGAGATGGACCAGGTTCGTGGGCGTCCCAGGCGGGATGCCCGCGACCACCACCACCCGATCCCCGGGCCCGGCGACGCCGTGGCAGCGAGCGGTCAGGGCGGCCTGCACCACCAGGTCGTCGGCCTTGGTCAGGTTGGAGATATGGCAGGGGACCACCCCGAAGAGGAGGCTCAACTGGCGGGCCACCACCTCGTCGTGGGCCACCCCCATGATCGGGGCCCGGGGGCGGAAATGCGAGACCCGGCGCACGCTCCCACCCGAGGTCGTGCAGGCCACCAGGGCCCGGGCATCGATCACCTCGGCGATCTCGCAGGCCGCCAGGGCCACCGCCTCCTCGGCTGCCCCCTTGGGGGCTCCCAGTTCGTAGATCTGCTCGAAGGGCAGGCAGGCTTCGGCCTCCCGGGCCACCCGGTCCATGACCCGGACCGCCTCGACGGGATAGGCTCCGGAAGCCGTCTCTCCCGAGAGCATGACGGCATCGGTGCCGTCCAGGATGGCGTTGGCGATATCGGTCACCTCGGCGCGGGTGGGACGCGGATTGCGGATCATCGAGTCGAGCATCTGGGTCGCCGTGATGACGGGCTTGTAATAGCGCCGGGCCAAGGCGATGATGTGCTTCTGGGCCGCCGGGATCTTCTCGATGGGCATCTCGACCCCGAGGTCTCCCCGGGCCACCATGACCCCGTCAAAGGCCTGGACGATTCCCTCGATGGCCTCGACCGCCTCGGGTTTCTCGATCTTGGCAATCACCGGGCGGTGGACCCCGACCTCGGCCATGATCCGGCGGACCGCCTCGACATCCTGGGGGTGCCGGACGAAGGAAAGGGCGACGTAGTCCACCCCGAGCTCCAGCCCGAAGCGCAGGTCAGCCTCGTCCTTCTCGGTCAGGGCCCGAACCGAGAGGTGGCTGTCCGGCAGGTTGACGCCCTTGCCCGAGCTGATCGGCCCTCCGGTGAGGACGCGCGTCAGGACCCGACTCCCCTCGATGCGCTCGACCACCAGGGCCAGCAGGCCGTCGTCGAGGAGCACCTCGTGCCCCGGGGCGACCTCCTCGGCCAGCCGCGGATAGGTCACCTGGGCCATCTCGGCGGTGCCCTCCAACGGCTCGGCGGTCAGGATGAAGGGGTCGCCCTCCCGCAGGATCGTGCCCGGAGACACCGTCCCCAGGCGGATCTTCGGACCCGAGAGGTCCTGGAGGATGGCCAGGTGCTGCCCCCGGGCCTGGCTCAAGGTGCGCAGGCGCTCGAAGAGAAGGCGATGGTCCTGGTGGGTGCCGTGGGAGAAATTCAGGCGGGCCACGTCCATCCCGGCGTTCAGGAGGGCCTCCATGACCTGCTCGCTGGCCGAGGCCGGACCGATGGTACACAGGATTCGGGTACGGCGGCGGTGACTCATCAGAGATCTCCCATCACGGCCATCTGGCGATACTTGGAATAGCGGGCATCCAACAAGGCGTGTTCCTCCACGTCCAGCAGGGTCTTGAGATGGCGGGACAGGGCCTCCTGGACGGTCCTGAAGGTCCCTGCGGGATCGCGATGCGCCCCCCCCAGGGGCTCGGGAAGCACTTCATCCACCAGGCCGAGGCGCTTCAGGGTCTGACTGGTCAACCCCAGGGCCGCGGCAGCCTCCTCGGCGCGGGCGGCATCCCTCCACAAGATGCTGGCGCAACCTTCCGGAGAGATCACCGAATAGACGCTGTTCTCGAGAATCAGGACGCGGTCGGCCAGGGCGATGCCCAAGGCCCCCCCGCTGCCTCCCTCCCCGATCACCACGGTCAGGATCGGGACGGGAAGCTCGCTCATCAGCGCCAGGTTGCTGGCGATGGCCTCGAACTGGCCCCGCTCCTCGGCCTCGATCCCCGGATAGGCGCCCGGAGTGTCGACGAAGGTGAAGATCGGTCGGCCGAAGCGAGCGGCCAGGCGCATCAGGCGTCCCGCCTTGCGGAAGCCCTCGGGATTCGGCATCCCGAAGTTGCGGGCCAGGTTCTCGCGAGTCCCCTTGCCCTTCTGGTGCCCCAGGACCAGACAGGGCCGGCCCTGGAATCGGGCCAGTCCTCCCACCACGGCCGGGTCGTCGCCGTGGAAGCGGTCCCCGTGAAGCTCCACGAAGTCGGTGAAGAGGTGGGTCACGTAGTCCAGGGTGGCGGGGCGCTCGACATGACGGGCCAACTGCACGCGGTCCCAGGCCGAAAGATTGCCGAAGATGTTCTCCTTGAGTTCCTGGGCCTTGCGCTCCAGAAGACGGATCTCGGCGGAGAGATCCACGCCTGCCGCCCGATCGACCTCCTGGAGCTCCCGGATCTTGCGCTCGAGCTCAAGCAGGGGCTTTTCGACTTCCAGAATCATCTCCCGACCTCCGCTGGAACCGCCAGCATGCCCAGGATCGCGGTCACCGTGTCCTTCAGCTCGCTCCGGGGAACCACCCGGTCCAGGAACCCGTGCTCGAGATAGAACTCCGAGGACTGAAAGCCCGGGGGCAACTTCTGACGGATCGTCTGCTCGACGACCCGGCGCCCCGAGAACCCGATGATGGCGCCCGGCTCGGCCAGGATCACGTCCCCCAGGGCGGCGAAACTGGCCGCCACCCCGGCCGTGGTCGGGTCGGTCATGATCACGAGGAAGGGAGCAGGAACCCGATTCAGCCGGCGCACCGCCGCACAGGTCCGCCCCATCTGCATCAAGGAGAGCATGCCCTCCTGCATCCGGGCTCCTCCCGAGCAGGTGACCAGGAGGGCCGGGATCCGGCGCTCCGCGGCGCGTTCCAGGACGCGCACGACCTTCTCCCCCACCACCGAGCCCATCGAGCCCCCGCGAAAGCCGAAGTCCATGATGCCCAGGGCGACCGGAATTCCATCCAGGGTGCAGGCGCCGCTCAACAGGCCGTCCGAAAGGCCGGTCCGCTCCCGGTCGGACTTCAGTTTATCCAGGTAGTCCTGGCCGAAGCCCAGGGGGTCCACCGAGACCAGGCCCGCATCCCACTCCTCGAAGGAGCCCGGGTCCGCCAGCAGTTCGAGGCGTTCCCGGGCGCTCATGCGGTGATGGTGGGAGCACTTCTCGCAGACCTTCCGGTTCTCCAGGAAACTGGCGCGGTAGATGGCGTTCCCGCACCCGGAGCACTTGACCCAATGGTCGGAGGGGAGTGCCGGGGTGGCCACCTTGTCCACGCGCGGCCGCCTGGCCCGGAGACTGTCGAAAAGACCCGCCATGATCGTCATCCCAGCAAGAAGAATGAGGCCGGCGCCGGCCCGAACGCCAGGGCGGGGAAGGAAAGACCCCCCCAAATCCCCGAGCGGCATTGAGAGTTTACCACCCCTGTCTGAACTCCTCCCCCACGGCAAGCCCGCAGAGCCGCCCTCCCCGCTCCCCGCCCAGTCGGACCGGAACGATGCGCCCCAACAGGGCGGGAGTTCCCGGGAAGATGACCGGGAGAGAGTTGTCGGCCGTCCCCATCACCTCGCCTGGAAGAGGGCCGGCGCGCTCCACCAGGACCGGTCGGATCTGACCGCGGAACCCACGCCGGACGACCCGGGCCAGCCGTTCCCCCAGCCGGATCACCTGCTCGGAGCGCTCCTTCCTGACGGTCTCGAGAACCTGATCGGGATGATGGGCGGCTGCCGTCCCCTTCCGGGGGCTATAGGGGAAGACGTGGAGGTGGAGGAACGGAAGGCGGCGCAGGGAGGACTTCAGGACCTCGAAATCGTCCTCCGTCTCGCCAGGGAAGCCGACCAGGACATCCGTGGTCAGGCAGCCCCCCGGGACCGAGGTCAAGAACTCGCGTGCCAGCAGGTCATACTCCGCCCAGGTATAGTCCCGGCGCATCCTTTTCAGGACGGCATCGCTGGCGTGCTGCAAGGCCAGGTGCAGGTGGGGACAGACCCGGTCGGGGAAGCGCGCCATCCTCTCGAGGATTCGGCGGGGAAAGCTCATCGGCTCGATGGAACTCAAGCGGAAGCGGACACCCCGCGTCCCTTCCAGCAGGCGATCCAGGAGATCCGCCAGGTCGGGGCTTCCGGGAAGATCGCGCCCCCAGACCGCCAGGTGGATCCCCGTCAGGACGATTTCGCGGTGCCCGGCCTCTTCCAGGCGGCGGGCTTCCCCGACCAGGGCCTGGGCCTGAGTGCTGCGCGAGCGCCCGCGCACATAGGGCACGATGCAGTAGCTGCAGAAGTGGTCGCATCCCTCCTGGACCTTCAGGAGGGCCCGCGTGTGTCCCGCCTGAAGCCCGAATCCCGGCGGAGTGGCACCAGGACACCCCGGAACGTCCAGAAGTTCCAGAAGGCTCTCGCGATTCTCGGGTGCCAGCTTCAAGACGGCCCCGGGAAGGATTTCAAGCCCGCCCCGTTCGGCCACTCCGCAGCCGGTGGCCACGACGGTTCCGGCCTCACGCGAAGCCCGCCGCAGGGTCTGCCTGGACTTGCGGTCGGCCTCGCCGGTCACGGTACAGGTATTGACGATCGCGCAATCGGCCGGCTTTCCGAAGGGGACCTCCAGAAAACCCGCTCCCAGGAGGATCTGGCGGAGCCGCTCGGAGTCGGCCTGGTTGGCTCGGCAACCCAGGGTCTGGATCGAGAAGGTGGGCATCGGCGCCGGTACGATAGCCTCCCCGGAACGGGCTCGTCAAGGCCCGCCTCGACGCCCTCGGCTCTCACGCCAGGCGGCGGATTCAGGCGACGCACCCCGAACTCCAGGGGTGCCGTTCCGATCAGATCCCCGGGCAGGACGGACCGGCCGGGCGCCCCGATTCCCGGGTGGAAGCCCTGGCGCGCCCCGGAGCGCACCGGCTCCGGACTCGCAGGGCCCGGGCCGAGGCTCGACTCAAGGTGCGGGTGGCCCGGAGCATGATGATCTCTCGCGCCCCCTTCCAGTGCCGTCCCAACGCTTCCGACTCCTCGTCCTTCCCATCCTCTTCGCGCCAGTCCCAGCAGGGGACGAGGCGCCGCGAAGGCCTCCTCCGCCGGAGCTCCTCCTCCATTCGGGCCTGACAGGCGTGCTGGCGGGGCCAGACCCTGAAGGCCCGGTGGATCTGCTGGAGCTGCCAGCCTTCCAGGAATTCCAGACCCGTTCCGGTGCGGCAGGCCTCGTACAGCGCCCCGATGGTCAGCACGCCGTTCTGGAGCAGGGTGCGAATCAGACGGGGCGGGAGGATCGGCAGGAGCTCCTCCAGGTCGAGTTCCTTGCCCGGCAATCGATAGCGATAAAGGTCCTCGACCTTGTTCCCCATGATGCCTCCTGCGCTCGTCCCCATGGAGCCAATTCCCAGACTCGAGTCCCCAAGGGCATTCGGACCCTGCTCCGCACCCATGGACTTTGACGATATCAAGAGGAATTCCTACCAGAATTGAATTCAACAAATAAATTCCAAAAGGAAGGACGGAAGCCGCGAAGATCCTGGTCTCGTGGAAGAAACAGAAGGGCCTCGGATCAATCAATGACAATCTATGTCAGTGAGAATCCCGTGATGCCACAAGAGGTGGGTCATGCCGGGGCACGGACCCGGCGGAAGCCGTGCCGGGACCCTTCTGCCGACGGTCCCTCAGAGCAAGGCGGCTGCGACCAGGGCAGAGGTCTCGGCCAGTTCGCAGGTTGCTCCCAGGACATCGCCCGTCACCCCGCCGATCCTGCGGCGGGCCATGAGGCCCGTCAGGGCCGTCACCAGGATCGCTCCCCCCAGGACCCCCGCCAGACGAGGCCAGGTTCCCGGGAGAATCATCCCGGCCGACAAGACCAGGGTCAGCGCCGAAGCCTTCAGCAGATGAGCGGGGCCGGCCTGCCGCACCAGATCGGCGGCCGTTCCGCCTCCCGGACGGGCGTAGGGATGGAGGCAGGCCTGGGCCACCATGGCCCATCTCCCCAGGATCGGCGCAACGCCCACCCAGAGAAGCCCTCCGGAGGCGCAAAGCGCCCCGGCGGCCGCCGACTTGAGGATCATCGTGCCTGCCAGGGCCAGCACCCCGAAGGAACCGACGTGGGAATCCTTCATGATCTCCAGGACCCGCTCACGGGTCCACCCGCCTCCGAGGCCATCGGCCAGGTCGGCCAGTCCGTCCAGATGGAGGCCCCGGGTCAACCAGGCCCACAGGACCACCACCAGGGCCCCGACCAGCAGGAAGCCCAAGGGCTCGCGGGCCGATGTCCCGGGACGCAGGAGACCTGCCGCCAGGGTCCAGCCGGCGATCCCCAGGACGGCCCCGACCAGGGGGAACCAGACAACCCCGGAGGCCCCCGGCCTGCTCTCGGGGCCCGGGACGGGCAGGAGCGTCAGGGTCCGGAAGGCACCGACCAGGCCTCTCAAGGCCGTTCCTCGCGCTGGAGCCTGGGAAGACGCCCCTTGACCCGAACGGGGATCCCGGCCACCACCAGCACCACTCGATCCGCGCGGGCGGCCAGGTCCTGATTGAGCCGCCCCGCCAGGTCCCGGAATGCGCGGGTCTGGGGGTCTGCCGGGACGATCCCCAGTCCCGTCTCGTTGGAAACCAGCACCAGCTCGCAAGGAGGATCCTCCAGGACCTCCAGAAGGGCCGCCACCTCGGCCGCGCGCTCCGCCTCCCGGGTGAGGTGGAACAGGAGATTCCCCAACCAGACCGTGACACAGTCCAACAGAAGGACGCGCGTCCCCGGGGGAATCCGTCGAAGGGCCGCCCCCAGACGCAGGGGCTCCTCCACGGTCACGAAGCGCGCCCCCCGAACCCGGCGATGGTCGGCGATGCGACGGCGCATCTCCTCATCGCACGGCTCGGCCGTCGCCAGATAGACCCGCCCGGCGGGTTCCCGGCAAATCGCCTGGGCCAGGGATTCGGCGTAACGACTCTTGCCGCTCCGGCCTCCGCCCAGCACCAGGGTCACTCGAGAAGCGCTCAAAGCTGGCTCCGAAAACGTTCCAGGACTTCCATGGAACTCTCCAGATGCTCCTGGCAGAAGACCTCCAAGGTCAAGACCCGGTCTCCTCGCTGGCTGGACAAGGCCTTCAGGAAGGACTCCAACAGGATCGGATCGGTCACTTCGAGGCCCAGATGGTCTTCGCCTCCAATCCCCTGCACTCCGTGCAGATGCACGATCCTGGCATGGGACAGGAGGGTCTGGACTGAGGCCTCGGCGTCGTATCCCATGGCCCAGACGTGCCCGATATCCAGGGTGACCGCCAGGCCCCGGCGCCGGACCAGGGGCCAGACCAGCTCGAAGGGATAGCCGAGGGTCTCGACGCAGACGCACCGGGCAGGGAGGAGGGTCTTCTCCATCCAGGCCTCGAGGGATCGGTCCAGGTTCTCCAGCCAGGCGGGGATGTCCAAGGAGGGCACCGGTCCGGGACGGTCCCCCTCCAGATGAAGGACGTAGCCGAAGGGCTCCAGGGGTGCGGTCCGCTCCATGACGCGGTTCCAGGTGTCCACAGGTCCGCCAGTCCGGCCACTGTTTCAGGCTCTGGAATATTGCTGCCAAAACCCTCCGACTCGAAGAGCACCAGTTCCACGTCGTCCACACGGGGGGCCAGGAATCGGGCGTTGGCCAGCAGGTCGCCGGGCAGGATGCAACTGGTGGTTCCCAGCCTCCAGGGCCAGACGCCCCTGCCCATCAGAGACCCTCTCGGGCCAGGGCCTGCTGGATCGGAGTGACGGCATCGATCACTCCCCCCTCCGAAAAGCTGGTCATGGAGTTGAACATCTCGACCGCGGCCCGGACCAGGGGCCAGGCCAGGGCGGCTCCGGAGCCTTCCCCCAGGCGCATCCCCAGATCCAGGAAGGGCTCCAGGCCCATCTGCTGCAGGCATGGTCGGTGGGCGGGTTCGGCCGAGGCGTGGCAGGCCACGACGTATTCACAGACCCGAGGGTCCATGCGGCTGGCCACCAGCAGGCTGGCCGTGACGATGAAGCCGTCCAGGAGGATGAGCATTCCGTGCTCGGCCGCCGCCAGGGCTCCGCCGGTCATGAAGGCAAGTTCGAGGCCGCCCAGGCAAACCATCGCCTCGAGGGGGTCTGAAGGCGGCCCGTGCAGGGCCAGCGCGGACTCCACGACCTTCCGCTTGTGCTCCAGCGCGGCCGGGCCCATCCCGGTCCCAGCCCCCACGCACTGGTCCACGGGAAGCCCGGTCAGGGCTGCCACCAGCGCGGAGGCGGGCGTCGTGTTCCCGATGCCCATCTCGCCGAAGAGGACCACGTTGCTGCCGCGGCGGGCGATCTCGGCCACCTTCCGACGCCCCCAGGACATCGCGGCCAGGCACTCCTGCAAGGTCATGGCCGGCTCCTGGCTCAGATCCCGGGTCCCTCGGGCCACCTTGCAGTCCACGATCCCGTCCTGAGGCAGGAACTCGTGATCCACCCCTACGTCGCACACCACCAGTTCGATCCCGTGCAGACGGCAGAAGAGGCCCGCCGCTCCCCCGCCTCGGGCCAGGTTCAGGCTGTGCTGCCAGGTGACTTCCCGGGGGCTGAAACTCACGCCACGAGTGGTCACCCCGTGATCTCCCGCTGCCAGCAGCAGGACCGGCCTGTGCAGGGCCGGTGTCAGCGTTCCCTGGATGCAGGCGATGCGGACGGCCAGCCTCTCCAGGGCCCCCAGGGCCCGGGGAGGCATGGTCTTGCGGTCCAGGTGCCGCCAGGCAGCCGCTTCCAGGCTGCGGTCCAGGGGAGCGATGGTTCCAGGAGAGGGGGTCTCGGAGAGTCCGGTCATGGGCGCAGGATAGACCAGGAACCCTTTTCCTGCAAGCATTCCGGAATCCCGGCCCGGAACCCCTCCCAGAGCCTCCCCTCCTCCTCCTTGACGGCTCCGCTCTCCGAAGGGCGGTGAAGCGCCGACAGGAACCACGGCCTGCGATCGCCAAGGGATCCGGGTCGGCAGGGCGGCCCGGATCCGGAGGGTGAGCATGGACGCATTCGTGAAGCGGGTTGTCGAGTGCCCGGACGCCGAGCAGATGGCCGAGGTTCTCGAGTCGGCGGAACCGGGCTGGATGGATGATTTGGAGGCGATGGCCTTCGAGTTCTGGGACCGGCCCGAAGTGGATCGCCAGGAGGCCTCGACCCTGCTCCTGCGGATGGCGACGGCCTTCGCCCTGTGCGGGAACTCCCCCCGCGGAGCCCGTCTGGCCACCACCCTGGCCGACGACGCGATGGCAACCGGCGACCTGGAAAGGCTGGCCCCGGCCTTGGGAACCATCGGCGTCCTGCTGATGAACTCCGGCCAGACCGTGGAGGCCCGGCGGGTCTTCGAAGAGGTCCTGAGCGTGACCGCTCGGAGCGGGGATTCCCGCTCGCGCGCCCGTGCCCTCCACAACCTGGGGGTCCTGGAAGCCTTGCAGCATCAGGACGACCGGGCCCTGACCTGTTTCAAGGAGGCCTTCCAGGAGGCCTGGAAGGCCGAGGACCCCGAAGTGGCCGCGCTCTCGGAGCGTTTCTTGACCTTGGCGGGAAACCCCGCCTCGCCGGGCTCCCCCGCCAGCCCTGTCCAGGGTTCTTCGCTCCCCTGTCCCGAATGTCAGGGCCAGGGCCTCGTCATGAAGGAGGACTACGGAATGGTCCTGTGTCCCCACTGCAAGGGCGCATGCCGGATCTGAATCCGACCGGCTTGCGTCCTGCGGCCGGGTTCCTGCCGCGCCGCTCCCCCGGAAACCAGATGCCCGCGGACGGGACCGCCTGCAACCGCGACCCCGCCCGGGATTCTTCCGCCCCCACCGGGAATCCCGCCCTGAGGGTCCCGGCCTTCCTGATCCTGCTCGTGCTGTTCCTGGCCCCCGGTGCCCTCCCCCTGGCCGGCCAGGGTTCTCCGCCCCTGGAGGTCCTGACCCCCACCGTTCCGCTTGCAGACTCCCGGGTTCAGGCCTCCCTCGTCAAGGCGGATCTCTCGCGTCTGTGACCCCGGCTCGGCCTGGCCCGGGGTCGGGTGGGCCAGACCCAGGAACTGGAGGAACTGGCCCGGCAGGCAGGAGCCCTGGCAGCCATCAACGGTTCCTACTTCGAGGCCTACACCGACAGCGCCATCAAGAACCCCAACCACACCCTCTTCCACGAAGGCCGGGTCGTGGCCAAGGGCAACATCGGATCCGTGCTGGGCTTCGCCGCCGACGGACGGGTCCGAATCGACCCGCTCCGACTCAAGATCGAGGGGGCCTTGGATGGCAGCTTCCGGTACCCCGACAACTGGCACGCCTACTGGGTGAATCGCTTGCCCGAGGGAGCCCCCACCATCACCCTCTTCACTCCCGACTGGGGACCTCACACCGGGCTGAAGGATGGAATCCAGGTTGTGGTCTCGGCAGAGCGGATCACCAGGGTGATCCCTCCCGGTCCCGAGGCCTGTGCCATCCCGAGAGACGGTTTCGTGATCTACTTCCGGGGTGACCAGCAGCAGAAGCTGGCGAAGGAACGATTCCGTCCAGGCCGCACCTGCATCTGGCGCCTGGTCCGCGAAGACGGGAGTCCCTTGGGATTCTGGTCGCAGGTCGTCGAGGGGGTCGGTGCCGGCCCCAGGCTGGTCCGGGCGGGAAGGGTGGAGCTTTCGCCCGAGAACGAGGGATTCAAGGACCCCAAGATCACCACCGACCACGCCGCGCCTCGCAGCATGGTGGGGATCGACCGGAACGGGCGCCTGCTGATGGTCACCTCCCAGGGTCAGGTCCGCCAGATGGCCGAACTCATGCAGAAGCTGGGCGCGGTCGAGGCGATGTGCCTGGACGGGGGCGCCTCCAGCGGCCTGTGGACCCGGAAGGGCTACCTGACCGCTCCTGGACGCCCGATCAGCAACGCACTGCTGCTCGTGGACCGTCCCGAGCCCTCCGGACCCGCTCCACCCTGGGCACAGCCGCGCCCGCAGCTTCCTCCAGGCGAACCCTCCCTGGGAAGCGACTCGAAACCGAAGAAACCCCGCTCCGGGTTCTCCTCCTCGCGCCCCAGGCGCACGAGCCCCAGACCGGGTTCTGCGACGCGTTCGAAGAGATCCGGCCAGGCCCGAACCCTGCTCCCTCTCTTCTGGATCCTGGCCTTCGCGGTGGGAGGAGTCTGCTGGCACCTGGTCCATCGCTCGGCGAGCGATCCCGGAGCAGGACGCCCCGATTGAATTGCCGAGGAGGGCCCCGGAGGGGCAGACCCGTCCCGAGGCAACAGGCCTTCTCGGGACCAGACGAGAACCTTCCCGGGTGAGATTCCTCCTGATCGTCTTCGTGCTGCTCGGGATGGCCTGCGGGGGAAGGCCCGAGCCGGAATCCCTCCCCCAGGCCGAGGCCCCCCCGGCCGACCTCCGGATCGTCAACTCGGACCGACCCGGCGAGCTTCTGGACCTGCAGCCCCACCTGTCCCCGGATCGGACGACGCTGGTCGAGTTCTATAGCGACCAGTGTCCCCCGTGCCGAGAGATGGTCCGGGTGATGGAATACCTGGCCGAGCAGAACCGGGAGATCGCCATCCGCCGGGTGGATATCGACCGTCGGGGATTCCGGGGAATCGACTTCGATTCTCCGCTGGCCGAGCAGCACCGCGTCGAGTCGGTGCCCTCCTTCCGCATCTACGCCCCAGGCGGGCGCCTCATGGCCCAGGGCCAGGCGGCCCGGGACCAGGTCAGCCGGTGGTATTCCGAGGCCCAGCTCTTCGAACACGCCGAGGACCCCTCGATGAAGCCCGTCAGCGAACGCTATCGCAGGCAGGATTAGCCCCCGCCGGGCACCGAACGCGCGGAGCAGGACTTCAAGTTGGAGGGACCCGATGCAGACGCCTCCCGAGTGGACCCGCGAAAGACTCCTGGGCCTGGCCCGCGCCTTCCAGGAGGCGCGCCTGCTCCTGACGGGGGCCGAACTGGACCTCTTCACCCGGCTGGCCCACAAGCCGCGCACGGCCCGAGACCTGGCTCCCGAACTCGAGGCCGACCTGCGGGCCCTGACGATCCTCCTGGACGCCCTGACGGCCATGGGGCTCCTGGAGAAGCAGGATGGAGCCTATCGGACCGAGGCCTCGGCGCGCGAGCTGCTGAGGTCCGACGGCACGGATTCGGTCCTGCCGATGGTCCTGCACAGTGCCCACCTCTGGGAGCGCTGGGGCGAGCTCACGGGGAAGGTGGCCCCGCCCCAGGCGGATGGCCGCTCGGAGGAGGACCGGTTGCGCTCCTTCATCGGCGCCATGCACGTGGCCGGAGCCCCTCTGGCCGCGCGCCTGGTCCAACTGATCCAGCCGGGTGAGGCTCGCCGACTCCTGGATGTCGGGGGCGCCTCGGGAACCTACACCCTGGCCTTCCTGGCGGTCTGCCCCCAGATGCGGGCCACCCTCTTCGATCGGCCGGCCGTTGTGGAGATGGCTCGGGAACGCCTGGAGCAGGAAGGCGCCCTGGACCGGGTCGACCTGGTGGCGGGCGACTACAATCGGGATCCCCTGCCGACAGGTCACGACCTGGTCTTCATCTCGGCCATCCTCCACCAGAACACCCCGGCCCAGAACACCGAACTGTACCTGAAGGCCTTCGAGGCCCTGGAACCCGGAGGACGGATCGTGATCCGCGACCACGTCCTGCGCGAGGATCGCATCCGGCCCCGGCATGGGGCCCTCTTCGCCGTCAACATGCTGACCGCGGACAACGGCGGAAACTCCTACACCTTCGAAGAGATCCGCAGCGGCCTGGCCCGAGCCGGCTTCGAGCGCATCCGCGTGGTGCACCGGGACACCGGGATGGACGGTCTGGTCGAAGCCTTCAGACCGGGCTGAGACCCGCCACCCGCCCGCCTGGGGAAGGCAACCTGAGGCACCGGGCTGGCTCGGGGCCGTCAAGACCGCAACGGGGAGGCGCAACGTGCTCCGATTCCTGGACTCCCACTTCGGGATCTCGCGCTCGGGCAGTTCGATCCGCACCGAGATCCTGGCCGGGCTCACCACCTTCCTGACCATGGCCTATATCCTGTTCCTGAACCCGCAGATCCTGGGTTCGACGGGCATGGATCCCCACGCGGTCATGCTGGCCACGGCCCTGGCCTCGGCCTTCGGGTGCCTGGCCATGGGCCTGGTGGCCCGACTCCCCTTCGCCCTGGCCCCAGGGATGGGGGTCAACGCCTTCTTCGCCTACACGGTGGTGGCCCAGAAGCACATCCCCTGGGAGGTCGCCCTGGGCGCGGTCTTCCTGGACGGAGTGCTCTTCCTGATCCTGAGCCTGCTTCCCATCCGCGAGCGGATCCTGCGTGAAATCCCCTATAACCTGAAGCTGGCCACCTCGGGGGCCATCGGATTGTTCATCAGCTTCATCGGCCTTCGCAGCGCCGGCATCGTCGAGGCCTCGGAGGCGACGCTGGTCCGGATGGGACACCTGAACTCCCCCTCCGTCGCCCTGGCGGTCGCCGGCCTCCTCTTCACGGGGTGGCTCCTGGCCCGCAAGACCCGTGGGGCCCTGCTCCTGGGCATCCTGGCCGTGACGGTGGCGGGGCTTTTCGTGCCTGGAGCCGAGGGCCCCGTGACCCGTCTTCCCAGCGGAGGCACCCTGGTCTCGATGCCCGACCTGGGAGTCCTGGGCCTGGTCATGGGCCGGATGGACGTGGTCGGAGCCCTGGAGATGGGCCTGGTGGTGATCGTCTTCACCTTCACCTTCGTCGACCTCTTCGACACCGCCGGGACCTTCGTGGGCCTGGGCACCCGCATGGGCTGGATCGACCGGGAGAACCAGACCTTCCCGGGACTGGGCCGGGGACTGCTGGTGGACGCGACCGCCACCATGTTCGGAGCCTTCGTGGGGACCAGCACCACCACGACCTACGTCGAGAGCGCCTCGGGCATGACCGAGGGCGGCCGGACCGGCCTGACGGCGGTGACGGTGGGCGTGCTCTTCCTGCTGGCCATGGTCTTCGCCCCCCTGGCGGGCATCGTCCCCGCGGTGGCCACCGCCCCGGCCTTGATCCTGGTCGGCTTCCTGATGCTGGGACCGGTCACGAAGCTCGACCTGGACGATGTGACCGAAGCCCTCCCCGCCTTCCTGTGCCTGGTGATCATGCCTTTGACCTACAACATCGCCAATGGCCTGATCTGGGGCATCACCAGTTACGCCATCCTGAAGGTGGCCACCGGCCGCTGGCGCGAGGTCGGAGTCACCATGTGGGGCCTGGCGATCCTCTTCATCCTGGGTGTGGCGCTGGATCTGCGCTGAGGCTTGCGGGGAAACCCCTCCTCTTCGCCGAAGGCCCTCGGATGCCCCGATCTCTCGCCCCCCTGCTGCTCCTTGGCGCCCTGGTGTTCGGTGTGGTGCTGCCGGCCCTCTCCCAGGAGGGCCCGCCGACCACCCTGGGTCCCCTGAAGACCCGGCAGGTGGCCCCCGACACCCTCGAGGTGAGCCTGCGGGCCACCACCCTGCGGGCCCTGGACGGGGTCCCCGAGGTGCCCGTCCCGACCAGCCGTTTGCGCTTCGTCGGTCCGGTCCAGCTCGGCGCGCTTCTGGAAACATGTCTTCTGGGCAGCCTCTACGTCGTGGACCTCAACGGCAACGGCCGCCTGGATCAGTTGCCGGTGCATCGGAAGGGCGAGATCCTGCGCATCGACCAGATGGTCGTCGAGCCCCTGGGCGACTCCCTGGACGGCCCGCAGCATCCCTACCGGGCGGACGGGCAGATGCGCCGCTCGATGCTGGACCCCAGGGCCCCGGAATTCTCGGTCCTGTTCCATCAAGCGGACCCGCCGGTCATGGGGCTCGATCTGCAGTGGCGGGGCTACCGGCCCTCGGTCGAAAGATGCCCGAACCCCAGCCTGCAGATCCTCGTCTTCGAGCCCTGCGAGGACATCATGGGGCCTGAAGACCTTCCCGACGACCCGACCTTCCGGCTGGAAGTGGACGGGAACCCCTCCCAGCACGTGACCTTCACCTGGGAGCCCTGGATCTTCAAAAAGACAGGCAAATCGCCCCAGTGGCTGCGCAGCCGACAGGTCTTCCTCCCCCTGCCGACGCGCCCCGACACGGCGGAGCTCACGTTCCGAGTGGTCAGCTCCAGCCAGACCCGCCAGGTGGGCCTCGTGGCGCAGGTGAACTACGCCCTGAACCCGGGCGAACGCCTGCGTGGCCCGGCGGAAGTGGTCCTCCTGCGCGACGTCCCCTCCCAGCCCGGCCCCTAGGACATCCGATCCCCCTGCGCCAGGACCTCGGCGAAGGCCCGGGCCAGATCCTCTGCGCGCAGGTCCTCGAAACCCAGGCCGGCCAGGTCTGCCTGGGGAAGGGCCCCAGGAATGACCCGGGCCAGGAGGCGGGCATCGGTCCGCCGGGGCAAGGCCCCATGCTGGAGCAACCGACCCTGCCGACGGACCTGGGCGCTCCCCACCAGCTTGCGTCCCCAGGCCACCACCTCTCCGGGAGCCGCCACGGCCAGGCACGAGGGGTGCGCGCCGGATGAGGGGACATGGTGTGCCTGCGCCGTCTGCACCGGCACTCCCAGGCGGGCCAGAGCCTGGGCCAGCAGGGCAGCGAGGCCCTCGAAGGCCTCCTGGACCGAGACTCCCCCCGCGTCGGGGAGGATCACGGCGTAGGTGATCTCGTCGGGCTGATGCAGCAGGGCCCGCCCCCCCGTGGGCCGTCGCACCACCTCGACCCCCAGCCGGGCGCACAAATCGCGATCCACCCAGCCATCCCTCTGCCCGTAGCCCAGGGAAAGGCAGGGCAGGCGCCAGGAATACAGGCGCAGGACCGGCCTCGTGGACTCCTCCAACAAGGCCAGGTCCCGCTGCATGTTCTCCTCGCCGAAGCGAGGGTCGTCCAGGAGGTATTGCCAGGAGGCCCCGCGGAGCCGCCCGAGCACTTCGGCCCAGGACAAGGCTATTCGGGCCAGATCAGGACCGGCTTGCGCGCGGCCTGGGTCTCGTCCAGCCTTCCGACGGGTCGGGTGTGAGGGGCGTCGTGCAGGGTCTGGGGTTCCTCCTCGGCCAGGGTCAGCATGGCCTCGATGAAGGAATCCAGGGTCTCCAGGCTCTCGGTCTCGGTGGGCTCGATCATCAGGGCTTCCTCGACGATCAGGGGGAAGTAGACGGTCGGAGCGTGGAAACCGAAGTCCAGCAGGCGCTTGGCCACATCGGTGGCCCGGATGCCCCGCTCGGCCTTGAGGTTTCGCGCGGAGAGCACGAACTCGTGCATGCACGTCCCCTGATAGGGCAGATCGAAGCGTTCCTGCAGACGGACCCGCATGTAGTTGGCCGAGAGCACGGCTGCCTGGCTGACATCCTGCAGACCTTGCGAGCCGTGGGTGCGGATATAGGCATAGGCGCGCACCAGCACCAGGAAGTTGCCCCAGAAGGTGCGCACCCGTCCGATGCTGTGCCGAGGCACCTCGGTGCGGAAAGTCTCCCCGTCCTGGACCACGCAGGGCCCGGGAAGGTAGTGGACCAGTTCGCCCCTGGCTCCGACGGGACCGGCCCCAGGACCACCGCCTCCGTGCGGGGTCGAGAAGGTCTTGTGCAGGTTCAGGTGGACCAGATCGAAGCCCATGTCGCCGGGGCGGACCAGACCCATCAGGGCGTTCATGTTGGCCCCATCGTAGTACAGCAGGCCTCCTGCCTCATGCACCAGGCGGGCGATCTCCTCGATCCCGGTCTCGAAGAGGCCCAGGGTGCTGGGGTTGGTCAGCATCAGGCAGGCCACGGTCGAGTCCAGGTTGGCTCGGAGGGCTTCCAGGTCCACTCCACCTTCGGCGTTGGAGGGAATCGTGACCACCTCGAAGCCGGCCAGGGCTGCGCTGGCCGGATTGGTCCCATGGGAGGAGTCCGGCACCAGGACCCGGGTCCTGTTCTCTCCCTTGTCCTGGAAGTAGCGGCTGATCATGAACAGCGCCGTGATCTCGCCGTGGGCGCCCGCCGAAGGCTGCAGGGAGATGGCATCCATCCCCGTGACCTCGGCCAGGCAATCCTGCAAGGAGTGCATCAGGGCCAGGGCTCCCTGGACCGTCGACTCGGGCGCAAGGGGGTGGATGGCCGCGAATCCGGGAAGGGTCGCGGCCTTCTCGTTGACCCTCGGGTTGTACTTCATCGTGCACGAGCCCAGGGGGTAGAAGTGGGTGTCCACCGAGAAATTGAGCTGGGAGAGCCTGGTGAAGTGGCGCAGGACATCGAGTTCGGAGAGCTCGGGCAGGGCTGGAGGGGCCTGGCGGAGCATCCCCACGGGCAGGACCTCTTCGGGTTGAACCTGCGGGCAATCGGTCTCGGGGGGCATGGTGGCCCGGCGCCCGGGACGGGACTTCTCGAAGAGGGTGGGTTCGAAGGCCTTCATCGCGTCACCTCCACGGGGGCCTGGACCAGGGCCTCCAGTTCCAAGGCCAGCTCCTCCACGTCCCGCCGGCGGGTCGATTCGGTACAGCAGACCAGCAGGGAATCGGCCAGCTCCGGATACTCCCGGCCGAGGGCATGGCCCCCCAGGATTCCCCGCTCGGCCAATCCTTCCAGGATCTGCTCGGGCGGAACCGGGCAACGCAGGACGAACTCGTGGAAGCTCGGACCGGAGAAGGCCAGCGAGAAGCCGGGCACCCGGGCCAGGCGCTCCCTGGCGAAGGCCGAGGCGCTCATGGATCCCAGGGCGGCTCGGCGCAGACCTTCCGGCCCCAGAAGGGCCAGGTTCACCGTGACCGCCAGGGCGCACAGGCCCTGGTTGGAACAGATGTTGGACGAGGCCTTCTCGCGCCGGATATGCTGTTCGCGGGCCTGAAGCGTCAGGCAGAAGCCGCGTCGCCCCTGCCCGTCCGCCGTCAGGCCCACCAGGCGTCCAGGCATCCGGCGCAGGAGTTCCTTGCGGGCCGCCAGGAAACCGACGTAGGGCCCCCCGAACGAGAGTGGCAGGCCGATCGGCTGGGCCTCCCCGCACACCAGATCGGCCCCGTAGGCTCCGGGAGCCTCCAGGACCGCCAGGCTGACCGGATCGTTGACGGCCACGATGGCCAGGGCCCCGGCCTGCCTGGCCGCCTGGCACAAACCGGGGCCATCCTCGACCAGACCCAGGAAGTTGGGGACCTGGATCACCACCGCCGCCACGTCGGAGCCCACCTGGGGCACTTCAGTCCGGCCTTCCCGCAGAGGGAGCTCCTCGACCACTCCCCCACCGGCCGCGAGATACGTCGAAAGGATCTGGCGGGCGTGGGGATGGACTCCTCGCGAGACCAGGACCTTGGAGCGTCGGGTCTGGGCCAGGGCCATCAGGACGGCGTCGGTGGCTGCCGTGCCCCCGTCATAGACCGAGGCGTTGGCCACGTCCATGCCCGTGAGCCGGCAGATCATCGTCTGGAACTCGAAGATGGCCTGCAGGGTGCCCTGGCTGGCCTCTGCCTGATAGGGGGTATAGGCCGTCAGGAACTCCGAGCGCGAGGTCACGGTCTCGACCAGGGAAGGCACGAAGTGCCGATAGGCTCCCGCCCCCAGGAAGGAGGAGCGCCCGGCGACCTGGTTGCGGGCGGCCAACTGACCGAGGTGCTCGAGAAGGTCGTGCTCGGCCAGGGCCGGCGGCAGACACAGGTCGCGGCCCAGGCGCAGACCGGGCGGAATCGACGCGAAGAGGTCTTCCTGGCAGGACACCCCCACGGCCTGGAGCATGTGCTCCTGATCCGCTCGGGTGTGGGGCAGGTAGCTCATCCCGCCTCCTCGGTGATCTTCTTGTAGGCGGCGGCATCCAGCAGGCTCTCGAGCTCCGAGGGGTCTGCCAGGTGCAGGCGCACCATCCACCCCTGGCCGAAAGGATCGTCGTTGACGAGCTCGGGCTTGAACTCATCCGCCTCGCTGAGCAGTTCCGGATTCACCTCCACCACCTCGCCGGTCAGAGGCGCATAGAGGTCCGAGACGGTCTTGACCGACTCGACCACTCCGAAGGTCTGACCCCGGGTCAGCTTCGAGCCCACGGAGGGAAGCTCGACGTAGACGATGTCGCCCAACTGCTCCTGGGCAAAGTGGGTGATCCCCACCTCGCAGATCTCTCCGTTCAGGCGGATCCACTCATGCTCGTCGGTGTATTTCAGGTCCTGCGGGATCATGTGGGTTCTCCTTGCGGTGGATTGAGGCGGGCGGGAAGGGTCCTCCCGCCCGAGGATTTCTGGGGAGGCCGAGGGGTCCGACCGGGCACTCAGCCCCGACGCACACTGCCCCGGACGAAGGGGGGACGAACCACCCGGGCCGGCTCGGGACGCCCCCGGACCATCACCGAGAGTTCGGTGCCTTCGGCGCGTGAAGCGATGTCGACCGAGGCCAGGGCGATCCCCTTGGAAAGAGAAGGCGAAAAAGTGCCGCTGGTGACCACGCCCACGGGGCCATCAGGGCCCTCCACGGGATAGCCCTGGCGAGGGATCCCCCGCCCAAGCATCTCCAAGCCCACCACGGCCTTGTGCACGCCCCTCTCCTTCTGACGGGCCAGGGCGGCCTTGCCGATGAAGTCTTCCTTGGACCAGCGCACCACCCAGCCCAGGCCGGCGTCCAGGGGCGTGGTCAACTCGTTGATCTCGTGCCCATACAGGGAGTATCCGGCTTCCAGGCGCAGGGTATCGCGCGCGCCCAGGCCGACCGGGACGTTCCCCTCGCGCCCGCGCAGGGCGACCCAGAGTTCCTCGGCCTGCTCCCAGGCGACATAGAGTTCGAACCCGTCCTCACCCGTGTAGCCGGTCCGCGAGACGACGGCGGGAATCCCGGCCACGACCGTCTCCAGCAGGTGATAGTAGCCCAATGCTTCCAGGTCGGCCTCGGTGCCGGGCTGCAGGAAGGCCTGCGCCTGGGGGCCTTGGACGGCCAGCAGGGCTGTGGAGAGCGAAAGGTCCTTCATCCGGACATCGGCGGGCAGGTGGGTCTCCATCCACTCCACGACCTTCAGGCGGTTGGAGGCGTTCACCACCAGCCAGTAACGGCACCCGCCATCCGGCTGGTTCGGGAAGCGGCAGACCAGCATGTCATCCAGGATCCCGCCATCCGGGCCGCACATGCAGGTGTAGAGGCACTGACCGGGCTCCAGGCGCCCGACGTCGTTGGTGACCAGATGATTGACGAAGCCCGTGGCGCCGGGGCCCGTCAGCTCGATCTCCCCCATGTGGGAGAGGTCGAAAAGCCCCACACCGTTCCGAACCGCCTGATGCTCCTGACGGATCCCCGAGTATTCGACCGGCATCTCCCAACCGGCAAACTCCACGATCCTACCGCCTTCGCGGCGATGCACCTCGTAGAGAGGGGTGCGCAGCAGGCCCACCGTTCCAGTCACCAGGTCCCTCCTTGGTCAGCCCCGGGATTGGGGTGGGGTTGACCGGCCGCTCTTCGAGCCCTGGAAGATTGCCCCTGCCCGGATTCAACCCATGCGCGCCAGGCTTTTGGGTTTGTCCGAACGGGCCAGGATGGCGCGGGCCAGGGCTACGTCCAGACCGATCTGGACCCTGAGATCCTCGGCCTGGGGAAAACGGCGTTCATCGCGCAGGCGGCTGACCAGGAAGACCTCCAACGGACGGCCGTACAGATCCCCCGTGAAATCGAAGAGGTGGACCTCCAGGATGGGCACGCCGCCCCCGAAGGTGGGGCGGATGCCAAGGTTGGCCACTCCGGGCCGCAGGCTCCCCAGGCATCCGGCCCAGACGGCGTAGACTCCGGTCGCCGGGAGAACCCGACCCTCGGGGAGACGCAGATTGGCCGTCCTGGCCCCCAGACGCGCGCCTCGCGAATCTCCCGCCTCGACAAGCCCCGCCAATCGGTAGGGCCGACCCAGCGCGCCTGCCGCCTCCTCCATCCGACCATGGCGGACCAGTCGACGAATCCGGCTGGACGAGACCAGCGCTCCGCCCGATTCCAGGCCTGGAACCTGGAGCACATCGAGATCCAGGGACTCCGCCAGGGAGGCCAGAAGGGCCCCGTCTCCCCTGGCACCATGTCCGAAACGATAGTTGGGTCCCACGGAGACGGCTCGGGCACCCAGACGCTCCTTGAGGAATCCGGAGGCGAAATCGCCTGCGTCGATGCGGGAGAAAGCATCCTGGAACTCCAGCCAGACCACCTTCAGGCCCAGGCTCTCGATGAGGGCGAAGCGCTCGGCCTGGTCCGTGAGCAGCTCAGGGGTCCGCTCAGGGGCCAGAACCGTCGCCGGATGATTCGAGAAAGTGAAGGCGATCGGCTCCAGCCCCCTGGCCCGGGCCCGTTCCCGGGCTGCCTTGAGGATCGCCTGATGCCCCCGATGAACCCCGTCGAAGAATCCCAGGGCAACGGCGGTGCCAGCCTCAGGAGGGCGGAAATCCTCCAGATGAAGGGCAGTGCTCGGACTCATGGTTGCCAGGCCTACCTCCCCCCACCCACGACGTGGACCTCGACCCCCAGGCTCCGGAGACGCTCGGCCTGCTCCCGGGCCTCTCCCTCGGCACCGAAGTTCCCACCCCGAACCCGATAGAAGGTCCCCTGTTCGCCATGGATCTCGTCGATGTGGACCTCCTGGCCCTGGGCGGCGAGCTGGGCGGCCCGTTCCCGGGCGTTCGCCTCGTTGGAGAAGGCTCCGAACTGCAACTGGTAGGAGCCGGAGGACGCCACGGCCGGAGTGGGCACGGGATCCTCCGGCGTGGAGGCGGGCTCGGGACTTGCCGAAACCGGGGTGGCCTCGGGAGTCTCGGTCGGCCGGGGAGCGCTCTTCGGTTCCTCCCGGCTCGGCGAAGGGTCTGGCCTGGATTGCGGTGAGGCTTCAGGGCTCGGGGAAGGCTCTGGACTGGGACTGACCGCGGGACTGGAGGTCAACGGGGAAGCCGTGATGGTCGGAGTCGGAGACTTCTGCGAGGTGGCTCCGGCGCGCTGCTCGTCGACTTCCTTCTGCAAGGCCGGATCAGCGGTCTTCCAGGGGCGAGGGCGAGGGGTCGGGATGTTCAGGGCCTGGGAGGGTTCCTCGCCGCTGCGCTGCTTCTCGACGATCCGGTGCCCCAGCCAGCTTCCTCCCAGGATGGCTGCCCAGACCACCACGACCATGGTGATGATCATCCGCGGCCAGAATCCGTCCCCTTGTTCCTTTTTCGCCATCGCGCCCTCCGCGCCATTTCCCGACCGGCCCGGCCGGTGAGAAGAAGAATCCCGAACCAGGGGCGGCCTCTAGAGCCGAACCTCCATCCGGTGAAGAAGAGCCTGAGCCACCCGCCGATGCCGAACCAGGTTCCTGTTCCCCGGGCAGGAGGGGGCGGGCACGCCGTTCTGGACAGTTGCTCCAGGTCCTGCTGCCGGAAGGTGAACTGACCGCCAGCACCTCCGGGATCGCCGGACGCGATCCCTCACTCCACCCAGCCTCGACGCATGGCATAGGCCACCGCCTGGGCGCGATCCCCGACCTCGAGCTTGCGGAAGATCGATCGCAGGTGGGCCTTGACGGTCTTCTCGCTGATGGTCAGGGCTTCGGCGATCTCGCGATTGGAGTTTCCCTGGGCGACGGCCTGCAGGACCTCGACCTCGCGTTCGGAGAGGAGCAGGGGCTCCTGGGCGGAATCGGGGGCGGGGGCCGCAGAGCCCCCCCCTGAAGAGCGGGCCATCTGCGCAAACTCGCGCAGAAGCTTGCGTGCCAGGTTGGGCTGCATCATGGACCCTCCGGCGTGAACCACCCGGACGGTCTCGAAGAGCTGCTCATGGCTCACGTCCTTCAAGAGGTAGCCGGTGGCGCCGGCCTTGACCGCCTCCAGGACGTACTCGTCCTCGTCATACATCGAGAGGATGACGACCTCGATCGAAGGCCAGCGTTCCTTGATCATCCGGGTCGCCTCGATCCCGTTGACCGCCGGCAGCTTGATGTCCATCAAGACCAGGTCCGGCTGCAACAGGCGGCAGCGTTCCAGCGCCTCGTGGGCCGACGAGGCCTGCCCCACGACCTCGAAATCCGGGCACAATTCGAGCATGCGGGCGAAGCCCTCTCGAACCAGGGTATAGTCGTCCACGACCAGGAGCCTGATCGGTCGGGCCTGCGTGCGTTCTGTCAAGAGGTTCTCCTCCGTCCGAGTCCGCCTCGTCCTCAAGATCCAGCCGATGGGCCGGCGTTCCCGTCGCCCCCCAGGACCTGCCGGAGAAGCAGATCCAGATCCGCCTCCGGAGAGGAGGGCCCGGGGCCCGCCAACGGGATCACCACCTCCAGGATTGTTCCCCCCGACGGATCATTGGAAATCCTGAAACTCCCCCCGAGGAGCCGGCTCCTCTCCCGCATCCCGTGCAGCCCGTAGCTCTCGCCGCTCTGGAAGCGCTCAGAGACCTCCGACCAGACCAGGCCCCGACCGTCATCAGAGACCGTCAGGCGCACGTCGGTCGTCCCCACATCCAGGTTCACCCGGACCTGACCAGCCCCTGAGTGTTTCTTGATGTTGGACAGAGCCTCCTGTGCGATGCGGAACACGGTGGTCTCCAGCAACGGAGGAAGACGAGACTGGTTTCGCCCCGGAAGTTCCAGGATCAACTGGATCCCGGTGCCCTGCAGGAAGCGCCGGGCGTAGTTCTCCAAGGAAGGAACCAGGCCGAGATCGTCGAGCGAAGCCGGGCGCAGGTTGAAGAGGATCTGGCGGATCTCGCCCAGGCTCTCGGAGAGCAGGCCACTCAAGGCGTCCAGGAGACGGGCCGCCCGAGCGGAATCCACCTCGAAGAGCTGACGGCAGGCCTGCACCATGGTGTGCATCCCCACCAGGGACTGGGCAAGGGTGTCGTGGATCTCCGAGGCCATCCACTTGCGTTCCTCCTCCTGGGCATGGATCACCCGCTCCAGGAGTCTCTCCACCAACCTCTGCCGCGTCCAGGCGACCTGCTGGAGTTCGAGATTGTCCAGGAGGAGCCCGGTCTGAACCGAGGTCGCCACCAGCAGTGCCAGGTCCTCGGGATGGAAGGTTCCAGGGCCCTCGCCCAGGACCAGGAATCCCCCACGGAAGCGACCTCGACCGTGAATCGGGGCCCAGGCCAGACGGGGATGGCCTGCCCGGGCGCACCAGACCGCCAGTTCCGAGGTCCCCTGGCCCGCCTCGACCTGGAGCAGCTCCCGGCAGGCCAGGCCCGCCTCATCGGGCTTCAGACGCAGCAGCCTGGAGGTTTCGGGCCTCAGACCCCGCTCATGGCGGACGGTGAATTCAGGTTCGCCCGGGTCCACGGCCAACAACGCGCAGGGGAGGCGCAACTGCTGGTGGAGCCTGTCCAACATCTGTTCCTGGATGGCCTTGGGGTCGAGGGCAGTCTCCAACACCTGGGTCGCTGCTCCCAGCCCCGAGAGCAGGCGGGTGCGGCCGGCGGAATGGGGTTCCCGAGAGCCAAGCAGGACCTCGAGCACCTCGGGCGCGCGCCCTTCGTCCAGCACCCCGGAAACGTGGGGTTCCAGGCCGGGCGTCATTTCCTGAAGCGTCCCCGAATCCCGGACCAGGAGGCGGACGCTCGGGCCCACCTGGATCAGGGCCTCCAGAAGATCGGGTCCCCGGGAGCACAAGGTGGCCTGGTCCAGCACGACCAGGTCCGGCGGCGCCTGCCCGAAAGCCTGCAGGATTCCCCCTGCATCCTCCATCGCGCTCCAGCGGCAGCCGGCCCGCTCCAGCGCGCGCCGGATTCCTTCCAGACGTCCGGGGACAGCCACCAACAAGACCCTCTTGAGCCTGGGGACCAGGCTCCGCCCGGGTTCGCTCGCCGCCTCCATGGGCCGCTTCCAGAAGCCCCCGCCCCCTGCCTGCTAACGCAGGACGGAAGCGACGGTCCTGGCCTCCCGTTCCAGGCGATGACGCCAGATCTCACGCGAGGTCCCCGGCTCGAGAATGGTGGCCAGGAACCCCTCCGGGCCCAGCAACACCACGCTGTACCAGGCCCCGTCCGTCCGCAGAAGGACCTGTCGGAGGGGAGCCATCCCGACCTGGTCGAGGAAGATCTCGGACTCCGAGACGACCTGGGCCAGGACGGCGGCCAGGGGTTCGGGTTGCAATTCCTCGGAGAGCAGGGCCTCGATGGGCAAGCCCTCCCGTTGCGAGACCAGACTCCCCCGGACCCCGTCCCATCGCGACATGGTCTCCAGGGACTTCTTCAGCATCGCCTCGCGCAGAGCCATCTCTCCCGAGAGCGAGGCCGCGACCTCCTCCTCGGAGTCGGCGCTTCCCCGCCCCAGATGGACCAGCAGGCTCAGGCCCTCGACCGACGGGTGGACCTGGAAGCGGCCATTGGCCCCCTCCAGCAGCAGGGCCTGGGGCGCGGGCATGCCCGCCTCCTCGAGAATCCGCCGGATCGCTCCGAGCAGTTCCACGTGAAGGGCGGCCACCAGATCCGGCTCCTCGGTGGTGTCCAACTCACCCAGGAAGGCCAGGCCGTCGGAATCCGCCAACATGGCGGAGCACTCCTCGAGCTCGGCCAGCTCGCGCAGGTGTTCGCGAAGTTCCTGATCCTCCCCGCCCGGCCCTGAAGCGGCCAGATGCGCCATGAGCCCGGGGATCAGAGCCTCGAGGACCGCTTCCCGATCCTGGCTGACCAGGGAGACCGGACCGGGGATCAACTCCTGGGCGAAATCCTCGATCATCGGTGGGAGCGGGGCGTCGGGAAGGACCTCCTCCACCTCGGCCACCGGGAGCCTCATCTCGGGAGCCGGCTCTTCCATCGAGGTGAACTGAGGGAACTCATAGGGAGCGATGGCCTCCGCCGGGTGCAGCTCCCCGGAAGGAAGCCAGGCTTCGGCCGATTCAGCCTTCTCCACGTCGAGTTGCCGAAACTCCTCCTGGGGCCCCAGGAAGTAGTCGCCCATCAGGCTTCCAAGCGCCACCGTGGTCTCCGGGGTGAACTCTCCAAGCACCCGATGCACGACTCCCCGAGAGGCCTGCTCGAGAGCTTCCGCGATCCGATCCCCCAGCTCCTCCAGGCTATCGAAGACATCCAGGCGGGAATCCCTGGAGTGGAGCACCCGACGGGCCTCGGGACGGACGCGAAGAGGCGTGACCAGGAAGGCGGCGTCGGGATCGAAGAAGCGGGAGCGGGCCAGGAAACGGAAGGCCAGATCGGCGGTGACGCCATCCTCCAGGACCTGGAACATCAGAAGGGCTCCCTCGACGTCGGCGAAGACCTCGACGGTGTTCCGGGCGGACTCCTGGCGCCAGAGGATCCGGGTGGGGTCCACCCCTCTCTCGACGAGCAGCCCCCCGAGAAGCATCGCCAACCAGACGTTGGGGCGGGAAAGCCGGACCCCTTCATGGGTCACCGTCAGCAATTGCCGGATCTGCTCCTGGGAAATCGACCGGCCACAATGGAAACACTTGAAGCCGCGCCCGGAGGCCTCGTCCAGGGCAGCCAGGCTGGAGACCCGGCTGATCTTCTGCTCGGTCTTGCGACAATAGACCTCGAACTCCCGGGAAAGCAGGCCCAGACCGTCCAACTGCTCGACCTCGGCTCCCACCTCCGGCAAGGGGCGCCCCTCGGCGGCCTGCTGCAGGATGATGCCTGGAGAGCTGGCGATCAACTGAAGGAGCCGGCGAATTTCAGGGGAGACCAGGACGCGGGCGGCCCAACGCTCGCGTTCCCCCACTCGCAGCGGGACTGCCTCCTCCTGAAGCATCTGGAAGCCCGGAGAGACCAGGGGATGGGGTCTCCAGAAACGACTCCCCAGAGCCTTGGAGAGCAGGTCCCGGAAGGCCTCCCAGCGGCCAGCCCCCGAGTCCGAGGTCCAGGCCCCCCCCGCCACGACCGAATCACGTCCCGGCGAGACCCGATAGTAGAGCAGTTCTCCTTCGGGAGTCAGGATCAAATCGCCGCCGGCCGGCTCGTCCACCGGGCCGAGTTCGAGGGCCCGGGACCACTCGCGCCGGGTCCCCGAAACCACGGGCCAGAACTGACCATGGAGAGTCCCCAGGAGTGCAGCCTCGGCCTCCCGGCTCAGGTTTCCCGTGAGTTTCTCGCGAATGAACTGCATCTTGTGCTCCTTGCTCTGCGTGCAGCCGCTCGCGGCGCACGGACTTGAAAACCCTTCCACGCCCTGGGCGCCTGTTCCTAGCGAATGCGCCCCCCCAATCTCTCCAGGTCCTTCTTGATCCTGGCCTTCAGAGGCGCCGAACGCTTGCGGACCGCCAGCTTCCAGGCGACCTGGAGCTGCTGGATGGAGTCCTCCTTGCGTCCCAGACGCTCGTAGACCCGGGCCAGGTTATAACACGCATTGAGATCCGACGGGTTGAGCTCCAGCGCCCGATCGTAGGCGGCGACGACCTTGTCCCACTCGCCCAGTCGCGCGTAGGCCACGCCCAGGTTGTAGTGATTGCGGGCGTCGCCGGGATGGAGCCGGATCGCCCTGAGGTACTCCTCGACGGCCTCCTCCAGGCGATTTGAGCCGGCACAGGCCAGACCCAGTTGGCTGTGGGCCTCCGCCAGGCAGGGATCCAGGGCGACTGCCCGACGCAGGACCTCGATGGCCAGATCGTGTTCCTTGCGCTGATTGTGGACCCAACCCAGCATGGAGAGGTGTCGGGCTTCCTGGGGCTCCAGACACACCGCCTCCTCCAGGGCCGCCACGGCCTGTTCCCACTCGCCCCGCCGGGCGTGCAGGACGCCCATCTCGGCCAGGGGGCGCCCCCACTCCGGCGCCAGTTCGCGGGCCCGGCTCAAAGAGAACCCGGCTTCATCGAGATTGCCCCGGCGCACTCGCAGCGACCCGACCCCACAGTGGGCCCGGGCGCAGGTTTCATCCATCTCCAAGGCCCGGCGATAGCTGGTCAAGGCCTGATCCCAACGCCCCAGATCCAGCAGGATGTCACCCAGCACGGAGTGGTTCTGGGGGGAGGGCTTGTGTTCCAAGGCCCGCTCCAGTGCCTGGACGGCCAGGATCAGGTCCCCTCGACGCTGATAGGCCAGGCCCACCCGACTGAAGAGGTCCGCATCCGTCGGATCGAGATCCAGGCTGCGCTGGAACTCCTCGATGGCCAGGTCGAGCCTGCCCTGACGCTCGTGCAGAAGGCCGAGTTCCCGGTGCGCCGCGGCAAAATCCGGGTACTCCGCCAGGAGGTTGCGCCACTCTTCAAGCGCCCTGGCAGCGCTGCCCTGCAGACCCAGGCAGACCGCGTGCAGGAAACGATGGGAGAGATCCTCCGGCTCGAGTTGAAGGGCCTGGCGGATCTGCTGCAGGGCCGGCTCCAGTCTTCCCTGGTCCAGGTGCAGTTGCGCAAGATGATGATGGACCTCGGCGGGGCGGGGATGGCGGGTCAGGGCCTTGAGGAACTCGGCCTCAGCCAGTCGTGCCTCTCCCATCGCCGCCGAGAGCAGCCCCCGTCGGAAGGGAAGATCCTCCCGGGCGCAGCCGGACTTCTCGGCCTGCTCCAGAAGGGCCAGGGGCTCCTCCAGATGACCCAGGGACTGCAGGCCACAGGCCAGTTCGTATTGCAGGGCGATCAGGTCTGCGGGCGGGGGGTCCAGGGCCAGGGCCCTGCGCAGGCTGAGACAGGCCTCGCTGTAGAGGCCCTGGGCGCGCAGAGCGCTCCCCAGGTGGGCCTGGGCCGACCAGCTCCGGGGCTCCAGTCGGACCGAGACCCGGAAACGCTCAAGGGCCTGAAGGCTCAAGCCCAGCGAAGACTCGACAAGCCCCATGGTCTCCAGGGTCCTCGGATCCTCGGGCTCCAGCTTCAGGCTGACGCCCAGGGCCTCTCGGGCCTCTTCGAGGCGCCCCGATGCGAAAAGGCTCTTCCCGAGCTCGTGGTGCAGGTCCGCCCGCTTCGGGGCCAGGCTCAGGGCCTTCTTGAACCAGGTCAGGGCCTCGGCGTGCTGGCCCAGGTCGCGGGAGACCTCGGCCAGCTCCTGGCGGTATTCCAGGTTCCGCCGTTCCAGTTCATTGGCCCGGAGCAACAGGTCCCGGGCATCCTCGAGGTCTCCCAGGGTCCGGGCCGAACGGGCACACTCGAAGAGATAGTTCCCCTTCCGCTCACCCGAAGAGACCGCGCGCCCCAAGGCAGCACGAGCCTCGGTCTGCCGGCCCAGGGCCCGGAAGGTCAGACCCATCCTGAACCAGCCATCCGGCCAGTGGGGATGCAGGTCCAGGGCCCGACGATAGCTCCTCAGGGCCAGGTCCACCTCGCCCAGACCCTCGTAGACCTGGGCCAGGACGAACGGGGTCTCGTGGTTGGACGGGTCCAGATCGGCTGCGATGCGCAGGCTTTCGGCAGACCGGTCCAGACGCCCCAGGACCATCAGGGAACGTCCCAGGGCCAGGGCCACGAAGGCATTCCCCGGGTTGACCGCGAGCGAAGCCTGGAAGGACCCGACCGCCTCCTCGTGCAGGCCCTGCCCGGCCTGGGCACGGCCAAGCCAGAAGAGGTACTGGCTCTTGTCGTCGGCCAGTTCCAGCGCCCGGCGATAGCGACCGATGGCCAGGTCGGGCTTGTCGAGTTCAAAAAGGGCATTCCCCAGGGCCCCGTGCAGCCTGGGGTCCTGCGGGTCGAGGTCCAGGGCCTTCTGAAGGCACTTGATCGCCAGGTCCAGTCTCCCCAGGCGCGCGTGGGAGATGCCCAGGAGATAGTGCACCTCTGCCAGGTGGGGGTCCAGGTCAATGGCCCGGAGGTATTCACGGTGGGCCGAGGCGTGATTCCCCAGGCGTCCGAAGACCTTCCCCAGCTCGACATGGGTTGGAGCCTGATTGGGCTCGAGCTGCAAGGAGTTCTCGAACTCCCTCTGGGCTGCCGCAAGCCGTCCCGAGCGGGAATAGGCCAGCCCGAGATTGGAGTGGACCTGGGCGTCGTTCGGATCCAGATCGATGGCCTTGTGGAATTCCTGGATCGCCAGGTCCAGGCTGCCCTTCTGGAGATAGGCCTGGCCCAGGTTGTTGTGGGTGTAGGGATCGTTGGGGTCCAGGCGGATGGCCTCGCGATACTCCTGGATGCAGCGATCCAGATCCCCCAGACGCGACCAGACCCGACCCAGGTTGTAGTGGAAATAGGCCTCATCCGGGCGCAGGTCGATCGCCTTCTGGAAGTGGGTGACGGCCTCGGCTGAGCGTTCCGGTTCGGCTGCCAGGACCAGGCCGAGGTGATAATGGGCCAGCGCGTGGGAGGGGTCCACCGCCAGGAGGTGCCGAAAGGAGTCCATCGCCTCCTCCATCCTGCCCAGGCGGACGAGGCACATCCCCAGCCCGAAACTTCCCTCGGGATTTCCCGGATCCATCTCCAGCAATCGCGAAAATTCTTCAAGAGCCTGCCCGGTCTTCCCCTGGCGCAGGTAGGCCTGGGCCAGGTTCAGGCGCGCCTTGGGGCTTCGAGGTTGCGCACGCACCTTCTTGACGAAGTCCTCGACGCCCTGGAGACGTTCGAGCTCCTGCATGATGCGCCGTTCGAACATCGAATCGTTCTGATTCTGGACGATGTTGAGGGCGACCTGGAGCTCGGTGATGGCGTTCTCGCGCAGTCCCCGGCGTTCGTAGGCCAGCCCCAGGCTATAATGAGCCCGGAAGAAGCTGGGGACCAGGGCCAGGACCTCCTGCCATTCCTTGATGGCCAGGTCGATCTCCCCCTTGCGGAAATAGGCCGTCCCCAGCTCGTAATGTGCCTGGACGTGCCCCGGGTTCAGCGCGAGCACCCTCTGGAACTCCTGGATGGCGTCTTCGAGGCGATTCTCGTAGAGGTGCTGGTTTCCAGCCCGATAATGGGTCTGGACCACATCCACCGCCTCGGCTGGCCCCAAGGGCTCCGTCGAAGGCTGCATCCTGTCCACCTTGGCCACCCTTTCGCGTCCAGGCCGGAAGACCCGGTCCGGCCCGCACCCTCCAATCCGGATGGTTCCGCGCCCGGCACGGCCCCATCAAGCCGGAACTGGTTCGAGTCTCGTCCGGATGGTCCCTTTTCCTCCTGCAGGCCGGGAAGAATCCCGCCGATTCCGCGACCTGTTCCTCGAGATGGAAAGCGCGCGCCCACCCCCCGGGACAACAGGCCCCTGAATCCGCCGCCTGGCGTGAGAACCGAGGTCGTCGAGCCGGGTCTGGATGCAAGGAAGGCGTGCCTCGAGGAGCGGAGCGTAGTTGGAAGCTACGTGAGCACCGCAGAGGTGCGCCTGACGACGCAGACGGGCCCTTCCCACCCACACCCGCGTGTGGGTGGGCCACAAATGGATCGGCGGCCGAATGCCACGGCAGGTGGCAGATTCAGGAGCCCCCCCGGCCGTTGCGCGAAGGGGCCTTGTATGATAGTCTGCGCACGTGACCGGTGCCTCCTGCGCGCTGGCTGCATGGGCTTCTCCCGGAACGCGAACCGCCTGGGTCCCTGTGTGGAATCGCAGCCGGGCCCGCCGACAACGACTTCAAACCGGAACTTCGAAAAGGAGGTCCCGCAGGATGCCCTGGCCCCCTGTCCAACCGACCTCAAGGCGCCCGCGCGCCCTTCCTGGAATCCTTGTGCTCCTGTTCCTGGCCCTGCTGATCCCGGCGGCAGTGCATTCGGCCCCGCTGACCTCGGTCTTCGTCAACGGCGTCCGGATCGACACCTACCCCGAGATCCGCAATGGAGTCTCCTATCTCCCGATCCACGCCATGGCGCGCGCCCTCCAGGTCGAGATCTCCTGGGACTCCAGGATCAACCTGGTGAAGGTCAATGGGGAGGCGGTGGAGGCCACCGCCTACAACCTGGATGGCAAGGTCTACCTGCCCATCGAGTCCTTCGTCAGCGCCCTCGGAGGGGCTGTCACCTACGACGGCCGCGAGAACGCGGTCCGGGTCACCACCGGGGGGCTTTCGAATCTTGCCGCCCGGACCTCCGGCACGGCCCCGGTGACGACGAGCCCCCCGGCTCCGAAGGCCACGCCCTCCCCCACCGCTTCCCCCCGACCTCGCGCCACGGTGGCCCTTCCGACCACTCCGAGGACTCCCACGGTCGTGATCCCCTCGACGGTCTCGGCCTACACCCCCCCGGCCACCACGGCCACCCCCCCAACCACAACCACCTCTCCCTCCTATGCCCCCGCCTCCAGCCCGGCCTACGGCAGCTCTGGCGGCTACACGAGCAACACCACCGCTGCGGGCTATCCGGCTCCTTACGCACCCAACCCGCAGGTTCCCAGCGCCCAGCCCCGCCCCACCGACGCGCCTCCCTATCTGTCGGACAACCTCCAGACCGGTCCCGCCATGCGCACGACCGGTGGCCCCCAGGACAACGTGCCCTTCTCGCCGATGCCGGCCAACGCCCAGCGACCGGGGGATGGGATCTACGTGCCCCGTTCGGCCCAGAACTCGGTCTTCCAGGTGACCGTCACCAACCTCGAGAACGTGACGGTCATCAAGGACTTCTACAGGCCTCGCACGGGCTACAAGTTCGTGGTGGTCTACCTCTCCCAACAGAACATCTCCGAACAGGTCCAGATCTACACGGGACGCTTCTCGTTGCTGGATCAGAAGAACGCCTCCTACGACTACATCGAAGGCCTGAGCAACTTCTGGCTGGTGATCCTGCGCCCCTTCGGCATCAACTTCGGCTACCTGGTCTTCGAAGTCCCGACCGATGCCAAGCCGATCAGCCTTGTCCTGCACGCGCTGAACCAGGCTCCCTTGACCCTGAACCTGTAGAATCTCCCGGTTTCCGGCGAGACGTTCTCCGGGGAGGGGCATAGACCGGTCCAGCCTTCCGAAAGATGAAGGCCGGAACCAAGGATGAAGGAGTGACACTATGGTGCCCAAGGTGCGCCTTGCGACGGCGATGGCCCTGGCCCTCGTCCTGACCGCGCTGACGCTGGTCTGGGGATCGGGTCGAAGCGAAGCCAAGAGCCCGGTCGAGATCGAATTCTGGCACGCCATGAGCCGAAGCCGGGGGGAGCTCCTCGAGAGCCTGGTGCAGAGGTTCAACCGCGCGAACCCGGACGTGGTCGTCAAATCTCGCTTCGTTGGCTCCGCCAACCCTCGCCTGGGAAACGACTACAACGCCCTGTATGGAAAGATCCTCGAGCACCTGGCCCGGGGAACCCCGCCGGACATCTCCCAGGTGTATGAGAACTGGACCACCCAGTTGGTGGAGATCAATGCCCTGACGCCGATGGATCAGTTCCTGTCGGGTCCGGATGGGATGAGCCAGA
>JALHDH010000042.1:0-25554 GCA_022839105.1 bacterium
CGGGGGCAGGACTCCCTGGTGGTCTTCGATGACCTGACCCGCCACGCGCGGGCCTACCGGGAACTCTCCTTGCTGCTGCGCAGACCCCCGGGGCGGGAAGCCTATCCCGGGGACATCTTCTACCTGCACTCGCGCCTGCTGGAACGCTCCACCCGGCTGAGTCCGGAGCTGGGGGGAGGCTCGCTGACGGCGCTGCCGATCCTCCAGACCGAGGGCGGAGCCCTGGCTGATTATATCCCCACGAACCTGGTCTCGATCACCGACGGGCAGATCCTGCTCTCGGCCGATCTGGCCTCGAAGGGGCATCTGCCCGCCGTCGACGTGGGCCTTTCGGTCTCGCGCGTGGGGGCGGACGCCCAGGCATCCGGCTATCGGGCGGTGGCCGCCGATCTTCGCCTGAGCTGCGCCCGCTTCGCCGAACTCGAGATGTTCTCGCGTTTCAGCACCAGACTGGATCCCGCCACCCGCCAGGCCCTGAGCCGCGGGCGGGCGGTCCGGGCGGTGCTCAAGCAGCCGCGCAACGATCCCTGGAAGCTCGGCGAGCAGATCGCCATCCTGCTGGCTGCCACCGGGGGAATCCTGGATGAGTTGGAGGAGGCGGACGTGAATCGCATCCAGGAGGAGATCCGTGCCGCCCTGGAACGCGAATTTCCCGAGCTCGAAGAGCGCCTCCAGGCCGGTCGGGGACTCGATCCCACCCAGACCGAGGCCCTCAAGGATCTGGCCCGGCGGGTCCGGAGCCGATCGGAGCCCCCGTGCCCGGCGATGTAGGCCTCAAGCGAAGGCTCCACGGCATCCAGGAGCTCGAATCGCTGGTGCGCAGCCTCAAACTGCTCTCGGCAGCCTCCCTGCACCAGTTCGAGCGGGCCGCGGCGGGCCTGGGTGAGTCGGTGGAGATCCTCGAAGCCGGCCTGAGCGTGGCCCTGCGAGGGCGGAGCATCCCGTTCGAGGCCAAACTGGCTGGGGAGACCCTGACCGCCGGGGTGATCCTGGGCTCCGACCACGGTCTGTGTGGGCCCTACCACGAGAACCTGGCGCGATTCGTGAAGCTCACCGATCCCGTCCCGGTCCCGCTCATGGCGGTCGGCTCCCGACTGGCGAGGGCCCTGGCCGAGGCCGGCCTGCAGGTCGATGTCACAAGACCGGGCATCACCACCCTCCGGGCCCTGGCTCCAGCCGTCCAGGACCTGTTGGGCCGGCTGGAGGAATGGAGCCGCGCCGGCCTGCTCGAGCGGCTGGTCGTGATCCACCAGCGGGCCGATCCCGGGGGCGGCATCCGTCCGGTGCGCCTGCAGCTCCTCCCCATCGATCCCGAGTGGTTGCGCGAGGTCTCCGGGCGCCCCTGGAGGGGGCGGACCCTGCCCTGGTGCGCTCGCCCCCCCGAAGAACTCCTGCCGGGCCTGCTGCGCCAGCACCTCTTCCTGACCCTGTACCGGGCCTGCGCCGAGGCCCTGGCCAGCGAGCACGCCGCCCGACTCCACGTGATGCAGGCCGCCGAACGGAACCTCGAAGAGAGGTCCCGGGAGCTGACCCGACGCGAACAGCGCCAGCGCCAGGGCCAGGTGACCCGGGGGGTGCTGGAGGTCCTGGCCGGCTTTGAAGTCTGCCGGGAGGCTCCAAGAGACCCGGCCGACCCCGGAGAGGCCGGCTGAGCCGGCCACACGCCAGCGCGGACGAGGAGGCGGATGCGAGGGGCGAGAAGACCCGGAGCATGAGACCACTTGAAGAAGTCGGGGCGGCCCTGGGCCTGACCCCTCAAGACCTGCAGTTCTGGGGCCCGGGACGAGCCAAGATCCCGCTGGAATCGCTGAATCGGCCTCTTCGGGGCCGCGTGGTGCTCCTGACGGCCATGTCGCCCAGCCCCGCGGGGATCGGCAAGACCACGGTGGCCATCGCCCTGACCGACGCGCTGCGACGACGCGAGGTCTCGGCGGCGGTCTGCCTGCGCGAGCCCTCGCTGGGGCCGGTCTTCGGAATCAAGGGCGGGGGCACGGGGGGCGGCCGCTCCCAACTGGTTCCCTCCGAATCGATCAACCTGCACTTCACCGGGGACTCCCACGCCGTGACGGCGGCCCACAACCTGCTCTCGGCAGCCCTGGACAACCACCTGCATTTCGGGAATTCGTTGGCCCTGGACCCCCGCCGCCTGACCTGGCCGCGGGTCCAGGACCTCTCGGATCGCTCGCTGAGGAGGGTGGTGATCGGCCTGGGCGGACCCGGCGGCGGAATGCCCCGCGAGGACCGCTTCGACATCACGGCCGCCAGCGAGATCATGGCCGTGCTCTCCCTGGCCCGGGACCGCGAGGACCTGCGCACGCGCCTGGGACGGATCGTGGTGGGGCGGACGGCCGAGCGGGCTTCCGTGCAGGCCCGCGACCTTCAGGTCGACGGGGCCATGGCCGCCCTGTTGGAAGAGGCCCTGCGTCCGAACCTGGTCCAGACCCGGGAGGGCAACCCCGCCCTGGTGCATACCGGCCCCTTTGCGAACCTGGCCCATGGGACCAGCTCGATCCTGGCCACCCGCGCGGCCCTCCAGGGAGCCGATTTCGTGGTCCAGGAGGCCGGCTTCGGAGCCGATCTGGGGGGCGAGAAATTCGTCGACATCTTCTGCCCCCTGGCTGGGATCCAGCCGTGCTGCGCGGTGGTCCTGCTGACCCTTCAGGGCCTGCGCTATCACGGAGGCGTCCCCCGGGAGCGATTGGCCGAACCCGACCCCGAAGCGGTGCGCCGAGGCCTGCCCAACGCCCTGTACCACCTGGACCTGGTGACCCGCTTCGGAGTCCCGGTGGTGCCGGCCCTGAATCAGCACGACAGCGATCCTGCCGAAGAGATCTCGCTGGTCCTGGACGCCCTGGCCGCGGAGGGCTATCTCGCCGCCAGGGTCCGTGCCTTCCAGGAGGGCGGTGCGGGAACGGTGGAACTGGCCGACCGCGTCCTGGAAGCCTCCAAGAGCTGCGCCTTGAACCGCTTCAGTCCCTTCCAGAAGCCGGGGATGACATGTGAAGAGCGGCTCGAGACCCTGGTCCGCCAGGTCTACGGAGGGGATGGCTTCGAGCTCTCCCCCCGGGCTCGCGAAGACCTGGCCGACTGCGCCCGGGATGGCGCGGATCGCCTGCCGATCTGCGTGGCCCGGACTCCGCTCTCGCTCTCAGAGGACCCGACCGCCGTCGGCGTCCCCCGGGGTTTCCGGATCCATGTTCGCGAGATCCGGCTGCTGGCAGGCGCCGGCTTCCTGGTCCCGGTCTGCGGCGAGCTGATGACCATGCCGGGCCTGCCCCGCCGTCCCAACTTCGAACTCTTCGACTGAGAGGCTGATCCCGGTCATGGTCCGGGCTTCCCCCGGATGCCAGACTGGAGCTGCCAGGAGTCGCCATGCCGGCACCCGACCCTCGCCAGGATCCCTTCATCCGGGCCCGGATCCACGAGTATCTGGGGGCTGGATCGCACACATCTGGCCCGTGCGCCTGGCTGCACGTGCGGGAGGCGACTCCCGATGCGGACCTCCGCCGAGTTCCGGTGCAGGAGCTGGACCGGGCCCTGGCCTCCGGAGCCGAGATCGAGAGGCCTCTCTGGGACGAGGGCCGTCTGCTGGTCCATGTGGATCTCGAGCACGTGCACTTCGACCGTCCGGAGTCCTCCTGGCAGGACCCCGAGGCCTGCTTCGCGGCCCAGGAACCGGCTCTGAAGGCCCTCCAAGAGACCCTGGAGGAGCTCGGCATCCGCCCCCTCCATCTCTTGAGCGGCCGGGGCCACCACCTGGTCTGGGCGATCCGACGCGACTCCAGGCTGCTCGAAGCCCTGGCCGGGCTGGGTCGTCGGGCCGGGATCCGGCTCGACGACCTATGGGACGCTGCCGTTCCGACCTCGCTGGCGGAGGCCTTCCGCGGCCTGGGAATGGTGATGGAATTCCTGGGCCATGAGGTCCTGCGACGCTGCCCTCCCACGGACCATCCGCCGCTCCGACTGACCGCGATCGAGGTGGAACCGGGCCCTGGGGGCCGGGAGATCGTCTCCCTGGACCTCTCCGAGTACGGCGACCCGCTGTCGATCCGCAGCATCCGGGTCCCCTTCGGCCCCTATCTCAAACCCCGGCGGCTGGCCTGGAGCCGGGGAGAGGAGGTCCCGCCGGGAGAGGATCTCCTCGTCATCCCCCTGGTGGGGGTGGAGGAAGGGACCAGCCCGGCGCTGATGCGGGCCCCGGCCCGTGCTGCCCGGCTGGCCCGCCGGGTGAGCACCCGGATCCCCGACCAGACCTCCGGGACCCGGCGGCTCCTGACCCGCTACCTGGGCTCCCGACTGGCCCGAATCCATCGCTGGCACGACTCGACCCCCCGGATCACCCCGGGGATGCCCCCCCGGCTTCCGCCCTGCGTCGCAGAGCTGCTCGCCCCCCAGGCCCGACTCCTCTGCCCTGCGGGCCTGCAGCTCCTGACCCGGACCTTGCTTTCCCTGGGGTGGTCTCCGCGACACATCGCCCAACTGGCAGCCGCCCGGATCTCCCTTCTGACAGGTTCCGGAAAGCCCCCCCTGCTCTTCGACCCGGTCCTGAGGGCCGACTTCTACGTCCGGCTCTTCGCCGGCCTGGTCCTCACCGGAATCGACCGGCTCGAGGATTTCAACTGTCCGGCCACCCAGGGCAAGGGTTGCTGCGTCGGGGCCGATTGCCGGGGAGGCCTCGAGGATCTGGCCCGCACCCTCGAAGAGCGCCGCTCGAGGGGGTGGCCCGCGCTCTGAGGAGCGCCGGGTTCAGGGAGCCGGCGTGGCCTCGAGCTGGACCCGCAACACGACCTCGGCGGGAAGCGGGTCTTCGGACGGACCGGACTTCCCCAGGCCGAATTCCCGCAGGTCCAGGCTGAACTCCGCCTCCGCCAGGACCCGAAGAGGCTGGACCTGCACCGAGACCGGAACGGCGAACCTGCGTCGGACCCCGTGAAGGGTCAGATCTCCCCGGACCTCGTAGCGATCCTGGACGAGGAGCACCTCGGTCGATTCGAAGACAACGGTCGGAAACCGGCCCGCGTCCAGCGCATCCGGGGCCAGCCACCTGGAGGTCCTGGCCGGGTCGTCGCTATAGAGGCTCTCCACGTCGATCTCGAGTTTCAGGGAAGAGCGGGAGGGGTCTCCACCGACCAGATCCACGTCCCCCCGGAATCGATTGAAGCCTCCCTTCTTTCGGCCAGCATCCTCGAGCAGTTCCCAGGTGATCCGGGAGGTGTGCTGCTGGACCGCAAAGGCGGCGCGCGGCGGGGTGGGGGCCGGAGGCGCGGGAACGCCGGGCGGTCGAGGCGGCTCGGGATGGGCTGGCGGGGCCGCGACCGGCGAACCGCTCGGCAGGAACCGGGCCGGCGGGACCGGCTCCTGAGGCCCCTGGGAACAAGCCAGCCCCAACACCAGCAGACCGACGCAGAGGGCGTGCAAAAAAAGGCGGATCAACTCGGGACCTCCGGCTCGGGGGGAGATGGACCCTCCGGCCGCAGGGCGAGGAACCATCCCGCCAGGACGGCCAGGATCGGCAGGACCATGATTCCCCAGTAGAAACGCATCCCCTCACCGTGGCGCCAGGCGAATCCGCCGAAGGCCGCCAGGTGACCGCCCAGGAGGATCCGCATGGGCCAGGGCATGGCCCACAGGCCCAGCAGGGCCAGCAGCCCGACCACGGGCAGCATCAGGTCCCAGCGGGCGTAGAACGGGGCTGCGTAACTCAGCATGCGGACCACGAAAGGGAAGCCCTCGCCGCGATAGCCGGCGACGGCCCCGCTCCGGATGATCTCGGGGAAGGCGGTGCTCATCACGAAGAGGTGGGCTCCCAGCACCACCAGAGAGGAAACCAGCGGGAGCGCCAACATCCAGCGCGGCCGGAATCGGGAATCACAGAGCCCGGCCAGCAGGACCAGTCCCGCCGGGGCCAGCATGAACTCCCGGATGGTCGTCGAGGCCGAGACCAGCAAGGCCACCGGGGCGACCCTTCCCGAGGCGAACCAGGGCAGGGCGATCAGGAAGACGAGCATGGCCCAATACTCGGCCATGAGGAAGTGCCAGCCAGGGATCCCATAGACCAGGACCGGGCCCAGCACCACGGGTGCCAGGACCGCCTCGCCGGGTCGCAGCCAGCAAAGACCCGCACGATGGACGGCGATCATCGCTCCGGCGCACAGCACCAGGAAGAGGACCGGGACCCCCAGGGGCCAACCCGAGGTCAGGTACTTCCAGATCAGGAAGCTGCCCGGCAGGCGATAGCCGAAGGCGGAGTCGGGCGTGCTGTCGGTGGGCGGTCGCAAAAACATGAAGCTCTCGATCGAGGCCGGATAATAGGCCTGTCCCGCCACGACCCGATGGTAGATCTGCCGATAGGTCGAGTTGTCGTTGTAGGTGATCCCCATGCCCGAATCCTGGTTCATTCCCAGGAAGAAACCCGGATTGAGCAGCGCTCCGGAGAGCAGGTACCCGGCCAGGACCAGTCCCAGGACCCAGCCGGCCATGGGTTGCAGCCAGCGTGCCGGAAGGGCCAGGACCGCCAGCCCGGCCAGGACCGACCAGGCCCAGAGCCAGGAATGCCAGGCGGCCAGGTGCTGGTTGACCAGGCCGTGATTGAGGAAGTCCCGGATGGGAAGGCTCCCCGGATCCGTCGGCGTGGTCAGGAACCAGGCCAGGAGTCCGTTGAGCAGGGGGATTCCCCAGCGCTCCGGCCCGGCGCCCGGCAGGCAGACGCGCATCAACCAGGCCGCCAGGAAGGGGACCATCGGGAAGGCCGGCTGCCAGGTCGCCGCAGCCAGCGAGGCCCAGGCCAGCAGCCCGACTCCGACGAGTCGCAGGATGCGAACGAGCATGGACGGGGCGGTTCGCGTCGGCAGGCGTGCCTACCTCCCTTCTTGAGCCCCCACCGGTCCCAGCACGTGGGACAGCAACTTGCGCAGGTCCCGGGCCCGGAAGGGCTTCTGGAGGAACCCCTGGATATCCAGGGAGTCATCCCCGGCCACCAGGGCGCTGTCCTGATTCCCGCTCATCATCACGATGGGGACCTTCTCGTTCACCGAGCGCATGGCCCGGCAGGTCTCGAAGCCATCCATGCGGGGCATGCGCAGGTCCAGAAGGACCAGGTCGAGCCCCGGATGCTCCTGGAAGAGCCGCAGCCCCTCCTGGCCATCGGTCGCCAGGAGGACCTCGAAGCCGTTGCGTTCCAGGATCTGGAGGAGAAGGGAACGCAGGAACTCCTCGTCGTCCACCACCAGCACCTTCCCGGTTCCAGGCCAGGTGCCCGGAATCTCGGCGGAAGGTTCCTCGGGAGGGGAGGGCGCGGCCTGCTCGATGAAGGCGGGAAGCAGGACCCGGAAACGGGTGCCCTTCCCGGGCTGGCTGTCAACCCGCAAGGCCCCGTGGTGTCCCCGGACGATCCCCAGCACGGCTGCCAGACCCAACCCCCGCCCCAGGACCTTGGTCGTGAAGAAGGGTTCGAAGATCCGCCGCAGGGTCGCGGCATCCATCCCGCAACCGGTGTCTTCCACCTCCAGGGCCAGGAATTGGCCCGGCCGGCACAGTTCTCCCAGCAAGGCCTCGCCCAGATCCCGATGGGTGCAGCGCAGGAGCCGGGTCGAGACCCGGATCTCTCCGGCCTCCTCCCCCAAGGCCTCGGCCGCGTTCAGGATCAGGTTCATGGCGATCTGGCGCAACTGGGTGGCATCCCCCAGGACCTGGGGGAGGCCCGGCTCGAGCTTCCAGACCAGGGTCGCCTTGTTCAGGACCGAAGCTCCGAACATCCGCCCCAGATCGCTGACCAGCAGACTCAGGTCCAGGGGTTCGAGATCGAAGCGGCCTCGACCCGAATACGACAAGATCTGCCCGCACAGCTCCGAGGCGCTCTGGGAGGCCCGGAGGGCCTCCCGCAGGGGCATCCGCACCGGCGAATCCGGCTCCAGATCCAGCATGGCCAGGTCGACGTTGCCCTGGATCGCCATCAGGAGGTTGTTGAAATCGTGGGCCACGCCTCCGGCCAGGACTCCCAGGCTCTCCAGCCTCTGAGTGTGCTGGATCTGGTTTTCCAGCTTGCGGCGCTCCTCTTCGGAAGCCTTGCGCTCGGTGATGTCCCGGCTGGTCACCAGGACGACCTCCCGACCGCCGATCATCGTCCGGCGCAGGCTGGACTCCACCCAGACCTGTGCACCGGCGGGCCCTCGGAGGGCCCACTCCAGGACTCGGGCCTCCTCACCCGCCGAGCGCAGCTCGCCCAGGGCTCCGGGACTGGCCACCAGCGCCTCCAGGGGCAGCCCTGCCAGGTCCTCGCGCTCCACCATCCGACGGGCACAGCGATTCCCTTCCAGGACCGCGCCGGTGGAGGGGTCATGCAGGGTGATCCCCTCGCTCACCGAGTCGTAGATGGCCTCCAGCCATCTCTGGCTCTGCCGCGCGGCCTCCTCGGCGGCCCGGCGCTCGGCGATCTCGCGCATCAGGCTCTCGCGGAATCGGGCCTGCTCGCTGATGTGGCGCTGCAGGTCGGTGCGCCAGCGCTCCAGCTCCAGCGAGAGCCGGCGAACCTCCTGACGCCCCGCCTCAAACCTCTCCAGCAGATCCAGGAGGAGTCCGACCGCCTCCTTGGGCACCACCACTCCGGAGGGAAGCGTCAGATGGTGAAGGCCACCCTCCAGCGGCTCGACCCGGGGAGCCTCGCCAGGAGTGACCACCAGGCCGACCAGGCGCTCCCGAGGTCCGGGAAGGAGCCGACAGGCCTCCTGGACGGTCCTGGCCCAGACCGCGAAGGGTCGGGCCCGGACCTCCCGGGGATGAAGCAAATGGCGCAGCACGAACCCCTCCGGCGCCCCGGGCGCCGCGGCGTAAAGCCGGGGTTCAGCCACCAAAGGCGCCCAGGACCAGGGTCGTGTTGTGGTAGTAGGACGGGGACATCTGGCCATCGAGTCCGCGGAAGGGCCCGATCTCTCCAAAGGAGAGGAAGCCGATCATGGGAATCCCCGCCAGGCGGGTTCCCAATTCCCGGACCGCCAGGTCATAGCTCTGTCCGAAGAGCCAGCGCCGCCCTGCGCAGGTGACGCTCAGGGCGAAGTCCGGCTTGAATTCCTCGATCTTCAGGCGGCTCAGGTCCTCGCGGACCCCCTCCGTGGCGAAGACGGGATCCACCTCGCAGGGGCGGATCTCGGTGCCCGGCAGGAGGTTCCCCGAGACGTGCAGGGCGCCCGTCTGACGATCGAAGCCCCGGGGGGTGCGCAGCACGAAGTGCCCATCGGGGACCGAGAGGGCCAGGGGCATCGTGCCCACGTCCCCCTCGCTGGCCGTCTTGCCCAGCCGATCGCGAAGGAACTCCTGGGCCGGCTGGCCGCTGATGCGGAAGAGCTTGTTGCCCTCGGACTCTTCGACCACCCCCACTTCTTCCAGGGGGGTGAATCCGGATGCCGAGTGCATGGCGGCGCGGACCGGGCCCCGAGCTCCCAGGAGGGCTATGGCCGAAGGCCAGAACTGGCCCTTGGTCAGGACGAAGGTGCGTCGGAACTGCCGATCGTCTCCAGCCAGCCCCCCCATCAGGGGACATCCCAGGATCTGGTTGAGAGTCTCAACCATCTCGGCCCCGTCGGAGCGGATCCCCCCGGCGTGGACCCCGTCGGCCAGGACGAAGGCCAGATCGGGGCGGCCTCCGAGTTCCTCACAGAGCCTCTCGGCGCCCCGGCGGGCCGCCTGGGGACCGTCTTCGGCCCCCGACTCGACATGCAGGGACCACTTCAGGGTTCCCTGGCTGGTCACCCCCATGGCGGCCACGCCGACCGTGGCGATTTCGCCCCCCATCAGGACGCTGTCGCCCGTGCACCCGAAAACCAGGGCCTCGGAGGTGCCCAGCCCCTCGTCCAGGCCCTCCAGGAGGCCCAGGAAATCTTCCTCATAATGGATGGTGCAGAACAGGAAGACGACTTCCGGCTTGAGGGAAGCCAGCTTCTCCCCGACCTCGAATCCGGCTCGCCAGGGATCGCACCGGATGGATAGAGTTGCCCGAGCCTGCATCAAAAGAAAGACCTCCCCGTGCCTGAATCCTTCCCCATGGCATGTGCCCTGTGCCGTGACGAGTTCTACGCGTCCGGGTCAAGGCCTTCCCGATGGGCCCTCCTCCAGCCGGGATGCGACAGACCCGCGAGGCGGCCCTCGGGTGGGCCGAGCCGGGAACCGCCCTGTCGCTCAGGCCGCAGTCGGGGGAAGGTTGCCCCGGCCCGCAAAGGGAAGAGTTCCTGCGTGGGAAGATTCAAGCTGATCGCCAAGGAGGGCCAGGACGCCGGTCGAGTCTTCCACCTGCGTGGAGACCGGATCACGCTGGGACGTCCCGGGGCGGACGGGGAATCGACGGTCGAATTCGAAGAGCCCAGCGTGTCCAGGGTCCACGCCCTCCTGAGCTGGCGGGAGGACCAGGACTGCTACGAATTCTCCAACCGCTCCTTCACCAGCCCGGCCCGGATCAACGGGGCTGCCGCCTCCTCGGGGGCCCTGCTGGTCCACGGCACCATGATCCAGATGGGAGCCCTGGTGCTCCAGGTTCGGGATTCCCGCGAAGAGCTCCCCGATCCCGAGCCGTTCATGGGCTGCCTGGAGTTGCTCCACGGCCCGGGATTTCCGGGCACCCGCTATCCCCTGCGCCGGGTCGCGTTGACCCTGGGACGTTCCCCGGAGTGCGATCTGCAGCTCAACAGCCCCGCGCTGTCCCAGATCCACGCCTCCATCGAGTGGTATGAGAAGCTTCCCGTCCTGCTTCCGATGTCCCACCGGGAAATCTACGTCAACGGACAGCCCATCCCCAGGGGAACCTTCCTGCGACCCAACGACTTCATCCTCCTGGGAACCGGGATCGCCCTGCGCTGGCTTCCCGTCAGCGTCCTGGCCAAGGAGGGCCGCGCCCCTGATCCGGAGGGGGCTCCCGAGCCGATCGAAGACACAGGGCCGGAGCCCGCCCAGGAGCCCGCCGCACCGCTTTCGACCGAGATTCCCGCCCCCGAGCCCGAGCAGGAGGCGGCCTCCACCTCCCAGCGGGCCACCTTCTACACCGACCTGGCCGGAAGACTGGAGCGGGGCGAGCCCATCCGCCGGGCCGTCGGGGAATCCGCCCAGACCTTCCTGCCGGGGATCTCGGGCCCCTTGCAGGAGGCCTTCGACTCCGGCCATGGGCTGGCCGAGACCCTGGCCCGCTTCTCGGACTGTTTCAGCCCCTACGAGCTGGGAATGGTCGCGGCGGGCGAGGAGGCCGGGCTGCTGGACGAACTGCTCGCGACGCTGGCGGAGTCCCTGGAGCAGGAGCACCGGGCCCGCCGACGCCAGTTCCGGGCCTTCCTGTACACCTCTCCTCCGCTGGTCCTGGCCCTGGCCGCGCTGTGCCTGATCCCGCTGGGCCGGGAACTGGGCGCGGCGGCCTACGCCACGGCCCTGGGGACGAGCCTGGCCGGGACGACCCTGATGGCGCTGGTCCTGGTCGGGATCCTGCGCAGACTGCAGCGCAAGGACTGGTTCAGCCGCCGGGCCGATCGGCTCCTGGATCGGGCTCCCCTGGTGGGAACCGCCCTGCGCCTGCGGGCCGGGAAGCGTTTCCTGAAGGCCCTGGGGCCCCTGCTGCGCTCGGGCCTGCCCGCCCACCGGGCGGCCCTGCTGGCCGCGGGCTGCACCGGGAGCACCGCGCACACCATGGCCCTGATGCAGGCGGCGGGTCGAATCGAGAGAGGCGAGCCGGTCCTGGACTCGCTGGCTCCCACGGGATTGCTGAGCGAGGAGGTCCTGGCCGAGGTCGAGAGAGGCGAAGAACAAGGCGACCTGCCCGAGCGCCTGGCGGCCGCCTCGGCCCACCTCGAGCAGGCTTCGCGAAGCGCCCTGGCCAGGGCCCTGCCCCTCCTGGCCCTGGGTCCGGCCCTGTTTCTGGGTGCCGTGAGCGCCCTGAGCGCCGGCCTGGTCTGGCTGGTCTCGAGATAGCCCCACGCCGCCGCGCTTCGAGACCGGCCTGTTCCTTCGCGAAGAGGAGCCGGAGCCCCCGGCGCCCAACCAGGAGGCCATGTCGCTTCTCCGCCTCGAAGGCATCAGCCGCCAGTTCCGAACCGAGCCCCTCTGGCAGGACGTCACCTTGTCGATCGAACCAGGCGAACGCCTGGGAATCCTGGGCAGCAACGGCTCGGGCAAGACGACCCTCTTGAGGGTGATGGCCGGCGTCGAGCCGGTCGACAAAGGACGCCGGATCGTGCCCCAGGGGATGCGGATCGGCTATCTCCCGCAGCACCCCCGCTTCGAACCCGGGCTCTCGGTCCTGGACGCCCTGTACCACTCCCAGACCGAGGCCATGGACCTGCTTCGCGCCCACGAGGAGGCCTGCCTGCGCATGTCCAAGGGCGACCCCGAGGGTCGCCACTCCCGGGAGGTCTCAGAGCTGGCCGGTCGGCTCGAGGCCCTGGGAGCCTGGGATCTCATGACCCGGGCCCGGACCATCCTGACCCGCCTGGGCCTGCCGGATCTCGAGGCCCGCATGGAGACCCTCTCGGTGGGCCAACGAAAGCGGGTGGCCCTGGCCGAGGCCCTGATCTCCGAACCGGATCTCCTGGCCCTGGACGAACCCACCAACCACCTGGACACCGCGGCCATCGACTGGCTCGAAGGATTCCTGCGGCACTTCTCGGGAGCCCTGGTCCTGATCACCCATGATCGATACTTCCTGGACCGGGTCACCCGGCGCATCCTGGAGGTCGAGCAGGGCTCGGTCCGACTCTACGAAGGCAACTATGCCGCCTATCTGCAGGAGAAGGATCGTCAGGAGCAGCTCGAGGCCGCCTCGGCCGAGAAGCGGGCCAACCTGGTGCGCCGCGAGATGGAGTGGCTCCGACGCGGCCCTCGAGCCCGGGCCACCAAACAGAAGGCCCGACAGGAGAGGATCCTGGCCCTCCTGGATCGAGCCCCCAAGGCGAATCGGGGGGAACTGACCCTGGGGCAGGCCGGAACCGCCTCCCGGCTGGGTCGCAAGGGCCTGCTTCTGCACGGCCTGGGCAAGAGCTACGAAGGGCGCCCGCTGCTCGGAGACTTCTCGCTGGAGCTCCAGGCAGGGGACCGGATCGGCCTGGTCGGCCCCAATGGCTGCGGCAAGACCACGCTCCTGGACATGGTCGCGGGTCGGGTTGAGCCGGATCAGGGCTGGGTTGAGATGGGCCCGACGGTGGTCCCGGGCTACTACGCCCAACGCTCCGAGGAACTCCCGGCCGAGACGCGGGCCATCGACTACGTCCGGGAAGCCGCCGAGGTGCTCGTCCGTCCCGACGGATCCCGGATCACCGCGGAGTCCCTGATGGAGAGCTTCCTGTTCCCACGGCCGATGCAGCACACCCTGATCGGCAGGCTCTCGGGAGGAGAGAAGCGCCGTCTGGAGCTCCTGCGGGTCCTCCTGGGCGCCCCGAACCTGCTGTTGCTGGACGAACCGACCAACGACCTGGATCTGCCGACCCTGGTGCGGCTGGAGGCCTGGCTGGACGACTATCCGGGGATCCTGATGGTCGTCAGCCACGACCGTTACTTCCTGGACCGGACGGTGGACCGCCTCTTCCACTTCGGGGCCTCGGGCCCCACCGAGTTCCCCGGCGACTACGAGACCCTGCGCGAGAACCTGGCCGAAGCCGAGAGGGAGCGGATCCCCCTGCGCCGATCGCCTCCCAGGGCGGCCCCTCCCCCACAGGAGCGCCGGCTCTCCTACAAGGAGACCCGCGAACTCCAGGCCCTGGAAGTCGAGATCGAAGCGGGCGATGAGCGCCGCCTCTTCCTCGAGCAGGCCCTGGCCGAGCCCTCCAGCGACGCCGAGCGGCTCCATTCGATGTACTGTGAGTTGGAGACCCTCCAGGCCCGCCTGGCGCAGGCCATGGACCGCTGGGCCGAGCTGGCCGGCCGGATGGAGGGCCTTTGAGGGGCCGACTCAGTCGAAGATGTGATAGACCTTGTTGACCCCGAAGCTCGGGACCCGCTCGAAGAGATAGATGAAGAGCAGCAGGGAGCCCACGATCAGGAGAATCCAGAAAAGCGGGTTGCTCGCCAGCACCAGCAGAATCTTCTTGAACTTGTCCATGGTCCCCCAAACATAGCAGATCCGGCCCCGTCTCGGGAAACCTTTCCGGGCCCGCGGAGATCCACTTCCCGGGTGGGCAGGGAAGTGCGGGGCTCCGTTGAAAACGCGGGCCCAACGTGCCCTGCCCCGGTGCAAGAACGTCCTGGAGGAATTCCTCATGTACAGTGTTTCTCGGTCCTTGGCCCTGGCCCTGACCCTGGCCTTCATCCTGAACCTGGCCGGCCAGGTGCAGGCGGCTCCGTCGGGAGACTGGAATGCCGTCAAGGCCCGCATCGATTCGGCCAAGGACTACACCTTGAAGTATGACTACGAGAGCGAGCGCGGTGTCCTGAAGTTCGACTACTCGGTCTCCCTGGCGGGCCCGAAGATCCGCACCGAGGTCCTGCGAGGCAGCAGCCGCAATGTCGGCAGCGTCGTGGTCTACGATCCCTCCTTCGCCGCCGACAAGGTGCGAGCCAAGATCGGGATGGGCCGGATCACCCGTGGCCTGGATCACCCGGATGTGGTGGGGACGCCCTTCTTCCAGCCGCTCTTCACGATGATCCTCAACGAGTTGAAGAGCTACCCGACCATGAAGGTGGCCGGGACCGAGAACGTCCGGGGCCAGCAGACCACGGTCTACGAGTTCTCCGGCGCCTCGGCCACGGAATACCGGGTCTGGGTCAACGCCAACCACGAGATGGTCCGGACCGAGAAGAAGCGCGGCGGCAAGGTGGTCGAGACCCGGGACTTCCGGCAGATCCGCTGGAACTGCGGTCCCAAGGTCGACTTCTAGACCGTCTCCCCGGCTTCCCAGGATGTGAAGAAGGGAGCGTTCCCAGGGATGGAAGGCTCAGTTGGCCTGGACGCCCTCGAGGACATCGACTCATTCGACACGAACCTTGATCCGGGATTCACAAGAGCCCCGGCAGAGGGAGCGCAGATGCAGCAAGACCTGGAGAAGAAGTCAGTCGCCGAACTGACCCGTCAGGTAGAGAACCTGACCCGACAGGTCACCGACCTGACCCGGCACACCCGAAGCCTCGAAGAGCGCGCCTTCGACCTGTACACCATCTGCCAGGTCGGGCGCGCCTTCACGGGGGACAACCCCGTCAAGATCAGCGAGGTCCTGGTGGCCGCCATGTCCGACCGCATCGGCGCCAATCGGGCCCTGGTGCTGCTGGCCCGCCAACCCCGAGGCCCGTTCCGCCCGATCTACGCCCATGGACTCTCCAACGAGGTGGTCCAGAAGATCTGCTTCCAGCCGCGTCAGGGAATCCTCTGGCAACTGCTCAAGGCCGGCGAACCCTTCGCGGTGGCCGACTCCAGCGGCCAGACGCTCTTCCCCCGGGAGTTCGAGGAATCGGGCCTGGACCAGGCCGGCATCTGCTACTGGGTTCCCCTGCTGGCCAAGGACGAGGTCCTGGGCGTCGTCTGCCTGGACAAGTCCTGCGACAGCGAGGCCGAAGCCCGCTTCTTCTACCTGCTGGCCAGCCAGGGGGCCACAGCCCTGGACAATGCCCGCCTCTATCAGGAGCTGCAGACCTCCAAGCGGGACCTGGGCTACCAGATGAACAAGCTGGCCATGCTCTACGATGTGGGGCGGGCCCTGAACGTCATCGACGATCGGAATCGCCTGCTCACCGAGATCCTGGGCCGCGCGGCCGCCATCGCCGAGGCCGAGAAGGGCTCGATCATGCTCTTCGACGAGGGCAGCGACGAACTGGTCGTCCAGGTGGTCCGAGGCATCGATCCCGAGACCGAACAGAAGATCCTCAACGGCGAGATCGTCACCAAGCGCCTGAAGCGGGGCGAGGGCGTCGCCGGCCAGGTGGCCGCCACCGGAACCCCGATGGTGGTCAACAACGTCTTTGAAGGCCCCCAGTTCGTCCGCTCGCTCACCTCCAGGGTCAACTCGATCCTGTGCGTGCCTCTGCGGGTTCACGGCGACGTGATCGGCGTGCTGAACATCACCAACAAGTTCCAGGGCAAGACCTTCACCGACGCCGACCTGCAGATCATCCAGCAGGTGGCCGACCAGGCCGCCGTGGCCATCCACAACGCCAGGCTGTACGAGATGGCCGTGACGGACAGCCTGACCCACCTCTATATCCGCCGACACCTCTTCCACCGCCTCAACGAAGAGATGCGCCGGGCCCGCCGCTACCAGCATCCGCTGAGCTTGCTGATGGTGGACATCGACCACTTCAAGTCCCTCAACGACACCTACGGGCATCCCTGCGGCGACAAGGTGCTGGTGGAGGTGGCCCGGATCCTGCGCCGCTCGGTGCGCGAGACGGATCTGGTCGGGCGCTACGGAGGCGAGGAGTTCTGCCTGGTCATGCCCGAGACCGATCTGGAGGGCGCCTTCGTGGTGGCCAACCGGATGCACAGCCTTCTGGAGGCCCTGGACATCGTCTGGGAGGGAACCCCGTTGCGCGTCGCCGTGAGCGGCGGCGTGGCGACCTTCCCCGACCAGGCCACCACGCTGGAGGACCTGGTCCGCTTCGCGGACTCGGCGCTCTACTTCTCCAAGCGGAACGGCCGGAACCAGACCAACCAGTTCCAGCCCGAGCACCTGATCCACCGGCGCGAGACCCCGAAACTGGCAGCCGATGACGTGGATGGCGGGATCCTGGAATCGGATCTGCGCCCCTGCTCGCGCCCGCAACCCAAGCCGGACCGGGAGCTGGCCCCCAGCCAGACCGTGGGCCTGGCTGCCGAGAATCCTCCCAAGGACAAGCCAGCCACCCGGCCGGCACGAGCCCGCAAGAACTAGAATCCCGGACCTGATTTCAGGGGAGGGGGGTGGGGCCTCCCCGAAGATGCTCGCGCAGTTCCTCGACGTATTCGCGGACCAGGTCCGCCTGCGGGTCTTCAGGAGAGAGTTCCAGCCAGGTCTCGAAGGCCTTCAAGGCCTCGTGCGGTCGGGTCGAAAGGTCCAGAAGCACCGCCAGGTTGTACCAGATCTCGGGGCGGGAAGGATCCAGGCTGCTGGCCGAGCGTGCCGCCTCGAGGGCGCCAGGGAGGTCCCCGCTCGCGCGCAGGGCCACCGCCAGGTTGTGCTGGGACCGGGCGGAATCCGGCCGGGCGAGGGCCACCGCCTCCAGCAGGGGGAGGGCCCCCTCCTCCCCCGAGGCCATCAGGACCAGCCCCAGGGCCTCCTGCCCCAGGAGATGGCCGGGAGCCCGCTCGAGCAATTCCTCCAGCTCACGGCGGGCCTCGGACAGACGCCCCGCCCGGTGGAGCAAGGTCGCATACAGCAGACGGGCCTCGGCCAGATCGGGGTGACGATCCACCAGGTCCGCAGCCTGCACCAGTTGCGCCCCACCCGCCTCGTCCCGGGATTCCAGGACAGCGGAGTTGAGCCGGGCCTGCCAGAGCTCCCCGGACCCGATCGCCCGCCGGAAGGCCTCGCGGGCGGCAGGAAGATCCCCTTGTCCGGCCAGGAGGATCCCCAGATTGTTCCAGCCCCGCGGGTCTCCCGGGGTTGTCCGGACGACCCGGTCGAGCACCTCCAGGGCCTCGACCGGATGCCCCATGGCCATGAGGGCCGAAGCCAGGTTCAGCGAAGCCTCGGTCCAGCCTGGCCGCATCGCCAGGGCCAGGCGGAACTCCTCGGCGGCCCGGCCGGGCTGCTCGGTGTGCAGCAGGGCCACCCCGCGGAGATTGTGGAACTCCGGCAGGGAAGAGACGGCCAGGGCCAGTCCACCGAGAGCCTCGAGGGCCTCGAGCTCGCGGCCCAGATGGATCAGGGCGGCTACCCGGTTCAGGCGGACCCGGTGATCCTCGGGTTCCAGGACCAGGTAGGCCTCGTAGTGGTCCAGGGCCTCCCGGGAACGGCCCAGGGCGTCCAGGGCCAAGCCCAGGTAGGGGCGGATCTCCAACCGCCCGGGGTCGGCCTCGAGACCCCGACGGTAGAGGTCCACCGCCCGCTCCAGGCGGCCCGCGCGATGCAGGCTCCGTCCCTCACGGAAGAACTGGTGGGCTTCCCACTCGACCTGGATCTCGGGGCGCGGTTCGGAGCCTGGGCGCTGCTCCGCCTGGACGGGCAGGCCGGCTCCCCAGATCAGGAACGCGGAGGCCGCCAGGGGAGCCAGGGGTCGCAGGAGGGAGCGCATGCCGGTCAGACTAAGAGTGCTTCAGGGCGGCCTGGGACTCCAGGTGCCCTGCCAGGAGGACCATCTCGCGGATGGTCCGGTTCAAGGCCTCCGCCTCGATGTCGGAGAACTCGTCGACCAGACGGATCAATCGGACGAATCGCGACTCCAGGGTGAAGCGCTCGATCTCGCCCATGGCCAGGATGCGCTGGCGCGTCGCGGCCTCGGCCAGGATCTCGCGCCCCTCGTCGGGCGTGCTGCTGGCCGAGTCATAGAGCGCGTCGAAGCGCTCGTCGCCGGTCTTGAAGCTCTGCCAGACCACCCGGGTCGAGCGGCCGAAGCCTGCGGTGTTGAGGGCCGTCAAGGCCAGGGGGACCGGGGAGGAACCCGAGACGTACAGGTTCATCCACCAGGTGTCCGGCTCGGGGGCCGGGATGAATTCCAGATGAACCGTGCGCCCCTCGACCTCGGCGACCATGGTCGGCAGTTGGGGTCGCTCCTCGGTCGACTTCACCGAGCCCAGATCGATCCCGAAAGGCAGGATTTCGGGGCGGGGACGCTCGGGGAAGGTCTGGACCCGACACAATCGGGCACCGGGAATCAGGTTCAAAAGAAGAGCCAACTGCTCCTCGGTCTGTCTGCCCATCTCGCCCATCTTGCCCATGGTGCCCTCCAAGTCTTTCCCCGAAAGGTCGGGCTTCGGGGTTCTGTTTGAAGTTCGGCGACTCCTTCCGGACTCCAGGGACCGAGGTGACCCGGGTCGAAGCCGATCCCATCTGCCGCTGGTCTTCCTGGAGGGCCAGAGGTTCCTGCGGAGGGCATCCGAAGTGCAAAAGGACATCCCCCTGCGTGCCCTGGAGGTCCTGCTCGAAGGGCGCCGGCTCAACCGCTCCGCCCTGAGTCGGGCCCAGCGCGAGAGCCAATCCAGCGGCCGGCCTCTGGAACAGATCCTGCTCGAGGCGGGCGAGTTCGACCGGGAAACCTGGTTGGAGGCCGCCAGCCGGGTCTCCGGATTGCCCTCCTTCAACCTCCAGTCGCAGAAGATCAAGGCCTCCTGCGCCCAGATGATCCCCCGGGAGGTGGCCGACCAGATCCCCGCGCTCCCGGTCGATCGGCAGGACGGGCACCTGGTGGTGGTCCTCCAGGACCCCTCCGACACCTTTGCCCTGGAGCGACTGGCCACGCTGACCAGGCATCCGATCTCGCCGCGGGTGACCTACAACCCGGATCTCCCCGGCGCCATCGAGAAAGCCTTCTCCGTCAGGATCGACCGGATCGGCGCGGACACGCCGCACCAGGCCGCAGAATCGCGGCCCGGCCGGTCGGGGATGCGCTTCGCCACCGCCACCCGAACCCCCGAGATCAACCGGCAGCTCCGCCTGAGCATGGTCCAGAACATGGGAGCCAGCCGCTCGGTGAAGATCGACGGCTTCGTGACCATGAGCGGGCCCCATCCCAGCGCCCCGGCCGAGAGCCATCAGGAGAAGATGGAACTGCTGGCGCGGAACATGCTGGAGATGACCGAGCCCGGAGACCTGCGCGGGAGGCTCGAAGCCATCCTGGGCAGCGCCCGCACGGTGTGTCGTGCGGATGGGGCCTCGCTGCTGCGGGTCTCGGAGGAGCGCACCGAGCTCTACTTCGCCCACGCGGTGGGTTCGTGCTCCGAAGAGCTCCTGAAGGTCCGGTTGCCCCTGGACGAGCACAGCGTGGCCGGCTACTCGGTCCTGCGCCGGCAGACCCTGCGGGTCAGCGACGCCGCCACGGATCCCCGCCAGAGCAAGAAGACCGACGAACAGATCGGCTACCGCACCCGCTCGCTGGTCGCCGCCCCTGTCTTCTGGGAGGGAGAGCCCCTGGGAGTCCTGGAGGTGGTCAACAAGCTCGAAGGCTCCTTCGACGACGAGGATGTCGAGTTCATGCAGATCCTGGCGACCCAGTCCGCAGTGGCCATCCGCCTCTCCCAACTGGCCGAGCAGGCAGGCTCCTTCCGTCAGGAGGCCGTCGCCGTCTTCCAGGATCTTTTGGAGAGAGCCCAGGTCCAGTCCCGGGCCCGCGGCGAACTGGTGGCTCGGGTGGCGCTGGCCCTGGGGGGGGAGCTCGAACTCTCGCCGGGCGAGCTCGAGCGCCTGGAACTGGCCGCCCGGGTGCACGACCTGGACCGCCTGGGGGGCCACGGCTCCCAGGAACTTCTGGGCCGGATCCACGCGCTGGAGGACGTGGCGGCGGTGGTGCGCCACCTGCATGCGCCCTATTCGCGCGGGGACGCCCCCGACAAGACCGTTCCCCGGCTCTCGCGAGTCCTGGCCCTGGCCGTGGCCTGGATCGAGGGCCTGGAGCGCCAGGGGCTCTCCAGGCGGCACGAAGTCCTGAGGGAAATCCTCGCCGGATGCGGCAGCCGCTTTGATCCCGCCTTGAAGATCCCTTTCGAGATCGCCGTCAACGCGGTGACCCCGCCGGGGTAGAGGCAGCCCCCGCGCGGGTGGTGTCCTGGTCCAGAACCTGAAGGAAGGGCCGCAGGATCTGCGGGTCAAAACGTTTGCCCGCCTGCTCTGAGAGGAGCCGGTGGGCCTCGGCCGGTGTGACCGCCGGGCGATGGGGGCGGTCGTGGATCAGGGCGTCGTAGGCCTCGGCCATGCCGATCACCAGGGCGCCGACCGGAATGGCCGTCCCGCGAAGGCCCACCGGATACCCGGTCCCGTCGTAGTGCTCGTGATGGTACAGGATCAAGGGCAAGGCCCTCTCGACATAGCCCAACGGCTTGAGGAGATCGACGGCCCGTCGGGTATGCGAGCGCATCATTTCGCGCTCCTTCTCGGTCAGTTCGACCGGCTTGTTCCACAGATCGGCGGGCAGCGAGAGCCGACCCAGATCGTGGAGCAGGGCCGCCACCCTCAGGGTCTCCAGGTCCGCCGGACTCATCCGCAACTGCCGCCCGCCCCGGACGGCCAGCTCGGCCACCCGGGCCGAGTGGCCTCGGGTCATGGGATCGCGATCCTCGAGTTGGCGGCAGATCTCGATCAGCATGTCCACCACGGTCTTCTGGGAGGTCTTGAAGACGTTGGCGTTGTGCACGGCCAGCGAGAAGGGGATGGCCAGATAGGAGGCCAGGTCCAGGTCGCTCCTGGTGAAGGTCCCGAGCTGGGCCTTGTTGGCCACCCACAGGAGCCCGAAGACCTCCGCGCCGGTTCGCAACGGAGCCAGCATGGCCTCGCGAATCGGCTCGCGCAGGTTGCGGAAGAGACCCAGTTGGCGATCGCCCTTCTCGAGGCGGACCGGCGAATTGGTCTCCAGGATATAACGGACCAGGCCCTCCTTCACGGGGAGGCGGAAGGACGCCACGGTCTCCTCGGAGAGCCCCTCCCCCACCTGGGTCACGAAATCCTTGTCCTTGCGGAGCAGGACCGCGGCGTATTCAGCCCCCAGATACTCGCGGGTGACAAACGCGATCGAGGAGTACAGCTTCTCGGGCTCCTCGACCGAAGAGAGCGAGGCCAGCAGGTTGGGCAGGGCTTCCCAGCGGCGGACCTGGTCCTCGATCTCGGAGCGCAGCCGATGGAGCTGAGCCTCGACCTCGGCGGGAGACTCCTGGGGAGCGCGGCGGGCCCTCCCCAGCCCCAGGGCGACGCCCAAGCCGAGGAGGACCCCCGCCCCCGCAGAGATCGAGATGTGGAGCCAGTTCAGGTCCATCGACAAATCCATCGGAGGGGGTCCCTCCCATCCCCTCCCGAGAGGGAACGGGAAGGGGCGGGGTGGCTCAGGAAGCCTCCTGCTGCATCTCCTCGACGAAGATCAGGGTGGGTTCGGCCTTGCGCTCGACGACTTCCGGGGTGATGACGCATCGCCGGGCGTTGGGCAGGGAGGGGATCTCATACATGATGTCCAGCATCACCTCCTCGATGATGCTGCGCAAGGCCCGGGCCCCGGTCTTGCGGGTCTGGGCCTCGCGGGCCACCACGGCCACCGCTTCCTTGGTGAAGACCAGATCCACACCGTCCATGGCGAAGATCTTCTGGTACTGCTTGACCAAGGCGTTGCGCGGCTCGGTCAGGATCCGGACCAGGGCCTCTTCATCCAGGGCGTCCAGGGTCACGACGATGGGCAGGCGACCGACGAACTCGGGGATCAAGCCGAACTTGAGCAGGTCCTCGGGAAGAACCTGGGACAGGACCTCGCCGATGTTGCGGTCCTTGCGCGTCTGGATGCTGGCGCGGAAGCCCAGGGACTGGTCGCGGATCCGCTGCTCGATGATCTTGTCGAGTCCCTCGAAGGCCCCACCACAGATGAAGAGCACGTTGGTCGTGTCGATCTGGATGAACTCCTGGTGAGGATGCTTGCGTCCGCCCTGCGGCGGGACGTTGGCCTCGGTCCCCTCGAGGATCTTGAGCAGGGCCTGCTGGACTCCCTCGCCCGAGACGTCCCGGGTGATGGAGGGGTTCTCGGACTTGCGGGCGATCTTGTCGATCTCGTCGATGTAGATGATGCCCTGCTGGGCCTTCTTTACATCGTAGTCGGCCGCCTGGATCAGCTTGAGCAGGATATTCTCGACATCCTCGCCCACGTAGCCGGCCTCGGTCAGGGAGGTGGCGTCGGCCAGGGCCAGCGGGACGTTGAGAAGCCTGGCCAGGGTCTGGGCCAGGTAGGTCTTGCCGCATCCGGTCGGACCGATCAAAAGCACGTTGCTCTTCTGGAGATCGACCTCTTCCCCAGCCGGGCTCCCCTTGGAATGGATCCGCTTGTAGTGGTTGTACACCGCCACCGCCAAGGTCTTCTTGGCACGGTCCTGCCCGACCACGTACTGGTCCAGGATCCCTCGGATCTCACGCGGCTTGGGCAGGCTGCGGAGGCGCTGCGGGTCCTCGCTGCTGCGCGAGAGCTCTTCTTCGATGATCTCGTTGCACAGCTCGATGCACTCGTCGCAGATATAGACCCCAGGGCCCGCAATCAGCTTGCGGACCTGGTCCTGGTTCTTGCCGCAGAAGGAACACTTCAGGGTTCCACGATCATCCCCGAATCGGAACATCAATGACCTCCATCGGATGCCCAGACGGCGAAAGGGAAAACAAGCCCCCCCTCGCCAAGCTGGCCCCGGTCTGAAAAACAGGCAGGCTCGCCAGGAAGTTCCTAGCGGCTCTCCCGCGTGATGACCTTGTCGAGTATACCATACTCGACGGCCTGCTCTGCGTCCATGTAGTAGTCACGCTCGGTGTCGCGCTCGATCCGCTCCAGGTCCTGTCCCGTGTGGCGGGCCAGGATCTCGTTGGTGGCCTCGCGGATGCGCAGGATCTCCTTGGCGTGGATGTCGATGTCGGTGGCCTGTCCACCGATCCCGTGGATCCATGGCTGGTGGATCATGATCCGCGAATAGGGCAGGGCAAAGCGCTTGCCCGGGGCCCCGGCTGCCAACAACAGGGCGGCCGCGCTGGCGGCCATGCCGATGCAGATGGTGGAGACATCCGGCTTGATCAACTGCATGCAGTCGTAGATGGCCAGACCCGCCGAGATCGAACCGCCCGGGCTGTTGATGTAGAGGTCGATGTCCTTGTCGGCATCCTCCTGCTCCAGGAAGAGGAGCTGGGCGATCACCAGGTTGCACAGGTGGTCGGTCACATCATCGCCCAAGAAGACGATCCGGTTCTTCAGCAGACGCGAGTAGATGTCGTAGGAACGCTCACCTCGGGCGGTCTGCTCTACCACCATGGGCACCAGGTGCTGCGCCCTGGCGATCCTCTGGCTGGGTCTCATCATGCAGGCACTCTCCGGATGGGAATCAGGGCCCGGGCGACCCTCAGGCCCCTGGGGGCCGCCCGGCTGGGGCTCAGACCTCGGCCGCGACCGGGGCGGGAGCCTCTTCAACCTGGTCCTTGGGCCGGGGAAGCACGTACTCCACCTTGGCAGCATCCACCACGGCGTGCATCACCTTGTGCCGGACGATATGCGACTTCAAGAGGTCCAAGGTGCCCTCCTTCCGCATCCGATTGCGCACGGCGGTCTCGGACTGGTGGGTGCGGGCGGCCTCCTGCTCGATGTGCGGATCCAGATCCTCCTCGGTGGCCTGGATCCCCTCCTGGCGGGCCAGCGCGTCGATCAGGATCTCCATGCAGGCCTCTCCGAAGCCGATGCCCATGGCATGCTTGGACCAATCCTCCTCAGACCTTCCCTGCTGCTGGAGCATCCCGGCCAGGGTCTGGCCGCGGCGGTCCAGGTCCCGGATCACGCTGGAGGTGTACTGGCGGGCATGGTTGAGGACCAGGGAGGGCGGGACCACCTCGGGTTGGATCTGCTCGAGAAGCTTCTGGAAGACCTGGTTGGCCACCCCATGCTCGGCCTCGTGCTGGACCTGGCTGGTCATGCGCTCGCGGATCTCCGCGCGCAACTCCTCGAGGGTCGACTTGTCCGAGACCGCCTGGGCGAAGGCGTCATCCATCTCGGGCAGGCGGCGGACCTTGATCTCCTTGAGGTGGAAGTGGAAGGCCACGTGCTTGCCGGCCAGCTCCGAGGGATAGTCGGCCGGGAAATCGACTTCGAAATCCCTCTCCTCATCCGGCTTCATCCCGTAGAGGTTCTCCAGGAAGCCCTGGACGTAGCTGCCCGGGATCAACTCCATGGGATAGTTCTCGGCGTTGCCGCGCGGCAGGGGTTCGCCGTTCTCCGAGCTGTGGAAGTCCACCAGGGCGACATCGCCTTCCTGCAGGCCGCGATCCTCCTCCAGGGTCAGAAGCTCGGACTGCCCCTGCCGCATGCGCTCCAGGACCGCCTCAACCTGCTCGTCGCCGATCTCGGGGCGTTCCTGGGTGATCTCCAGGCCCTTGTAGTCCTGGATCTCGACGTGGGGAAGGACTTCGAAGGTGGCCTTGAAGACCAGGCCCTTGTCCCGGGAATTCTCGAGGATCTCCCAGCGCGGCTCGGACAAAGGATGCAGATCCGTCTCTTCCAGGGCCTGGTTGAAGGCCGAGGGAAGAAGATCCTCCAGGACCTGGCCGGTCAGGCTCTCGTCCTTGATGTGGCGGCGGCCCATGGCGACCGGGACCTTGCCCTTGCGGAAACCGGGCAGCGAGAGACGGTGCAGGGCGGAACGGAAGGCGGCCTCGTAGGCCCCCCCCACCTCTTCCTGCGGGACGGAGACTTCCAGAACGCGCTCAATGGGCGACTTCTCGGTGACGTTGACCTTCATGTTTCCTCCCACGGCGGCCGGCGCTCCTGGCCGCCCGCAGATTTCGGCACCCATCGCGCCGGGGAGGGCGCGCAGGGCTTCCCGGAAAGGCCGATTCAAGGGGGGCCTCGAACCGAACCCTCCGGACGTGAAGAAGGGCTGCCTTCCAGCAGCCCTTCTGGTAGCGTTGGAGCGGAAGAAGAGATTCGAACTCTCGACCCCTGCCTTGGCAAGGCAGTGCTCTACCGCTGAGCTACTTCCGC
>JALHDH010000042.1:25570-29900 GCA_022839105.1 bacterium
GAGTGGGCGAGAAGGGACTCGAACCCCCACGGATTCCTCCAGCAGATCCTAAGTCTGCCGCGTCTGCCAGTTCCGCCACTCGCCCATTCCAGAGACTGCGAAACACCCGTGGCGCCCCGCCGGACGAGCGCTATCATAGCGTCCGGATCCGCCCCGAGTCAACCCCCCTCCGGAGGGAGGGTGCTGATCCTCAGCGCCGGCGAATATATGTTCGACGGCCGGCAGGTACGAAGGCCTCCTGCATGGAAGTAGTCGTCATCACACCGACCGCTCCACGGGAGGCCTTCGAGCATGATTGGAAGCCTGGACCGCGAGGTCCGCGATCACATCCCCGCACCTGTCCCGGAGGCGTCGAAGAAGGGCTCGCCCCCGCGACCTGGTGCCCTGAAGCGGAGCGTCCCCTTCGCAACGGTGGCCGCACGGACCCGGCTTGACCCGCACGCTCCGTGTGGTTTCCCGCGGAGGCTACGGAAAGGGCCCGGCAGCGCCTGGGGCCAGGAGGGCTTCGGGGGGGGATCTCAGGCGGCGCGGGTCTCCGAGCCGGAGGTGGCCGGCCCGCACCGGTACTCGGGCGTGGTTTCGCAGGCCCGGTCGGCGCCCCCCTCCCAGGCCAGCGCTTCTCCGTCCACCAGGCGCTCGTCGCAGTAAACCCGCCAGGGTTCGCCCTCTTCCAGGCCGATCTCCCAGATGCGGGTCGCCGGCTCCTCGCCTTCCACCCGCATGGTCCCGCCGTGGAGGTGGCGCAGGTGGTGGCTCGAGCACGCAACCGCCAAATTCTCAAGTTCATCCGACCCGCCCTGGGAGCGCCGCTGGATGTGGTGCACATGCAGGTTGGTCCGGCAGGCGCAGCCCGGAACCTCGCAGCGCCAGCCGGCCCGCTCCAGGGCCTGCCGGCGCACCCGGCCCTGGCCGGAGTCTTCTTGCCCTGCCTGGCGCAGGAAGACCAGGCACAGGATGTAGAGGCACTCCTCTGAGGTGAGCGCCTGACCGGCGTCCTGTCGAAGTCGGGCCTCGGCAGCCTGCAGCAGGCGATCCAGGGATTCCGGCAGGACCAGGCGCAGGCGGAGGGCGGGAGGGGGGTCGGCGGTTGCGCCAGCCGAAGGGTTCGAGGTGGGGGTGGGGGCCGGAGGGGGCGCTGCGGATGTCTGGACTCCTTCCGGGGCGGTCCGGCTGGACTCGGCCTGCTCGAAGGCCCGGGCCAGGTCCTCGCACGTCGACTCGAAGCCCTGCAGGCCGGCCTGGCGGCGGAAATCCTCCAAGGTCTCGTCCTCCCCCGGGGCGGCACCCCTACGGTGAGTCCAGGTGCTGGGGAAGCGGGTGGCCAGGACCCGGGCGGCCTCCACCGCCTCCTCCAGGCGGCGGCAGGTGTGCTCTTCGGCGTAGGCCACCCAGTTCTCGGCATCCGCCCGGCGGGGCAGCCGCAAGAGCAGGTCCACCTGGGTGGGCGACAGACGGCCTTCGGAGAGGGCCTGGCGCAAGAGCCCGTGCTTCTCCAGACGCTGATCCCGGGCGGTGACCTGGAAGGCGGTACTGGCGGCGATCCCCCGGTTCTCCAGCCAGGCGCGCAACGAGCGCTGCCCTGCCTCGCGGTACAGCCTTCCCTCCTGGACCCGGCGCAGGATCCGGCCGCGCTGCAGCTCCAGGCGCTCTCGCGAGGCCAGCAGCTTGCGGGCCAGACGGGTCAACTTGCGGGGGCTGCGGGGGAGTTCCTGGCGCAAGAGGCCGGGGAGCTCGGGGGGCGGCCCGGTTGCGGGCGTCGCACAGCCTGAACCGGCTTCAGTGTCGCCCTGGTCGATGGGCGATGTGGACGCCGGGGCCAGCCACCGGGGATCGCGCTGGAAGGGGGCCGGGGCGGAAGGAGCGCAGGCCGATTCCTGACGGCCTTCCTTCGGGAGCAGCAGGCTGGCTGAGTGCGCGGTTCCAGCGCACCCGTCCAGGGTTGTTGCCTGGCCGTCGCCGCTCGGGACCTGAAGCGGCCGGGCCGCCGCGAACTCGGCCAGGATCTGCTCCAGCGCGTCGGCAGGACCCAGGTCGCGTCCCTCCCGGCGCCGGGCCAGCTCGACCGCGGCAAGCCAGGTGGCGTAGGGCTCGGCCTCCAGGTCGTAGGTCCGGAACCTGGCGGCTTCCTTTTCTTCGCCCGCCCTCGAAGGACGCAGCGGTCTTGTAACCCGGCGCAGCTCCTGCACCGGGAGGTTGGCGGCCCGGGCGGCCCATTCGGCGTCGCCGGCTTCGTCCAGGCGCAGCAGCTCCAGGACGTGGGTCCGGGGAAGCCCCTCTTCCAGGAAGGCCTGCCGCAGGATCGGCCGGCGCAGGAGCCCCTCGGCCAGGCGCACCGAGTCCCAGGCGGCGGTCGCCGAGATCCCCAGCTCCTCGCGACAGAAGACTGCGGGCGTGACGTAGCCCAGGTGCTTGTGGCCGCCCCGGAGCATGGGGGCGAGGACCTGTCCCAGGCGGACCTCGAGCAGGGGCCCGAAGCGGTCCAGCTCCGTCAGGGCCTCTTCCATCAGGGCGACCTGCCGGGCCCGGGAAGGCCGCAACCCCCGGGGGTGGTCCTCCAGGAGGTCGAGGACTTCCGGGCGGAGTTCGGGATGGGCCTGGGATGCCGGGTTCTCCATACCTCATTCTACCGTGGATGGGCTCGCCAGGTCCAATTTGTCGATCGCTCAATAGCCTGCGCCGCAGGGATTTGCGCGATTCGCAGGAGATGATTTTCGGCCTTTTCGAGGGCCTCGACGGCACAAATCTCGTCTGGCATCGGAGCAGGCCCTTCCAGGGCCTTCCAGGTGGGCTGGCGGGCCGATTTTCCATCGACATCCTTCAATGCCGATCCTTGCCCTCGGGAGGTCCCGCCGCAAAGTTTTAACAATCCGCTCGGGCCTGAAGGCTTGAGTCATGAGGATGGCTCTCAGGGCGTGCGGACCATCCTGGACAACGGGCTGAAGGAAGGGGCCACCGTCCGAGAGGTGATGGACGCGTTGCAGATCGCCCTGCCGAAGGCGATCGGGAAGGCCCGGGCCGAGAACATCGCCCGCACCGAGGCGACCACGGCCTTCAACCAGGGGCGCATGGCTGCGTTCCGGGAGACGAAGGGCTTCGTGGGGGCCGTGGAGTTCATGGCCATCACCGACGCCCGGACCACGCCCATCTGCCCGCCCCTGCACTACATGTGCCGCAGCGTCCTGTCGCCGGTGTCGGAATTCGAGCTGGAGGACCTGGGCGGCCAGGCCTACATGGACAAGCAGCGGGAGAAGTTGGACAAGCTGCCGGCCCCGCTGAAGGGCTTCGGCAGCGAGCCCGGCCTGGACGGCGGCAGGCCGCCTGGACAGCCGCCCGTGGTGAGGACGCCGAGCGGGCCGAAGGGCGGGGAGGGGAAGGGCGAGGCGAGGGGACCGCGGGAGGTTCATGTCGATGGTCTTCCATCTGGAGAGGACCAAGGTGAACGCCCTTCTGAAGGAACCGACCCCATTCACCTTCCTCCGGGATTGATGGTGGTGACCGGTCCGGGAGTATCGATCGATTCTCAAGTCGTGCGCGGCATCCTGGCCCCCATCGTAGGACTTCCTCCTGAGGTGCTCGCCGTTCTTCAGAGGAGAGGGATAAGGTTGGAGTTTGACGGCCGGAACCCGTTCGATGGAGATCCAGTTCGGGTGTCACCCGAGCAGTGGATCGAGTGGCGCAGGAAGGTTGATAGTGTGGCAGCGATGGTCCTCACTGGGCTTCCGGGCGAGAAGGACATCACCATGCTCTTCCGACCGCCCCTGCTGTTGGCACAAGACCGAGACCTTCGGAAGGTGGCTTTCCATGAAACCGGTCACGCAATCTACCGTGCGCTGAACCTGGAGGGCGACGAGGAGGTTGTCAGGGCTTACTTGCGAGAGAACCACCGCCTCCCGCAAACGTTCCGGAAGAACGAAAGCGAGTTCGTCGCCGAGGGGTTTCGATTCTACCATTCCAACTGGGTTCTGCGGGCCTACTTGAGTGCCCGAGCTTCGACGCTGCATGGTATAATTGCCGGGAGGATGAACGCTGTGAGATTACAGGAAACTCCCGACCTCCTGTTTGAAGGTCCGGAGGGTGTGGCAGGTCTCGATGAGGACCTGGACCGAGTGGTGTTTGTCTTGGACGTTGGCCGCGGATTGACGGAGGCGGAGGTAGACCACCGTGGCCGGATGCGTTCGTTCGCTGGCCACTCCGAGTCAGATGGAGGAATCCACGTCGCTTGGTCAACTCAGAAGGTCTGGACCCCAGAGGAAGCCGAGCCCTACAAGGCCTTCCTCCGCTCGAAGGGCGTGACCCTGCCCCACGTGATGTCGTGACCCGCCCGGCCATC
>JALHDH010000157.1 GCA_022839105.1 bacterium
AGGGGCCCAGGCCACCTTCACGTAGCCGCCGCCGGGGGCAGGGGTGATCCGGTCGAGCCAGCCGTCACTCCAGCGGCAGACGACGGCCTGCCCCTCCCAGGTCCAGGTGCCGTTCTCGCCTGACCCGAAGTCGCTGAGCGCGGATCCGTCGGCGTAGAGACGGACATGGAAGGCGCTCCCGTCGGTGTGCCGCAGCCGCCAGAGGCCTGTGGCCGGGAATGGCTGGGCCAGTGCGGGAAGCACGGTGGCGGCGAGCAGCAGGAGGACGAGGAAGAGTCTGCGCATCCGGAGGGCTTCCGGAGACACGGGCTCCTTCCTGCCCCCTTGAGGGGGTTGGAGACGCCAGGCCGCTCCACCAGCCCCGGGGCCGTGCTGCCTCCTCGGCCCGCCCTCAACCGCAGCCAGGAACGGCCGTCCCGCGGCGCGAAATGCCCCAGCGCTTGATGTCTGGGGGGCACTCCAGCTCAGTCGGCGCCGGATTCACCCTGTCGCGACCTGTCACAGGGGCCCCTGTCCTCTTGGCGAAGGCCGGCGGCCAAGTCTTGATGGGCCCGGGAGTCTCTGCGTGAACCACTTCTCCGAGAAAGTCTCCTTCCTGTGGTCGGTGGCGGACCTGTTGCGGGGGAACTACAAGCAGAGCGAGTATGGGAGGGTGATCCTTCCCTTCACGGTGCTGCGCCGCCTGGACCAGGTGCTCGAGCCCAAGAAGCCTGCGGTGGTGGCCAAGGCGAGGGACCTGGAGACGGCCAACGCCACGCTCCGCGACAAGATGCTGCTGCGGGCCGCCGGGGCCGGCTTCTACAACACGAGCCCCCTCGACTTCAAGCGCCTGCTGGACGACCCGGGCCACGCTGCGGCGAACCTGGCAGGCTATATCAGCGGGTTCTCTCCGAACGCCCGGGACATCCTCGAGCACTTCCGCTTCGACGCCCAGATCGAGCGCCTGGACCGCTGCAACCTGCTGTACCTGGTGCTGCAGAAGTTCGCCAGCGTGGACCTGCACCCCGACCGGGTCTCGAACCACGAGATGGGCTACATCTTCGAGGAGCTGATCCGGAAGTTTGCCGAGACCTCGAACGAGACGGCGGGAGAGCACTTCACCCCCCGCGAGGTCATCCGGCTGATGGTGAACCTGCTGCTGGCGGAGGACGACGGGGCCCTGCGCGAGCCCGGGGTGGTGCGGACCATGTACGACCCGGCCTGCGGGACGGGCGGGATGCTGTCGGTGGCCCAGGAATTCCTGGGCGAGCTGAATGCCCAGGCTCGGCTGGAGGCCTACGGGCAGGAACTGAACGACGAGTCCTACGCCATCTGCAAGGCCGACATGATGATCAAGGGCCAGGACGCCGAGAACATCAAGAGCGGCAATTCCTTCTCGGAAGATGGCCTGCCGGGCCTGAAGGTGGACTACCTGATCTCCAACCCGCCCTTCGGGGTGGACTGGTCCAACGCCGAGGCTGTGGTCCGCCAGGAGCACGAGCAGAAGGGCCACGGCGGCCGCTTCGGCCCGGGGCTGCCCCGCAAGAACGACGGCTCGCTGCTGTTCCTGCTACACATGCTCAGCAAGATGAAGCCGCCCCACCAGGGCGGGTCGCGGCTGGCCATCGTCTTCAACGGCTCGCCGCTGTTCACGGGGGCTGCGGGGTCCGGGGAGAGCGAGATCCGCCGCTACCTGCTGGAGAACGACCTGCTCGAGGCGATCGTCGCCCTGCCGGATCAGATGTTCTACAACACGGGCATCAACACGTACGTCTGGCTGGTCACGAACCGGAAGTCCCGGGCCCGCAAGGGGCTCGTGCAGTTGATCAACGGCGTGAAATACTTCCGCAAGATGCGCAAGTCCCTGGGCGACAAGCGAAACGAACTGGCACCCGAGCACATCGACGACCTGGTGCGCCTGCACGGCGACCTCACCGAGGGGCCGGACGTGAAGATCTTCCCCAACGAGGCCTTCGGCTTCCGCCGCCTGACCGTCGAGCGCCCGCTGAAGCTGAACTTCCAGGCCTCGCCCGAGCGCCTGGCGCGCCTGGAGGAGGAGTCAGCCTGGACGAACCTGGCCACCAGCAAGAAGAAGGACCCGGCCCTGGCGGCGGCCGAGGTGGCCCAGGGCCGGGCGGTGCAGGCCCAGGTCCTGCGAGTCCTGGGGCGCCTGGACCCGGAGCGCCTCTGCCGGGACCGTGAAGCCTTCCTGAAGGACCTGAAAGTAGCTGAGAAGGCGGAGGGCGCGAGCCTGGCAGCGCCGGTGCGCAAGGCGATCTTGAGCGCGCTCTCCGAGCGGGACGAGGAGGCGGCCGTGTGCCGGGACTCCCACGGCGCGCCCGAGCCCGACGCGGACCTGCGGGACAACGAGAACGTGCCCCTGGGCGAGGACATCCAGGTCTACATGGCCCGCGAGGTCCTGCCTCACGTGCCCGACGCCTGGGTGGACGAGAGCAAGACGAAGGTCGGCTACGAGATCCCCTTCACCCGCCACTTCTACGAATACGTGCCCCCCCGCCCCCTCGCGGAGATCGAAGGTGAGATCCGGACCCTGGAGGCGGAGATCCAGGGGATGCTGGCGGAGGTGCTGGGGTGAGGGAGCCCCTCTGTCCGAGCCTGCCTCCCAGGAGCGGGCACGGAGCCTGTGCAACTCTGGTTGCGGATCGGCAAGGCCTGTGAAACTCTCTTCGGCTTTTGTTTAATAAGGCTCCGCAGTCGATGAAGCTGGACGCGAACATCATGTGGCTCTGGACATCCAATCCAAGGCCACACCGCACCCTGTGTCATAGGGGCCTGGTAGTCTGTGGCGAAGGCCGGCCGCCCGTCTCGAGATGGGGCAACAGGGGATGGGGGCGGAGGTGTTGGGGTGAGGGAAGAGGACCAGGGAGGTCCGAGGGAAATCGAGGCGAGGGAAGCGCATACCTGGGAAACCACGGTGGAGGTGCTGCAGTGAGCGAGCCAGCGGCAGAAGTGTTGCGGCTGAAGTTTTCCGGACGCTATGCGGACGACCACGAGGTCCCGGCCCTTCACCTGATCCGGGCCCTCGAGGGTTTGCAGAGAGCCGCCTGCCTGCTGGCCTTGGAGCATGAAGATGTCGAAGTCCGGGCGCGCGACAAGGTCACCCGCGACATCGAAGAGACCTACGCGATCCGCTGCTCGCCTCCCGCACGGGGCAGCGTGACCTTCGACCTTCACTTGGGAGACCCCGAGGCCCATCTCTTCGCCCCTGAGCGAGTCCGGGCCGTGGCCGGGCAGTTCGTCCAGACTGGGCGCCTCCTCGCGGCGGGCGATCGGGAAGGGCTTCGCCGGATCCTTCCGGACAGCATCCGGCGCGCGCGCTTGATCGGAGCCATGAAGAAGATCCTGCCGCGACGGGGAAGCGGCGTGACCTTGAGCCTGCTGGACGCTGCCGGTGACACGATTTTCGACTCTCCCAGCTTGGAGAGAACCCTCCCCAAGCTGCTGGCCCCTCCGAGATACGCGGAAGCAGTCCAGACGGTGACCGGGCGCCTGAAGGCCATCGATTTCGAAAGGCACGAGCTGTCCATATACTACCCGGTGACCCGCCGCGAACTCCAGTGCATCTATGACGTCTCCATCGAAGAATTCCTGTTGACCAAGCCGAGAGACCTCATCCAGGTGACCGGCCGGGTTGAACTGGACGACCACGACCAGCCCAAGGAAATCTTGGACGTGCAGGACATCCGGGAAGTGGACCTTTCACCCTTCTACCTGGCTCGGGTACCCCTGGCCGAGGGCGAGCTGACCTTCCGCGCTCCGCGGCGGTTCCAACCAGAACTGGATGAATCCGAACAGCTCTATGTGCTGATCGACGAGGAGCTTGGCGTGGACGTGGTGGCGCACAGCCGGGACGAGGTCTACGAGACCCTGCTCCTCGACGTGGAGGTCCTCTGGAGGAGCTACGCCCTGGCCCCGGATGAAGAGCTCGCTCCCGACGCGATGGCCCTGAAGAAGCGCCTTCGCTCCTTGATCGTCGAGAAGACCGATGCCCAGGGATAAGCGCAAGGTCGAAGCGGCCCTTTGCAGCAAGGGGTTCGAACTTGTCCAGAGCCATCACAACTTCTTCATCTACCGCACCCTGGAGGGGAAGCGAACTTCCCTTCGGACCAAGACCAGCCACGGCTCCGGGACCCTGCCCCTCGGCGATCATCTCCTGAGCCAGATGGCGCGCCAGTGCCGCCTCGAGCGGAGCGAGTTCCTGCTGCTCATCGACTGCCCCATGGACCAGGCCGCTTATGAAGCCCTGCTGAGAGAGGCGGGCACGCTGCAGTGAACCCCGTGGCAGGAGAACCACGCACCGGTGCTCCATCAGGTCCCGACGAGGGACGGCGCGGGGGCAACTGTAGAATAGTATTTTCCAGCTCGATTGGATGGGCCTGGACGAGGGGAATCGGCGGGGACAACGTGGTCGGGCGCCGGGTGTTGGCGGAGGTGTGGGGGTGA
>JALHDH010000158.1 GCA_022839105.1 bacterium
GCAGGTCGAGCACGAGAGACTCCACGAAGGCGGGCTGCAGTTGTCCGACCACCCGATGGTGCGAGGCCAGGTGCCAGACCGGGGCGGCAAGGTCGACTAGCCTACCCGACCGGCCATGACACGCGCGTGTCGTTCGGTTTCAAACTTCTCTCTGGCCACCTTGCTGGCCATGGCCTGGAATTCGCGCAGGTCCTGCTCTTCCCGGAACTCCTCGAGCTCCTCCAGCAGTTCTCGGGCATTGGGCATCCGGTCCGGGTTGTGCACTGGCGTCCCTCGACCACCTGCCGGGGCATCTCCTTGGAATCCGCCCGATGAATCGGGTCATTCCTGCTTCTTCTTCATGCTCTCCATGGGATTCAGGTTCAGATTCAGGCGTTCGACAATGGTCTCAAGACGCTTTCGTCTGCCGTCGTCCGTCTTCGTGAAGAAATAGGACGAGGCATAGGCTGTGCGGGCCGATTTCGGCATCCTCATGAAGTTTTCGCCAGCAACGCCGTAAGGATTCAGCATCTCTTCAAACTGCCTGAGCTGTTCGTCGGTCAGCGGTTCCGATTTTGCGGCATCCCAGCAGCCGTTCCTCTTCGCCGCTTCAACCTTCGCCCGGCCGTGGTCGGTCATCAACCCCTGCAGTTCCAGCTTCTCCACGAGCTTCTTGTTCGTTTCGGACCAGTTGCTGGTCACGCTGCGCTGCTTGAAGTACTTGATGTATCTGGTATCATCGACCCTCTGCATGAGCCCGTCGATCCACCCGAAACAGATCGCCTCCTCCAACGCCTCTCCCGCCTTCAGCGTCACCGGCCCGCCCTTCTTTCCGAAGACCAGCCAGACGCCCTGATCAGACGACGCATTTTCGGTCAGCCAGGCCCTGAATTCCCCACGGGATCTGAACGAAAATTCCTTCATGAGATTGCTCTTCCTCCTCCCCCTTACGCCAATCAAAATTCATCAGCCACTCGAAATCAAGCACCGGCCTTCGGCAGCAACAAGTCTGGCGTACCCCTCGAATTTCCGGCGTCAAAGTTGGGCCGGGCAGCCAGCGTCTCGCACCGGGACAAAGAAAAGAGGCGGTCCCGTCAGGCGGGCCGCCTCTTGTTCAAAGGAAGACGAGACTAGTGGAACTCGTCGTAGCTGGTGTAGCCGTCGGGACCGCTGAAGCCGCCGCTGTCGCGACCGCCGCCGCCCAGCAGGGGATCCGAGGTGTCGTCGGGACCGCCCGAGTTGCGCGACGGGGTATAGGTGTCGCGGCCGAAGTCCGGGCACCCCTCGGATTCGCGGCTGGGATAGTCCGGCATCTTCTGGGCTGCCAGGTTTGCTGCTCCGATCTTCATCCGTTCATCCCTCCATCCTGATGTTGAGCCCATCTTACCATGCCGGTTCAAGCAGGATATGAACCCGGTGTTTCCAGACGGAATCCTGGTGCCTCCAGCCAGGTCTGCTATAATCCCGGCATGCCTACGGATCTGCCGAAGGTTCTGCTGGTCAAGTACCACGACACGAATATCCGACCCATCCCCGACCACGCCGAGAGGACCTTGCAGCTCTTCCCCTCGCTGGGGATCCTGTACCTCGCCAGCGCCCTGCAAGAAGAAGGCTTCCCGGTCGAGATCCTGGACGCCAACGCCGAGAATCTTCCACCTCGGGACTTCCATCGGCGGGTTCGCGACTCCAAGGCCCGGATCGTGGGATTCACTTCGATGACCGCCGGATGGCCCTCCACGATCGAGGGGGCCGGAATTGCCCGGGAGGCCCTGCCGGAGGCCCTGATCGTCGTCGGGGGGCCGCAGTTGTCGATCCATCCCGAGCTCTGCCTGAGCTTCCCCCAACTCGACCTCGGGATCTTCGGCGATGGAGAGGAGACCCTCCTGGAGGTGGCCCGGGCCGTTGCCGGGGGAACCTCCCTGGAAGCCATCCCGGGCACGGTGATCAAGGTCGACGGCGAGATCCGCAAGAACCCGGAGCGGACCTGGCACCGGGACATCGACCGCTACCCGTTCCCCGCCGTGGGCCTTCTGGACTGGAGCCTGTATCGGGCCCTCACGGTCCAGGCTCCCTTCTACACGATGGTGACCACTCGGGGTTGCCCCTTCAAGTGTCGCTTCTGCAGCCAGATCTACGCAGGCAACACCGTCCGCTTCCGTTCCCCCGAGAACGTGGTCGACGAGATCGAACTCTATGTCCGCAAGCACGGAGCACGTGAGATCGTCTTCTTTGACGAGACCTTCACCTTGAAAAAATCCCGGGTCCTGAAGATCTGTGAGCTGATCCGCCAGAGGGACCTTCGCTTCCGCTTCGACATGCGCACACGGGTGGATTCGCTGGACGAAGAGATGGTCCAGGCCCTGCGCCAGGCCGGAGGCCAGCGGGTCCATTTCGGCATCGAGTCGGGCTCCCAGCAGATTCTGGATCGCATGGGCAAAGAGACCACCATCGACCAGGTTCGGACCGCGGTCTCGCTGTGCAAGAAACATGGTTTCTCGACGCGGGGGTACTTCATGATCGGTTATCTGGGAGAGACCCCCCAGACCTATTCCGAGACCCTGAAGGTGGCCCGCGAACTGGACCTGGACTGGGCCTCGTTCTCGATCACCACGCCCTTGCCCCAGACCCATCTCTTTGACGAGGCTCGCAGCCTGGGCCTGGTAGACGAGGGATTCTGGCGGGACTATACCCTGCTGAAGTCCGCCCGGCTGCAGTTTCCCATCATCGAGTCGGAGTACTGGGACGAGGCCCGTCTGCAGAAGATGCTCAAGAAGGCCTATACCTCCTTCTACCTGCGACCGGGCCTGGTCTGGCGGCACCTGACCAGCCTGCATGGATTGGAGGGCCTTCGCGATCTGCTCGGAGGGGTGCGCGTCATGCTCAGCCTGCAGCGCTGAATTCTAGCGCTGGCACTCCGCGCACCAGGAGCTGGTCCGGCCGGCCACCGTCGTGCGTCGAAGCTTCTGTCCGCACCCCGGGCAGGGCTGACCATGCCGGCCATAGACCCGCAAGGCCGAGGCGTTCTGGCCCCTTTGCCCCTCGGCGTCGCGATAGTCCGAGAAGGTCGTCCCCCGGTTCTCCAGGGCCTCCTCGAGCACCACGGGAATGGCCTCGAAGAGACGGCGGATCTCGCGGACGCTGAGCTTGTTGGCGCGGCGGCCCGGGCGCAGGCCACAGCGGTGCAGGGTCTCGTCCACATAGATGTTCCCCAGGCCGGCCACCACCGACTGATCCAGAAGCACCGCCTTGATCTGCCGGGTGGTGCGTCGGATGGCCGATTCGAACGATTCCAGGGCGAATCCGCTGGTCAGGGGGTCCGGTCCCAGGGCCGCAAGCTCCGGGCAGGAAGGGACCTCGTGGTGGGCATAGAGCCGCCATCTCCCGAACTTGCGGACGTCGGAATAGCACAACCTGGTGCCGTCGGCGTGGTGGAGCACGATGTGGGTGTGGGGTGTGGAGAGTCCTCTTCCCTCCTCGGAGCCGTTCGACGGATCCTGGAAGACGAGTCGTCCGGTCATGCCCAGGTGGACCATCAGGGTTCCCGAGTCCAGTTCCAGGAGGAGAAGCTTGCCCACCCGACGGGGGGATCCGAAGCTCTGCCCGGCCAGGGCAACGACGAAGCTCTCCCAGTCGGGGCGGGCGATGAGCTGGGGGGCACGGACCTCGGCCCGGCGGATCCGACGGCCTGGGAGGTGGCGCTCCAGTCCCCTGCGGATGGTCTCGACTTCGGGAAGCTCCGGCATATGGATCATCATAGGAGGGCCCTGCAAGCCGGTCAATGGGCCCATCAGCCGAGGGTGCTGCTCCGGATCGTCGGCGAATCTATGTTCGGAAGGATTCGCCTGAAGCGCCAGGCTGAGGGATCCGACGTAGAAGAGGTCGTCAGCACCACCTTCGCCCCGGAAACCTCAGGCCACGATTGCATCCCTGAACTGCAAGGTCGGCGATCCCGTCCCCGAGGGCGGGCTTTCAGGCGGCGCGGGTCTCGGAACCAGCGATAGCCGGCCCGCTCCAGGGCCTGACGGCGGACCCGGCTCTCACACCTGAATCCTCCTGGCCGGCCTGGCGCAGGAAGACCAGGCAAAGGAGATGCAGGCATTCCTCGGGGGTGAGGGTCTCATCGGCGTCCTGCCGAAGTCGGGCCTCCGCAGCCTGCAGCAAGCGATCCACGGATTCCGACAGGACCAGGCGCAGGTGGACGGTGGGAGGGGGCTCGGCGGTCTCGGGAGTGTCGGCGGTTGCGCCCGACGAAGGCTCCGGGGCGAGCGCCGGCGGGGGCGCTGCGGATGTCTGGACTCCTTCCGGGGCGGTCCGGCTGGACTCGGCCTGCTCGAAGGCCCGGGCCAGATCCTCGCAGGTCGCTT
>JALHDH010000159.1 GCA_022839105.1 bacterium
TCCAGTCCACCGGAAAATAATGCTATTGCTTTATGTGTTTTCATATTGCCTATGCCCTAAAACTGCTCTTTTTTGTCAAGCAGGAAATATCCTCAAAAGGTTGACCTCCTGGTCAATAAAAAAGTCCGGAGTCAACACTGTGTAGTCGGAGGACGCTGTTCCTCCGCAAGCAAGTGGAAAAGGTGAAACAAGGAGTGGGCATTGTAAAAAAAGGATTCGGAGCTTCGGCAAGCTCAGGCTACACAAAAAAAACGAGCTCCGAATACACAAGATTTTGTTGACAAGGATATCAACCTTCTCAACCCTCTCAACTTTCTAAATCATCTCAACCTTATCAACTTTTTTTAACGAAGGGCTTAAGCACCCATCGCTACCATTGTTTCACCCTCTGAGCTTTTATAGAATCTCAACCCTCTAAACCATATCAACTATATAAACCTTATAAACCCTTTCAACCTTCTAAACCTTTCTTAAATTCATTTTACATTCTACATTATTTAGCTAAGACCATCTTTTTAGCGGAAGTATAATTACCGGTGGATAAACGATAGAGATAAATTCCACTGGCAACGCTTCTTCCCTTTTCATCACAGCTATCCCAGGAAACCTGATAGTAACCAGGACTTGTGTGTTCCAGATTGTAGGTTTTAATCTTTTGTCCCTTCATATTGTATATTTCAATTTTAACTTTTCCAGCTTCTTTCAGGGAATAGCGAATATTGGTATTCGGATTAAAAGGATTTGGGAATGCATTATACAATTTTGTAACCATCGGAACAGTTGGAGGAACCGGTTCTTGAGTTGGATCGCCAATAATAACTGTTATAGGACCGTAAAATTCACTGTTTCCATCAAGGGAAACGCTTTCCAGCCAATAATAATAAATCATATTCGTATACACCTCAAAATCCGTGTAATTATATTTAATCTGAGTTCCTTCAGAAGAACCTTTATTGATTATAGAACCGTTGATCATAATAGCATTTTGTAAATCTTTATCTTCACTACGCAAAATATTATAGCCGGAATGATTAGTTTCACTTTCTGTAGTCCAGGAAATAATAACAAAATTTTCTGAGGTTACTACTGCCGTAAAACGGGATAGGTTTACCGGCAAAGTAGGATCAATGCCTTCTTCAATTACTAAAATAACATCATTCTTAGCTCCAAATTCCACATTAGATATATTTACTATGCCGGTATTCCCTTCGGTTATATTGCAGGGATAAGAACTTCCATAATGCCACTGTCCACTATGGTAAATTAGGCAATACCAATTTCCGGAACTGAGTTTTAGAGATAAATTCCCTTTTCCAGAACCTAATAAGCCAAGCACAATAGGAGCGTTTAGATTATTATAATTCGGTAATGCCATCACCAATGGATGAGTAGCAGTTACAGCATTATTAATATTTAGGTGGATAGTGGAAGTTATGGTTATTCCATCTATTTCTGTAGGATAATTAGCGGGAATATCACATGAGATATGAACATCATCAAGATAAACTGACTGAGAATTATTTCCATAATAATGAAATCCCAAATAGACCATTTGATCCGCATAATCTTTCAAGTCCATTTGGGTCTTTTGCCAGGAAACACAGCTGAGATTAACGGGTTTCCAGTCATAATTTTCAGGATTGGTATCTGTTGCAATACCCCATTCCAAGGTCTCTTCACTATTTTGTTTAAGATGCCAGAACGAAAGATTATGGTGAAAAGCATTGATTAAAACAGGAGGACTAAACAAGTATTGGTTATAATCGTTTGAAACCTCAAGAGAACTAAATCGGGCTGAAAATTGTCCATTAAATGTGTGGTTATTATCATTACTTTGAATAATATCGTTATTATTATTAACATATTTTGTCCATCCCACTGGCAGAAAGTCATCTTCAAAATCCTCCATAAGAAGACCCTCAAAGTATGTAGTTCCTTTAAGAATTACATCATACTGAGTTCGAGAACTATAATTAATTCGCAAAATAGCATTTTTTTCTCCAAAGGAGCGAGGATAGAAACGAACCGGAATATTAACACTTTGATCTGTTTCCAAATGTGCATCAAGATTGGAATAATCAACCTCAAAATCATCATAGTCGCCTAAAAGCGTAAAATTATCCTCCGTAAGGTCTATAATTCCCTCTCCCGTATTGGCAATGGTAACATTTAAATAGCTGGAAGGAGTATTAACAGGGGTAAAGGGAAAAATAATTTCTGTAGGTGAATAATTCAGAATTGGCACATCAGGCAGCTTTTCAATCTGGAAATCATCAATTCCGAAACTCCAATTTGTTGCTGTGGAAGCATATTGGTAAAAAGCAAGATAAATATGATGGTCTCTGTAAGTGCTCAAATCCAAGCTATGTTCCGTCCATTCAGTATTATAACAGGTAAAAACAGCTAATTCTTCCGTAAAAGAAGAGATATCTGAATCGGTAGTAGAAAGCAAAACTTTATAGGAATTAGGATATTGGGCACTTTCTACCATATCATACCATTTTATTTTTATATTAACCGCTGTTAAATCCAAAGGTGGAGAAATAAGATAATCATCAGTATTTCCCATCCCTTGAGCAGCATAGGGTTCGGAATAGGCGGGAATATTACATTCGTTAGTTTGCCTCCAAGTATAATCATCATTATTAGCATTTATTACTATCCAACCTAAAGGAGAGGGAGGACTACCTGACCATTCATTATCAAAGGTTTGCAAATAGGGTAAATCATTTCGGGTTAAGGTTGGGTCATTCATTACCGTAAATGACCATACTTCAAGCTCATATTTATCTGAAGCATAGCCATAAATATTATAAGGATCAATCTTCCAGTAATAGGTCTTTCCATATTCCAGAATCCCGGGATTAAAATTTGTTCCATTCAGAAGGGATATAACTTTTACCGGATTGGATGTATCTCCAAAATAAACATCATAGCGAGAAGGACAACCTCCTCCACTACGCCAATGCAGAGTTATATTTTTTAATACATCAATAGCCGAATTTGCCGGAAAAGGATTGATCGGAGGAAGAGGAGGTTCATTTTCAATTAAAAACTCCGCATCAAAACGAATTACAGGCCTATTATAAGTAGGAGTTAAATAGGTCGGTTGAAAGTTATCAGAATAACTGCCCCGGCAGAGATATGTTGATCCTGTAGAAGAATAGGTATAATCGGGCCTATCAGTTGACCATACCTCAAAACCTTTTACAACAAGAATATGCAGATTTCCCGTAGCATTATAAGGATAGGGATCAAAAAGAGTAACCTCTGCCCAACCTGAAGAGCCAAAATTGTTCGGAAAATTGCCACTGTAAACAAGCTGATATTCAGAGTAGGGTGGAGAGATTTCTCCTTCAGATAAACTGGTTGCGGATGATACCTTCATATAAATGCTTACATTGGAAATTAATAATGAAGGATTTCCGCGGCGCTTGTAGAATGCAATCTTATTGATCAAACACTCAGACTGTAGTTCCCCTGAAGTATACAACATTTCGTAAGTGGAATAATTGTGATACCTATTTATGGGAATTAAGCCATAAGTTGCCGAAGCAGGATTTCCAATCGTGATTTGTTCTCCCCAACATAAGAAGAAAATCCCGATTAAAAATAATAGGAACAAAAACAAAACTTTCCGATTCATAACTTATGCCTCCTTAAAGATATTTTTTCAACCAAAAAAAGCAATATTTCCTGTTCGCTTCCAGTGTTGAAATTGTAAGAGGAATCAAACAAGAATACCCAAACCAATCAATTTTAAGCTGGATATAATAGCATAAATTGAGCATAAGTAGGAATAAAGAATTTTCACTGGAAAAGGAATCATTTGAAGAAAGAATATTATGAAAGCGAAAGGCGTTATACTTGGAAATAGATACTTCTTTAAAATCCGTCTTTTTTAAAGCTTTTTCCGTTGTTCTTAAAATAACGCCTTGCCTTAAGCTACTATCCACATTCCTCTCCTCAAACACAAAAAAATATTTTATTTTGATTCTATATATATTTTTTCGCTTTTATTAATCACACCTTCAGAGCTCTAACTTATATCCAAAAACTTCTATATTATTCTTTACTTCATTCTCATTTTCCTTTTACTTTAAACACAAATTCCTGTCAAGAAAAATCTTACCTTTCCCGATTTCCACAGAAAATAAAGGTTTTAGTGAACTCCCAACCCTGTAATTGAAAACAATGAGTAGGCAAATTCAATTTTTCTGCAAATAACAAACTTACTTAAGAATAATTTTACTTCGTATTTATAAAATCGCAATTTGGTAATCCGATACATCTTTTACTATATACATAATCTCTTGAAATTATGTCAAATCCAGCT
>JALHDH010000160.1 GCA_022839105.1 bacterium
CTCCAACGTGTACTTCTGGCGGGTCGTCCAAGGAGGCTACTTCGGCGATGCCCCCGAGATCCGCCCCCTGCTGCACACCTGGTCCCTGGGGGTGGAAGAGCAGTTCTACCTCTTCTTCCCCATCGCCCTGGCCTTCCTGCACCGGCGCTTCCCGCGCAGGGTCGGCCTGGGCCTCTGGGGGATCTTCCTGGCCTCCCTGGCCCTGGGCGTGGCCTGGACCCCGATCCGCGAGTCTTTCTCGTTCTTCAACCTGCCGACGCGGGCCTGGGAGCTCCTCATGGGAGGGCTTCTGGCCTGGTGGCTGCAGGGCGCCCGCGCGCCCCTGGCCGAGAACCTCAGGGTCCGTCAGGTCCTGGCCTGGATCGGGCTGGGGATGGTGGGCTGGGCGATCTTCTTCTATCGACCGGACACCCCATTCCCCGGCACCGCGGCCCTGATCCCCTGCCTGGGGACGGCCTTGCTCCTGCTGGCCAACTCCGCCGGCCCCCTGACCTGGGTGGGACGGGTCCTCTCCCATCCCGCCGCGGTCCGGGTGGGGCAGATCTCCTACTCGCTGTACCTCTGGCACTGGCCCCTGGTGGCCTATGCCTTCTACCTGGGCGTGGCCGGCAGCCTGGAGGCCCGCTGGCTTCTGGTCCTGGCCAGTTGCCTGGCCGGATACGCCTCCTGGCTGTGGGTCGAGACTCCGATCCGAACCAAGAGGTTCCTGCCTCGACGCCGGGCCATGGGGTGGCTCTTCGCCTCCTACGCAGTGCTGGCGATCTCCTCGGGGCAGCTCTTCCTGCAGAGCCAGGGCTACCCCGAGAACTGGGCTGAGAAGGCCCGCCCCCGGGAATTCCGCTCGCGGACCCACGCGGCGGATCCGCTCTCGGACGACGCCCGACCGACGCCGATGGGGAGCCCGCGTTCCGAAGGCCCCCGTTTCCTCCTTTGGGGCGACAGCCACGCGATGAGCCTGGCCCCGCTGCTGCACGAACTGGGAAGGATCCACGACCTGCCCGGGCTGCAGTTGACCGCCACCTCGTCCGCCCCTCTGCTGGAGTGGGGTCATGAGATGCCGGGCTGGGACAAGAGCCCCGAATACAAGAAGCGCTGGCGGGCCCTGGCGCTGCGGACCCTGGAACAGGAGCGGGTGGACACCGTCTTCTTGTCGGGCTACTGGTCCAGTTACGGCCGGGAAGGCTTCGCCGAGGACCTTCGACAGACGGTCCACCACCTCCAAGGCCGGGGAATCCGGGTGGTCTTCGTGGGCGACTTCCCCAGCCAGCCAGGCGTGAACTCCCGCAACCTGCGGCTGGTCTCGAGATGGCCGTGGCTTGCCCCCCACCCGACGACTCCCGAGGCTCACCGGGCCCGGAACGCCCTGGTCCATCAGGCCCTGGAGGGGCTCCCCCGCTCCGAGGACTTCGTGGTCCTGGACCCGGCCCCGGAGATCCTGGGCTGGGAGAGCCTGACCCTGGACGCGGCCCCCCTGTACATCGACTCCCATCATCTCTCGGACGAGGGAGCCCTGCTCCTGAAGAGTCTCTTCGAGCCGGTCTTCCGACAGATGCAGAACGGGCGCTGAAGCCCGTCGCGCGGACGGAGCCTCGGCGCCCGAAGCAGCGCGCGGACGCCGGGTTCACCCCGGCGCGATCCCGCCCTACCAGCCGGCGGCGCGGACCCGCTCGAAGAGGATGTTGTTCTCCTCGTGGATATGCCGGTGCATGTCCTGCTCGAGTTCCTCCAGGCCCTGGTAGAGGGCCCGCCACGAGCCGCAGGCCGCCTCGGGGGGAGAGAAGTCCCCGGTCAGGCGGCGCATCTCGGCCAGGGCGGCCCCGGCCTCGTCGTGCTCGCTCTCCATGCAGGAGATCGGCCCCTGGGCCAGGACTCCCGACCCTTGGGACATGCCCGCTCCCCGGGCTTCACAGGCCACGATGGCGGGGAAGAGGATCTGCTCCTCCTTGGCCAGGTGGGACTCGATCTCGTCGCGGAAGCCGGCCATGACCCGGCGCAGGTCTTCGAGTTCCGGGGCACCCGAGCCGTGGACCTCGAAGACCTTCTGCGTCAGGCCGCTCAGGCGCGGCAGCTCGGTGCGCAGGAAGCCGTGATGGCTGCGGACGATATGGTCGATCAGCTCCGAGCAGCTCTTCTCGAGCCAGGGCGCGGCGCAGGCGTCCTGGGTGGAGGCCAGGGCCTGCTTGAGGGAAGCGAGCACCTCCTCCAGGTCCAGCCCCTTCTCGGCCACCGCCTGGGAGAGGGGCCTCTGGCCTCCGCAGCAATAGTCCAGACCCAGGCCCTCCAGGGTGCGGATCAGGTGGGGATGCTCGGCCACCAGGCGGCCCAGCGGAATCTCGGTATCGTGAAGGTTCATGTCCTGCTCCCTCCGGGATGCGTTCAGGGTTTGAGTCTATCGGGAGGCAGGGCCGGGAATCTTGACCTGGATCAAGGTGCCTCGCGCAGACGACCGGAAGTCCAGGCTCCGAGCCAGGGAACAGGTCCGTCGGCGCGAAGCCCCGCGCCGTGAAGAGTGGCTGGAACCTGCTGGTGGCCCTGGCGGCCGTGCTGTGTTATGCCAGCGTGCTGACGGGCCCCTTCCTGTGGGATGACCGGGTCCTGATCCTGGAGAACAGCTACATCAAGGGGGTCCAACCTGCCTGGGCTCCCTTCATGACCGACTTCGCCCGACTGGCCCTGGCTGAATGGGAAATCAGTCCGTTCTACCGGCCCCTGACCCTGCTCTCCTTCCGCCTGGACGCCCTGGTCTGGGGATTCTCGCCCTTCGGATTCCACCTGACGAACCTGCTGGCCCACCTGGGATGCTCCCTGGCGGTCATGCACCTGGGGAATCGGCTCTTCGACTCCCCCCGGGCGGGTCTGGCGGCGGGGCTGCTCTTCGCCGTCCACCCCGTCCACACCGAGTCCGTGAGCTGGATCTCGGGGCGTACCGACGTGCTGGCCTGCCTCTTCGGCCTGGGGGCCCTGCTCCTGGCCCTGCGGGGAACCACCGCCTCGGCCCTGGGCTCGGCCCTGGCCCTGGCCCTGGCCCTCCTGGCCAAGGAGAGCACGGTGGTGATCCCCGTCCTGAGCGCGGCCGCCCTGGCGCTGCGCCGGACCCCGAGAGGGGTCGCGTTCAGGGTCCTGGGCCTGCAGTTCCTGGCCCTGGGCGCGGTGCTGGCCCTGCGCCACCAGGCCCTGGATGGCCTGGTGCCCACCCTGGACCTGGCCGAAGGCCTGGGGAATCGGATCCTTCTGGCGCCCCGCTTCTTCCTGGAGTATCTCGGCCTCCTGGCGATGCCCTTCTGGCTGAGCATCGAACGCCACCTGGCCCTCCAGGCCGTGTCCCCCCTCTCGATGGCAGCCGGCTGGGTGGTCGCGCTGACCTGGGCTGGGCTCCTGGCCTGGACGGCCCGCAGGGCTCCCGCGGTCTGCTTCTCGCTGGCCTGGATCCCGCTGGCCCTGATCCCGGTGCTGAACCTGGTCCCCCTGCCCCAACCCCTGGCCGAACGCTTCCTGTACCTTCCCAGCGTGGGCTTCTGCCTGCTTCTGGCAGCACTGCTGGCCGACCGGCATGTCCGCATCCTGGCCCTGATCGTCCTGGTCTGGGCCGCCGCCACCGTGGCCCGCAACCAGGTCTGGAACGACGAGGGCCGATTCTGGCAGGCGGCCGTGGCGGCCCGCCCGGAAAGCCAGGCTGCCCGCCTGGCGCTGGGCATCCACCACCTGGAGAATGGCCGGCTGGACCAGGCCGAGAGCCACCTTCTGGAATCCATCCGCCTGGCTCCACGCACCGCCGCGGGCTATCACTACCTGGCCCAGTTGCGCCTGGCCCAGCGAAGCCTGGCGGGCGCCGAGCAGGCCTACCGCGACGGGATGGCTGCGGGAGCCCGGCCCGAGGAGCTCCTGCACCGGCAATTCGGCAACCTGGCCGAATCGACCGGAGACCTGCCCACCGCCCTGGAGCGCTACCTGGCGGGTCCCCCCAGCGCCGCCCTGGAATACAATGCCGGAGTCGTGCTGGGCAGGCTCCAGCGCTGGGACGAGGCCGCCCTGCACTTCGAGCGGGCCCTGGAACTGGACCCCTTCCGTCACCAGGCGCGGCACAACCTGCTGGTGGCCCTGGTGGAATCCGGGGACCAGGCCCGGACCCGGGGCGACCTGGCAGGGGCCCGGAAGCGCTACCGGTACGTTCTGCAGACAGGACACCAGTTCCCTGAGGTCCAGGCCCGGGCCGCGCAGGGGCTGGCCGAGATTTCCCCCTGATCTCCGGGCGCGGAGACCTTTCGTCCGCCTCAGCGGCGCAGCGCGCCCGCCAGCGCCTCGAGTTTGCATGCTGGCCTCGTCGGTCAGGGCGAAGGCCTCGGGCAGGGTCCACCAGGCCAGGTCGCGGCTCTCGGGGTTGCTGTGGAGGTCAAGCGTGGTCTAACGGGCGACCCGATCATTGAAGCCCGATCCCGGCACGCTCCTTCAACAGGTCGAAGGCGTCCTTGTGGACTTCCTGAGCGCACGCAGACAGCGCAGCGTCCAACTCTTTTCGACACTGCCGATGGAGGGCCACGGCATCGGGATGGACCCGGATTCTGGAGAGTTTCTCTCGACAATCACGGAGCCTGTTTACTGACTCCTCGTGGGCCGCTTCCTCGTTGGAGCTGGAGACGTTTGATTGATGCCAAGCCAGCAGAAAGGCCAAGACCGTGCCGAAAACGCCTCCACCGACGGTCAACTTTCCAATCAAGGCATCACGATGCATCTGCGGCATGCCGTGAGAATAGTCTGAATAGTAAAGGGCCTCGGAGAGATTCGCCAGCACGACTGCCAGGACAAAGGCCAGGAACCACGCGGCCAATGCGTAGAGGACCACCAGGCCTGGCAACGCTTCAGAATCTGCCTTCTGCGTCGAGCCTCCGGCCTGGCCGGCTTCCAGTCTGGCGATCTCCTGGGTCAGGGCTTCGGCTTTCTGGAAGCACTCCAGACGGGCCTCTGCAACCTGCATGTTCACGGCAAACTCCCGCAACCTGGCCACTGCCCGCTGGAAGCCCAAGAGCCTGACCCCGTGAACAGGACAGACCCGGGTATCCTGCGGATGTTCGCCAGCGCAGACGGGGCAGGCCAGGACCAGGGGTTCGCCGCAGATACCGCAGAATCGGTTGTTCTTGTCGTTCATGCGTCCGCAGCCGGGGCACTGATGATTGACTCCGGCCAACCTCAGGCTGTGGCCATCTTGGGACCAGGCCAGCCTGCTGCCACAACTCAGACAGACCAGATCGTCGCGGATCTCCTGGCTTCCGCAGCCAGGGCAGGCCACAGGGATCAACTTCTGCATCGTCGTGCTTCCCCTCTCGGCAAACTGACCGAGGGCTCCTCCAGCAACTCTTAAAGGTCCCGGTCAGCCCACTTGCCTGAACAATATCGCGACCCCGTGACAGGAGACGTCACCCGCCCGGTGGGCCAATCCAGGCAGGCCAAGCAGATCTCGCCGTGACCTCTTCTGGCGCAGCCGACGGCGGCCCGGGGGGATCTTGTCAAACGACCTCGCAGCGGGCCGTCTCGTCCGATCGCTGACGAATTGGCAACCTGATCGATGTGGGTCTTGGCCAGGATCGTCGGTCATCAGGCGACCCACGATCCGGGCTGTGGACGGTACCGCGTCCGGGGACAGGGCGGACGGCGTGGGCGAACGGCCCGGACCGGCCTGGCTGACCGGACAGCGTGGATCTGACCCCCATCTGCGAGCCGATCGCCCGCTCGCCCTGAGAGCCATCCCCATGATCCAAGCCTTCTGGCACTAGCAGATTGTTAATTCTTTGTGACGGGGCCTCCTGAGGGCAAGAACCGGCATTGAAGGATATCGATGGAAATTCGCCCCGCAAGACCCCCTGGAAGGGCCTGGAAGGGCTGGCTCCGGGGCCGGATGAGATTTTTGTCGTCGAGGCCTTCAAAAAGGCCGCAAATCATCGCCTGCGAATCGCGCAAAACCCTGCGGCGCAGGCGATTGCGCGATCGCAAAATTGGACCCGGCGGGCCCATCCAAGGTAAAATGAGGTATGGAGAATCCGGCATCCCAGGCCAGTCCCGAACTCCGCCCGGAAGTCCTCGCGCTCCTGGAGGATTCTGCCCGAGGCTTGCGGCCCTCCCGGGTCCGGCAGGTCGCCCTGATGCAGGAAGCCTTGATGGAATTGGAGCGCTTCGGCCCCCTCCTCGAATTGCGGCTGGGTCAGGTCCTCGCCCCCATGCTCCGGGGCGGTCACAAGCACCTGGGCTACGTGACGCCCGCAGTCTTCTGTCGCGAG